>JAUNPJ010000061.1 GCA_030536755.1 Eubacteriales bacterium | reverse complement strand
ATCCCTCCCGGGCGAGTGGCGGTCATGTGGAAAGACTCCGGAAATAAGGAGCCAAAACCTGCCGTTTGAAAATGTTCCGTTGACCGTGAAATCGGTGCCCATACAACCCTACAAACAGGAAGTGTGGAGCATACGAAAATGCCAGAGTTCCTGCTGAAAACTCTGGCATTTGTTGTTTATTTTGCATCTTTCTTGGAGCCTAAGGTAACAGTAACTGTTACATCTTTGTATTCGCCGCCGTCTGCACGCTGTACCACGAAATCAATCGTCTCACCGGCTGCATAGTACTGAAGCTGCTCTGTCAGTTCATTATAAGAAGTAATCTTTGTTCCGTCAATCTTTGTGATGATATCACCGGACTTCATTCCGGCCTTTTCCGCAGGACCGCCTTGGGTTGCTTCCGCCACAAACACGCCTGTTGGGATTCCGTACATCTGAGATACCTCTGCGGATACCTCCTTGCAGGAGATACCGATATAGGCTGCTTTGTCTTCACTTACTTTAGATCTTGTCTCACGGCTCATCAGATCATCCAGAATCGGCTGTGCAGTCGCTACCGGAATTGCAAATCCCATACCTTCGACCGTCTCATCCGCAAACTTGGCAGAATTGATGCCAATGACTTCGCCTTTCATATTCAGCAATGCGCCGCCGCTGTTGCCTGGGTTGATCGCTGCGTCTGTCTGAATCAGACCATTTGCAGTACCGGATTCATCTGTATCGATGCTTCTGTCAAGAGCACTGACATAACCGGAGGTTACTGACTGTCCATAGCCAAGTGCATTACCGATCGCTACCACCTGTTCTCCAACCAGCAGGTCATCCGAAGAGCCCATAGAAGCAACTTTAATCTGTGCCATCGTCTCCTCCGGTACATCGGATTTCTGAACGGCGATAACTGCCAGATCGTTGTCTGCGTCAGTACCTTTAATCTGCGCGGATACGGAATTCTTGGCATATTCTTTGGCAACTTCTTCCATATTCTGACTATACTGAGCACTCCTGCTGTTGAGCGCAGAAGCATCAACATCATCTCCATAGAAACTTACGCTCAGGTTCTTGGCATCCGCTACTACATGATTGTTGGTTGCGATCAAAAGTTCATCATCATTTTGTCCAATGATAATACCAGAGCCGCTTCCCACACCTTCATACTCCTGTGTACCGCCAAAGAAGCTCTGCACTTCCTGTACACTGACTGCAGTGATGGCCACAACAGAAGGCATTGCGTTTTTTGCGATATCTGCAACAGAAAGAGAAGCTGCAGCTACTGTAGAAGCTGTTGTACTGCCGCTGCTCTTTGCAGCAGAATCGCTTGGAACCATCTGTACATTTTCTACTGTAGCATTCTTCTGCGTTCCAAGTACCTTACTGCTGACCAGATTCACGCCCTGAAACACAAGTCCTGCCACAAGTCCAAAGACCAGCGCCATGGTAATCGTAACTCCAAATTTCTTACCAAGTCCAAAACCTGATTTTCGTATCCTGTGCGGCTTATGTTCCGGTTCTTCCGGCTGCGGTGTCACAACAGGCTGTCTGTTTACTTCATAAAAATCATAAGTTCGATTGTTCTCTTCTCCGGAATTCTTCCCGGAGCCATCATACTCAAAATTGTTATTCATATTCATTTTCCCCTTTCATATCTTTTGCTTCAAACGATTTTCTTAACTATGACTAAAGTCTAACAGCCAATTGTGTTTAATTTGTGATAAACCATGAAACAAATTGTGAAAGGGAGCCGATTGTCTGATTATTCTACCGTCACAGACTTTGCAAGGTTTCTTGGCTTATCCACATCCAGACCTTTTCCAAGTGATACATAATAAGAAAATAACTGAAGCGGAATCACCGCGAGAGAATTTGTAAAATACTTGTTTGTCTCCGGAAGGTAAATGACATAATCCGCACTCTTCTCCACATCTGTGTTGCCTGCATTTGTCACTGCCAGCACAAAAGCGCCTCTCGTTCGGACTTCCTGTACATTGCTTAACGTCTTTTTATACAGCTCTTTCTGTGTGATCACGGCTGTCACCAGTGTATCCTCTTCAATCAAAGAGATGGTTCCATGCTTCAACTCTCCGGCGGCGTAGGCTTCCGAATGAATATAGGAGATCTCTTTCAGTTTCAGGGAACCCTCCAGAGAAATCGCATAATCAATTCCTCTTCCAATGAAGAACACATGCTCTGTAGCAAGATAACGATTGGCAAAATGCTGAATCTTCTCCTTACTGCCAAGCAGGAATTCAATCTGCTCCGGAAGTTTTTTCAAATCATCAATCATACTTTCCATCTCTTCCTGAGAAAGAAGGCCGCGCACTCTGGCAAACTTGATAGCCAGCAGATATTCCGCGATCAGCTGTGTACTGTATGCTTTGGTGGTAGCTACCGCAATTTCCGGACCTGCCCAGGTATACATCACAGAATCTGCCTCGCGGGCAATCGAACTTCCTACCACATTTACAATTCCCAAAGTCTTCACACCATTGGCCTTCGCTTCACGGAGTGCGGCCAGGGTATCTGCCGTTTCCCCGGACTGGCTGATCACGATCACCAGTGTTCCCGGCTCAAAAATAGGATTGCGGTAACGAAATTCAGACGCCAGGTCCACCTCCACAGGAATTCTTGCAAGCCCCTCAATGACGTATTTGGCAGTGACACCTGTATGATAAGCAGAACCACAGCCAATGATAAAAATCTTTTTGATATCACGAATTTCCTCGTCTGTCATTCCCAGCTCTTCAATCACAATGTCATTGTTTTTCAGACGCGGATTCAGGGTATCTGCTACCGCTTTTGGCTGCTCATAGATTTCTTTGAGCATAAAGTATTCATAACCGCCTTTTTCTGCTGCCGTAATATCCCATTCAATATGAGTCGGTTCTACCGAAATCTCCTCCTCATCAATGTTATAAAACTCCAGTGAATCCTTTGTTATTTTTACCATTTCCTGATTGTCAATGAAATATACATCTCTCGTATATTTCAAAACAGCCGGAACATCCGATGCAATAAAATTGCCCACTGCACTTTTTCCCACGATCAGCGGACTGTCCTTTCGAACTGCATAGATTTCTTCCGGATGATCCTGAAACATAATTCCAAGAGCATAAGAGCCTTCTACACGATACATCACCTTTGTGATGGTTTCCAGCGGATTTCCATTATAATAATAGTCCAGAAGGTGTGCAAGCACCTCCGTATCTGTCTCAGAACGAAACTCATACCCTTTTCTTTCCAATCTCTTTCTGAGTTTCATGTAATTTTCAATGATACCATTGTGAACCACTGCAATGGTATTGTCTTTATTAAAATGAGGATGCGCATTGATATCCGACGGAGAACCATGCGTTGCCCACCTTGTATGTCCGATTCCCATACATCCAGGCAAAGTCAGACCACCCTGCGTCAGCTCTTCCAGTACCTTCAGCTTGCCACGGGATTTCACCATTCTGAGTTCATTTCCGTCATATACTGCAATTCCGGCCGAGTCGTAACCCCGGTACTCCAATTTCGACAGACCATCCAACAGAATCGGTGCCGCCTGCTGTTCCCCTATGTAGCCTACGATTCCACACATAAACGTTTCCTCCTTCCTCTACAGCAACGACCTTTCTGTCGTTGCACAATCAGCCACTTTTTTTGTCTTTCCGAACCATCATATCAAATTATCCAGGAAATGTCCAATATTCTCTGTTCATGGTACAGCGCAGGATCACATTTTTAGGAAGCTTGTGATAATGTTTTCCCAGAAAATATCCCAGATATTTAAAGCCGCTCTGCAAAAACAGCGATACCAGCAAATCCGGTCTGTGCAGAGAACATGCATATCCGGCAGACTGTTTGACTAGTTTCATACCTTCCCCCTCTGAAGGTACTTTTGCAAAAATCTCCGGATGCTCTGCCTGTGAAACTCCCAGATCAAAATTTCTGTGAAACTGCTGACGGCAGTTATAATTATGCGAATGTATCACACAGGCTTCTGCAGAATACGCAATTTTATAACCTGCCTGGATGACTTTTGCCGCATAGATCATATCTTCATTGAAAATCGCGCGGGACACAAACCCTCCCAATTCATCATATGCAGCCTTTTCATAGGCTGCACATACATTGGAACAGAAATATGTTTTGATTCCCATTTTCTCCAAATCCAAACTGGATTTCACAAAAGAGCGATCCGGATAGTTGAATTCTCTCGTATAACGCTCCATGGTACCGCAGTCATAAGCCGGAAGCTGGCGGGCATAGGCAGCTTTCACACCTTCAAGTTCAAAACAGTTGACCAGATGTTCCACAAGCTTCGGATCATAGGGGACTGCATCCTGCGTCATGCAGATAAAAATATCCGCCTTTGATATCGCTGCCGCAGCTTTTCGCGTTCCGCCGTGGTCAAATTCTGCTTTTGTCAGGTGATGTACTTCCACATTCGGCATATCTGCTGCATACTGCGGCTTCCAGTATTTTTCCTCGGTATTCATCAGAATAATGCGATGAATCGGATAAGACTGCCTCTGCAGCCGTGTCATCAGCTTTGCAAAGCGCTCATCCGGTTTGTATACGGGAATGATTACATCTACTTTCTTTTTCATTTGTATCCTTCTCCTTTACTCTCTCTGTAATTTTTTCTGTCCATACACAAAACATAAAAATAGAACAGACGGAGGCACTGCACCTCCGTCTCTTTTACTCTAATATCTTCCATATTCAGGGGAATTACTGTTCTCCACCGTAACTTCCTGTGTCACTTCATTATAACCGTATCCAGTAATCGCCACGATCACATCACTTCTCTGTTTTACTGTCTCGCTTGGCTGGTACGCACTGTCATTAAACAGGAAGAAATGCAGCTGTTTTACATTGACCGCCAATGTTGTCGGAATAACCACAGAACCCTTCTGAGCCATATTTGACTCATAATGCTTGAACGGAAATCCCGTTGTCTCACCAAATTTATAAGTAAGCATTCCGGCACCCATGGTAAAAATCTCTTCTTTCGAGAAAGAAGTGGATACCATCGGGAATACCTCTTCCATAATGTCTGTCAGAGTCGCCAGGCTTGCCTTCTTTGCTTTTTCCACAATTTTCTGGATCACAAGACGCTGACGCTCGGTACGCTCAAAATCGAGTCCTGCCGTATAACGGATACGCGCATAAGAGGTGGCCTGAACACCATTCAGATGATATGTATCCCTGTATTCATCATCATCCGGTCTTGGAATCGGTGTGTAGCTCTTTCCGGTCACCTGAGAGGTTTCCACACAGTAGTTGTTCATATGCTCTACTTCCGCTCCTGACATCTCGATATCAAGACCGCCAAGCAGATCGATCACGGTCGCCAGTGCATTAAAATCAACAGCTACATAGTCCGTGATATTCAGGTCAAGATTGGTGTTCAGCATGGAAATCGCACCTTCCACACCGCCGTATGCAAAGGCCGCATTGCATTTCTGATAGTTATCCTCGCCGCTCTCACTCTGGCTGACCACCAGAAGTGTATCACGGTATACAGAACAAAGACGAACCTCCTTCGTATCGTTGTTGATACTTGCAACGATAATCGTATCACTGTTTGCAGACTCATATGCAGATTCCCCATTGTCACGGGAATCCACACCGAACAGAGCAATATTGGTATATCCTGTCAGATTCTCCGGAGATACCAGATTGTTTATATCCACTTTATCCATATCAAGTTTTTTTGAGTTCATGCCATCCAGGCTGGAACTGATCTGCCCATATACATACAGTCCGCCTAAAAGCACAAGTAAAATTATCAATTCAAACACAAACAGAACTGTTCGTCTTTTGCTTCCTGGTTTAGCCATTTTTTTCCCCTTATCCAATTTAGTATGCGTTTTTGTTTACAAAGCCCTTGAATATCGTTAGAAACATAATCTTGATGTCAAATCCAATGGTCCAATTCTCAATATAATACAAGTCATATTCGATTCGTTTTCGTATGGAGGTATCTCCACGATATCCATTGACCTGTGCCCAGCCCGTCAATCCCGGACGAACCTGATGCTTGACCATGTATCTTGGAATTTCCTCACGGAACTTTTCCACAAAAAATGGTCTTTCCGGTCTTGGACCCACAAGACTCATATCGCCCTTCAGAATATTAAACAACTGTGGAAGTTCATCAATGCTGGTTCTTCTCATCAGTTTGCCGATTCCTGTCACACGCGGATCGTTTTTGGTGGTCCACGCCTTCTTCTCCTCGCTCTCCGGCTGCACTTCCATCGATCGGAATTTGTACATACGGAATGTCTTATTGTGAAGCCCCACTCGCTCCTGCTTATAGATCAGAGGTCCCGGTGAGGTCAGCTTGATCAGCAGACATGCCAGCAGCATAATCGGCGATGCCACAATAATGCCGAAAATAGAACCCATAATATCCATAGACCGCTTCACCATTGCACTAAAAGTATTACTCAGCGGAACATGGCGGATATTGATGACTGGAAGTCCCAAAATGTCTTCCGTATAAGGTTTTGTCGGTATGATGTTATTATAATCCGGGATAAACTTTGTATGCACTCCCGATTTCTCACAGAGAGCAACAATTTCTTCCAGACGATAGTATTCATTCAGCCCAAGCGTAATCGCAATCTCATCCAGACGATTTTCCGGCAAGATTATCATCAGATTGGCAATCCTTCCGATTACTTTAATTCCTTTGTAGGTTGTCCCTGCTTCCACATTGTCATCCAGAATTCCACGTATGGTATATCCCCACTGCGGATTCTGAAGCACTCTGTCAATATATTCCTCCGCAGCGCGGCTGTATCCGACCAAAATGACATGCTTCTGATTATATCCTTTTTTACGCATATCACGCAGCACATACCGGATTATATTTCTGACAGCCGTCTCAGCCACAATGTTGATCACATAAAAGATGAAAAGAACTGCTCGCGAATAGTCCAGCTGTTTTAAAACATACAGCGCACCGATCACCAGAAATACACCGAGCGTGTTAGCCTTCATGATATTGGCAAGCTCCAGCCTTCTTCCCTGTACCCGCTTCGGCGTATACAGGTTAAATGCATAATATAAAATAAGAAAGCCCGGAACAATTCCTACCAGAAGAATCATATACTGCTGAAATGACAGTGCCTTTACCGATCCCGCCGCAAAAGGCCCCTCGAATTTTATCAGCCATGCCAGAATATATGACAGCGCAATGACAAAAGCATCGATCACGACATGAAGCCGATTAAAATGCTTTTGATTATCCTTTATCAATTTTTTACCACCTCGAATAATTTCATACCTATTACTATATAATAGAAAAAGCAAAAAGGCAACTTAAATCACCAGGAATTCCCGAAATTCCCGGCTTTCTTTTTTCAGTCGGCAAACCTTCGCACTATATTTATCCACAATTCCGACTGTATTTTTAAATAATTCAGAATATTTTTTCTATAAAAAGGAACCTTTTTTTCTCTGCAGCACAGGCGCAGACCATTTAGAATTCCCAGGGCATACTCTTTTCCATATCCTTTCGCAGCAAAAAAGGCAAACTTCACTACAAAGCCGACTGCCAGAAAAGGCAGATTGATCAGCTTCTGAAGCAGCGGCATATTCTTATAAATAAGGTATACGTTATTTCTGGAGGAATAACGCACTTTAAACAGATTGTAGCGGGAACCGCTCGTTCCGCTTCCCACATGGTACACCTTCGCTTTCGGTGTGTAGACATTCTGATAACCGAAAATTCTTGCCCGATACCCGATATCCGTATCTTCCAGATAGGCAAAATGTGCCTCATCAAAATATCCGATTTCCTGAAAAACCGACTTGCGGTAGATGGCAGCTCCGCCGCAGCAGGAAAATACTTTCTTTTCTCTGTCATATTTTTCCACAGGCTTTCCCTTTCCTCTGGCAAAAGCCCACCCCAGTGCATTGTAATAATTACCGGCATCATCCATCCGCTGATGATTACAATACTGGATCATCTTCGCCTGACAGGAAAATCTTTTTTTGCTGCGTTTGATTCCCGCCAGAAGTTCACCTACAAAATTTTCATCTGCTTTTGTATCGTTATTCAAAAGAATGACATAGGGTGCCTTACTGGCATAAATCCCTTCATTCACCGCTTTGCAAAATCCCAGATTTTCCGAAAGCCTGATCAGCTTTACCCAGGAAAAATCTCTCTGAATGATTTCAATACTGTCATCTTCCGACCCGTTGTCTACCAGAATCGTTTCAAAATTGGTAAATGTTTGTTTGAGCAAAGCATTTAAACATTCCGGCAAATATTTACTTCCATTATAGTTTGGTATAACTACGGACACTTCATGCATATGTTTCTCCATCTATTTTCTCTGTTCGAGTGGACGCAGAGAATAATTCCACTTGGTCAGAGACAGATTCTTATTGTAACAGGGATCACCATTCTTCAGAATATCTATCCAGTGACTGCGCATATATTCGATTTCCCGCTGAAATCTTCGTATCTTTTCTTCGCTGTCCTCTGCGCCTCTGCTTTTGGATTCATAATGATACAGTTCTACATGCGGATCATAAACGATCAGATAATGTTCCCGACGCACCTTCAGGCACAGATCCACATCGTTAAATGCCACCGCCAGCTCTTCCGTAAAGCCGCCGGCTTTTTCAAAGGCTTCCCGCTTCATCATCATGCAGGCCGCTGTCACAGCACTCAGATCCTGCTGAATGGATGCCTTATGCAGATAACCGGTCCTGTTTCTGTCCATTCCGACAAACATATGTCCTGCAATGCCGCCGATTCCAATCACGCATCCGGCATGCTGAATCGTATTGTCGGGGTAATAAAGCTTCACACCAACCGCACCGACTTCGTCTCTCTGACAATTGCCAAGCATGCGTTCCAGCCAGTCTGCCGTTATAATTTCCACATCATTATTCAGGAATACATAATAATCCCCTTTTGCATATTGTACCCCAAAATTGTTAATTGCGGAATAGTTAAATTCTTTTTCCCAGGTAATCACACGGATATTTTTTTTCTTTTTGAGTTCTTCATAGTAGGAGAAGATCTCGTCCGTGGTGCTGTTATTCTCGATAATGATAATCTCATAGTTGGGATAGGTCGTTTTCTTCCAGATAGATTCCAGACATTTTTGCAGAGATTCCTTCTCATCTTTATTCGGAATGAGGATGGAAATCAGCTCCTGCTTCTGTACCGGATACTCCACCTGATAAAAGCCAAGATCTTTTGTGTGGCTGACGATTCCCTGTGTATGACAGCGCTGCAGATGCGCCTCGATCGCGCGTTTTCCTGCATCAAACGCATACATCTTGCTGGCAGGATTATCTGCTGTCGATGCCTTATGCGTTCTCCAGTGATACAGGATTTCAGGCACGTGACAGACCTCTCTGGCCGCCTCTGTACACCGGAAAATAAAGTCATAGTCCTGCGCTCCGTCAAACTCCCTCCGGAATCCTCCCACCTGTTCCACGATTGTGCGTCTTACGACAAAAAAATGACAGATATAATTGTTGGAGCGAAGCAGATCCAGATTAAAATCCGGCTTCAAATGCGGCTGAAAGTGCTCATCCAGTTCGGTTGTGACTTTGTCTTCATCCGTATAGACGGCGTCTGCCTTTTCATTTTTTTCCAGAATATCCGCAATTTCATATAACGCATTTGGTGCCAGCAGATCATCATGATCCAAAAGTCCGACAAACTCTCCCAAAGCCATCGCAAATGCGGCATTTGTGTTTTCTGCAATTCCCAGATTTTTCTCAAGATTCTTCCAGCGAATGCGGCTGTCTTTCTGGCTGTACTCCGTAAGCACAGCTGCCATCGCTTCATCCTCCGGACTTCCATTGGCAATGCAGAGTTCCCAGTTTTCATACGTCTGGTTTCTCAGCGAATCCAGCATCTGCCGCAAAAACAGCTCCGGTGTTTTGTATGCAGGCACGACCACACTGATCTTTATCTGTTTTTTCCACTTTCTCTTTTTTTGACGTTCCAGCTCCTGCTGCGTGGGAACGTACTCCTGATACCATCCCTCATAGGGGATTTCTTCGGGCTCAAACCGTTCATTTAAGCGCACCCAGAATTCCTTCGGTCCATAATGCTTTAAATAACGCAAACCCTTTTGAATCGTATATGGGGACAGCTTTTTAAAAAGACGTCCCCACTCAATCTTACTCTTTGCCATATCTCTCAAATCTCCTTATGCAGCACCGGCTAAAAAAGCGCCTATGCTAAACGGCACCGTCATATAAGCGGGCCAGAAAACCGTCAGATACACGTATACACTTAATCCTGTAAGAAGAAGGCAAAGTACACGATATACATTTTTTCTCACTTTGACACTTCTTACCAGCTCGTCAAACAGATTGCCATACCCTACAACCATAAAATACGTCAGCGCCACCAGCATAGGGAGGCTGTAACGTCCCTGCGGCTGATAATCGGAACTGTACGAATACCAGGCATTTAAAAGATTCGGGATTACCATGGCGATGAGCATACACCAGTTGAAGATTCCTTCTTTTCGGAAACCTTCCCTGTTTTTGAGCGCAAATGTTCTGACCGGGTGAATAAATACCAGCAGAAAGCCAACTTTGATAAAATCCATATAGTTGTTTTCCACCCACGCAGGCATCGCGATATCCAGACTTCCGAATCGTCCCACAAAGCTTCGTGATACCAGCTCGATCCATGAAATCGTGACTGGCCCGTACGTGTTGCCAAGCATCTCAAAAAATGTCAGTCCCGACGACATCGGTGTTTCTTTGTCGGAAGGCTTCAGTCCCGGTGAGGCATATTTCTGTGCGCAGATGGCTGATGCATTTCGTCCCAGAAAATCTCCGTCATAAAGTATGTAATTTCTTACAAACCACCAGCCGATCAGAATAAGCACAAATACGGTCACAAAAGCACCGAATTTCACGAATGTCCTGTATTCTCCCTTCTCTTTCGACTGCATCAGCAGTGTACTTCCAAAAAGCACAATGCTGCACAGGATAAAACCATATGCATTGTAATAGGAAAGCGCACAGATGCCGATTCCCACAGAAAGTAAAGTACAGTTTTTAAAATTCCATCCGTCTTGTATTCCAAGTACCCATGCATACACGATCATTGCAGTTGCCATAAGTGCCATGGCGTCTGTGTTCACATAAGAAGTTACAAATACAGCTCCCGGCATGGTAGAAATAAATATCACAAACAGCCACGCTTTTGAATCATCAAACAATCGTTTGCCGATCCGGAGCGCAAAAAACGCCGTGGCAACACCGCAGAAAATACTGACGAGACGTGCAGCCATCAAAAGCGCAAACGTTTTTGTCGTCACAAAACTGACGAGTTTCATAAATACAGCCGCTATCATATAATCCAGAATCGGTGAAAAGGCATACGAAATCCCCCACATGGGATCTCGTATGGCGGAGTCATCTCCCCTCGGAAGAGACCAGTTCTGATAAATATATTCTGCAACCTGATACCGCATTTTTTCATCCGGCGATGCATTCAAAGGCTGTATTCTCGCCCACATAAAATACAGACAAAAGAGAAACAGAAGAAATAAAATCTCCATCACCGTCTCTCTTTTTATTCCAGTTTTTTTTGTTGTTTTCTGCATATGGGACTACTCCTTCGCGCTTTTGAGTTCTTCCAGATAACGCGCCAGGGCATCCTGCCACTGCGGCAGTCTCTCAAATCCCTTTGCTTCCAGTTTGTCTTTGTTCATACGGCTGTTAAACGGACGTTTTGCCTTTGCCGCCTTGTACTCTGCGCTGGTAACTGGAATGACATTCATCGGAATGCCCGCCTGTCTAAAAATCTCAACCGCAAACTCATACCAGCTGCAAAGCCCCTCATTCGTGGCATGATAGATACCATACTGATCCGTCTCCATCATATCCACCAGAAGTCTTGCCAGGTCATACGTATACGTCGGGGAACCGATCTGATCATTGATGACGGTCAATGTATCATGTGTTTTGCTCAGTTTGAGCATCGTCTTAATGAAATTGTTGCCGTTGATGCCGAATACCCAGGCAATACGAACAATAAAATATTTCTCGAGATTTTTCTGAACAGCAAGCTCACCTTCGTATTTTGTCTGTCCATACACATTCAGCGGGTTTCTCTCATCCTCCGGCTCCCATGGACGGGTTCCCTGACCGTCAAACACATAATCTGTGCTGATATACACCATAGGAATATCCAGTTTTTTGCAGACTGCAGCGATGTTCTCTGTTCCATTTGCATTCACCCGTCTGCACTGTGCCTCATTGTCCTCTGCCGCATCGACTGCCGTATAGGCGGCACCATGCATCACAACATCCACCTTTGCCTCTGTGATGACTTTCTCGACCTGCGCCGGATCTGTGATATCCATCTCTTTGCTGCTGACTCCAACAGCCTCATGTCCGCGCTTTGTCAGTTCACGCACTACGTCATAGCCCAGCTGTCCGCTTGCACCTGTTACCAGTACCTTCATGTTCGTCCTCCTATATTCTCCGTAATGAAAAATCCTGACTTTTCAATGTCAGATTTGGATTATAATAAGGATCACCGTTTTTCAGGATTTCCGGCCAACGATCCGAAAACTTTTTAATCTCGCTGTTGAATCTCGCTACCTTCTCCGGTGTATCCTCCAGACCTCTTGATTTTGATTCATAGTGATACAATTCTGCATAAGGATTATATACCACCAGCTTTCCTGCCTGACGCACCTTCATACAGAAATCCACATCATTGAAAGCAACCTTCAGTTCTTCGGTGAGGCCACCGACCTCCTCAAAGACACTCTTTTTGACCATCATGCAGGCTGCCGTCACGGCACTGTAATCCTGTGCACAGATAATTCTGTGGCAATAGCCTGTCGCCCCGCGCTTTTGCTGCACAAACGCATGTCCCGCAATTCCGCCAAAACCAATGACCACACCGGCATGCTGAATGGTATCATCCGGATAGTATAAGCGTGCTCCGACAATTCCGACATCCTCGCGCATACAATATCCCAGCATCTCCTCCATCCAGTCTGCATTGATCACTTCCACATCATTGTTCAGCAGAAGCATATACTCGCCGTTTGCAAAAGAAGCTCCATAATTGTTGATGGCAGAATAGTTAAACTCTCCATCCCAGTAGACCACATGAGCCTTTGGATTTTCTTCCTCCAGTTTTTTGTAATACGCAAATGTCTCTTCCTGGTCGCTGTTGTTTTCAATAATGATATATTCATAATTGTGATACGTCGATTTTTCTTCAATCGAGCGGATACATCTGTCCAGGTCATCGGTATGATCTTTGTTTGGAATCAGGATGGACACCAGAGGATCCTTGTCACGGATATATCTGGTTCGATACAAACCGAGAAATTCTCCCTGCACCACCTCCGCGCGGATGCCAACTCGCTCATAATGTGCCTCAATCGCACGTTTTCCCGCCTCAAACGCATACAGCTTACTCTCCGGATTCTCTGCCGTAGAACCTTCAAAGAATCTCCAGTGGTACAAAATTCTCGGAATATGATAAATCCGGTTCGTTGCCTCCACACAACGAAGAATAAAATCGTAATCCTGTGCACCATCGAATTCTGGCCGCAGCATGCCCACTTTATCGATCATTGTTTTCTTTACCACAAATAAATGACAGATATAATTTACCGTGCGAAGCAGATCAATGTTGAAGTCCGGTTTCATATGCGGCTGCATAAATTTATTTCCTGCCGATACTTTATCTTCATCCGAATACAGAACCTCAAGCTCCATATTTTCATTGACCGCCTTTGCCACATGGAACATGGCGTCCGGTGTCAGCAGATCGTCATGATCGGAAAATGCAATGAAATCTCCGGTGGCAATTTTGATCGCCTCATTTGTATTCTCTGCAATGTGAAGCTGACGATTGTTGTACACCACTTTAATACGACTGTCTTTTTTCTCATACTGCTTGAGCAGTTCTGTCAACGGCGAATCCTCTCCGCTTCCGTCAGAAAGACATAATTCCCAGTTGCTGTAGCTCTGATTCAAAACAGAATCAATCATCTCGCACAGATATTTTTCCGGCGTCTTATACAGAGGAATGACAATGCTGATCTTCGGGCGATACAAAAACTGGTATTTTTTCTGCTCCTCCAGTTCTTTCAAAGAAGGCAGATGCTTCTGGATCCATTTGCTGTAGGGAATCGGACGGTCCTTGGTATCCACTACTTTTTTGAAACTCTTCTGTACAAAAGCTCCCATTCCATTGTACTGCAGATAATCCATTCCTTTCTGCACCAGATTGCTGATCTTCTTCTTTTTCAGCAGCAGAGAAGACGTCTCGATTGCCTTCACCAGGCGCTCTTCCTCTGCCCGCATGAGCAGATACACTTTCTGCTGCGGAATCGGATGCATCTCAATATGAAATCCACAGCGTGCCTCTACCTCGTATTCCTCAAAAAGACTTACCACATCCTTGCGGTTAAACCGCTCGATCTCACAGTCAATCTTTTTCTTATTGATATCCGCCACAGCAATCTCCACCGGATGCTTTGCAATACACCAGCCCTGGATTCTGCACAGATCATCCTGTGTATTGATGTAAAAATCATCGATGAAGCATCGGATTCCCTGCCGTTTTTCTTCCATGTCTGCAACATTGATCCGAAAACAGAGTCTGCGCTTCTGACCATTTGCATAGACCTTCAGCATCTTATGTGACGTTGTATCTTCCGGCACAGTAATCCGCAGCCTCGCCTCCTGCCCATGTTCTCTCTCATCGATTTCTTCCGACAGCGTCTCCACCGTTACATCCAGCGGCTCTTTATCTAAAAATGCACGGATTTCTGTTCCGGGTACCAGCCAGCCCTCCAGAATGTAGCAGCTTGCATCCTCCAGATGAAACCGGTCATTTTTTACAACAAATCCATTATTTATCATTTCTTCATTCTCCATTACCTTTTATGACATATAATCTCTGAGATTACAATTGCCATTTTCCAGAGAAAGGTTCACATTGTAATAAGGATCCCCTTTCTTCAGAATATCAGGCCACTTACTCTCAAAGCGATACACTTCCTGATAAAAGCGGCTCTGCTTATTGCCCGTATCCTCCACGCCTCTTGACTTGGACTCGTAATGATACAGTTCGACATCCGGCGTAAACACAACCTGATATCCTTCCTGGGTTGTCTTCATGCACAGATCCACATCATTAAACGCCACCTGAAATTTCTCATCAAAACCATCGACCTGCTCAAATACACTTCGTTTCATCATCATACAGGCAGCAGTCACTGCACTGAGGTTTTGAGGCATGATTGCACGGCCGACATAGCTTGGCTCATAGCGGGATACACCGGAAAAAATATGTCCGGCCACACCGCCAAGTCCAATGATAACGCCCGCATGCTGGATCGTCTCATCGGGATAATACAGCTTCACGCCTACGATTCCGACCTCAGGCTGCTGGCAGATACCGAGCATCTGCTCTATCCAGTTCTCCGTGATCAGTTCCACATCATTGTTGAGAAACAGCAGATATTCCCCGGAAGCCTCCTGTACCGCGAAATTATTGATCGCCGCATAATTAAACTCCCGCTCCCAAGTCAGAAGCCTCGTTTTCGGATAACGCTCTGTCATTTTTTCGTAATACGCAAATGTGTTCGGGTCAGTGCTGTTATTTTCCACAACCAGAATCTCATAATTATCATACGTTGTTTTCTCCGTCACAGACGCCAGACATGTTTCCAGATCTTCTGTGTGATCTTTGTTCGGAATGATGATAGACACTTTCGGATGACCGAGAACCTCTCTGTGGATTCGGTAAATGCCAAGATTATGCGTAATCTCCGCATGCGCCTTCACACCTCTGCGCGCAAAATGCTCATCCAGAGCTTTTGCACCCGCCTCATAGGCATAGCGCTTGCTCTCCGGATTTGCCGCCGTAGAATTCGGATGGCAGCGCCAGTGATACAGCACCTTCGGAATATGACAGATCCTGTCTGCGCTAGTCGCTTCCCAGCAGCGCAAAATCAGATCATAATCCTGTGCTCCGTCAAATTCCCGGCGAAATCCCCCGATCTGTTTCATGATCGAAGTCCGCACCACAAAAATATGACAAATATAATTATTACTTTCCAAAAAGAACGGATTGAAATCCGGCTTGAAATTCGGTTCAAAATAAATCTTTCCGTCCATGGAAATTTTATCTTCATCGGTGTACAGAATATCAATCTTCGGATTTTCATTGATAGCCTTTACAATTTCAAACAGCGCGCCCTGCTCCACGACATCATCATGATCCGACAGCATGATATAATCGCCAGTCGCCATTGCCACCGCCGCATTCGTATTTTCCGAAATTCCTTTATTTTCCGAAAGGTGTCTGTAGATCACACGTTTTTCGTTTCGATAATGACTGCGGATGTACTTCTCGACTGTCTGATCGGGACTTCCGTCTGCCAGACAGAGTTCCCAGTTTTCATACGTCTGTGTCACAATGGAATCTACGATCTGCTTCAAATATTTCACCGGCGTATTGTAAAGCGGTATCACAATACTGATTTTCGGATTGTATCCAAATTTATGTTTTCTCTGTTTTTGGATCTCATTCTTGTCAGGTCTGTGATTTTTGACCCACAGACTGTAATTGGAATACTCCTGGGATACTGTGCGTCTGACATAATCAACAAAGTTTCCAAGATTATGTTCCCGGATGTATTCCATATTTTCACTGAATTTGCCCGGACGCAGTACGTTATACAGCCTGCCTGCCTTCGTACTCTCCCGCTGCATTTCCTTTACATCAATCCAGTAGCTTCTTTGTCCGAGCTTGCTCTCAAAGCACACCCGAACCCTGGAAGTATGAATCGCATCTCTGGGAATTCTGATCGTAAATCCAACCTCGTGATTCTTTTCGATATAATCCGCATATTTGACTCTCGCATCCTCACGGACTGTCCGATATATTTCACAGGATATTTTTTTCTGCTTTTCATCCATCACAGAAATCCTGTCTACTCCCAGCATATCTACAAACCATCCCTGAACCACAAGCTGCGTCTCCAAAAGCTGTTTTACATCGACTTCATAGATAATTGTAGAATCCAGCATCGTTTTTCGGATTTCTCTGTTTTCCAGACGTGCAAGGATTGTTTTTGTCTCTTGGCAGAATGCCTGAATCTCCAGATATTTAAGTCCTTTGATCCACTTTGGCATTTCCAGTATCTCCAGCCGGAATCCCACCGGCCCAGACACGCCGATATCCTGTCTGGCAGTCTCTACATCCGGACGTTCCTTCCAGCTGATTTTGGAGGGCACTTCCTTTCCATCCTGATCAAAGACAACTGTTTTTATCGTTTTTGCATCAGGGGCAAACATCCAGCCCTCCACCAGAAAACTTTCTTTCTTTTTCAAATCGTACCAGGTGACATCCACACTGTAATACAGTTCACTCATACTCTCTTCCTTTATTTTTGACAGTTACATCAATTTCTTTTTATTTTACGATACGCTTTCCATACTTTTGTATTTTCCATCGCCCGAATCGTCTCTTCCTGGTGCTGTACTTCCTGCTTTGCCTGATCGAGAGCTCTTCTCTGACTGCCATACAATTTCTGCATCTGATACAGCGCTTCATCTATGCTCAGATATTCTATTTCAAAATAAGCTCTGAAATCACCCATTCCGCCTTCGGGACGTTCCACAATGATCTGCGGGTCATCCAGCGGAAAAAACAGACTTCCATCTTCCATGAAAATTCCGTTTGTCCGGTAATTCATAATGTCTTCGCCCCACTGCATGCGAAGATTTTTTACCATACAGTACTTAGAGCAGGGATCCAGACGAACATAACGGCTGGATGGCTCAATCGAGAAATAGTCCAGAAAAACGCCTTCTTTGTGCAGATCTTTTGTCTCCGAATGTTCTTCTGTAAATCCAAGGTCAGGTGCCTGATACAACTGTACCATTCTGGCCGCCCGCTCACTCTGATCCTGAAAACGCAATCCCGTCAGATCGACAACGCCAGGTGATACTTCCTCATATAAATCGCGAATCGGTATATGTTTCTGACGGTCATCATTTTGCTGTGTCACATAAATATCCTGAAAATGCCGCTCCATCTTCTCATATTCCTGAATTTCCTCCAGAGTCAGTCCGGCCTGCTCCATCAGATTTAACTCATGAAGGCTGTTTCTGGCAGAATTTCCATTGAGATAATACAGCAAAATCCTGTATACCACAAAATGATATGGGATGGGAAACTCAAAAGTCCACTCATAATCAATCAGATTCCATTCACTGTCCTGCATCAGCACATTGTTCAACACCATATCAATATCCACGATATCTCCTGCTTCCAGTTCCCGCGAAAGCTCCACATGACCAAACACCTTCTCAAACTCCGGTGTCACTTCAAAATGTCCCAGCCAGAATCCTTTTTTTACTTCACCCAGATAATCCATCAGGCAGGAGACGAGCTCTTCAACCTTTCCTTCCATCAGCAGGGTATCCATTACATTTTCCAGAGTCTGTCCTTCCAGATACTCCAGCATCAGATAGTCCTGCTGCATCCCGCACTGATTCATATGAATTTTTGTATTTCCATAGCGCTGGCTCAGCTCCTGATACCAGCGTCCGATATTCTCCACATGGAATCTTCCCTCCGGATACAACGGAATTTTCTTTACATAGCGTCTGTCATGATCTGTAACAATATCCGTGCGAAGAGCAAACTTTCTTGCACGCTCATTGGAATATTTGGAATAAATCACTTTACTCATTGGACTGTTCCTCCTTTTCCATGACGATCAAAAATGAATTCGCAAACTGCGGAAACAATCCACTCTCGATGATGCTGTCAAATGCCTCTGATTCATCAAAAATCTGAAGGCGTTTTCTGTCAAAATTATTCCGGTTCGTGCAAAGTTCGCCCACTCTCGGCAAATACTCATCGGAGTAAATGCTCATCGGAAGTTTGTAATCCGGATACGGATAATAAAATTCCCGTTTTGTAAATCCAGCCTCATCCATAATCTTCTCAAGCTCCGGCTTTGAGAAGGTACGGACCCCTTTCGTCGTCCGATATCCTTCGATTCCCTCAAAAGGAATGCCACAGTGATCTTCCGTGCATCCCGCAAAATATTTCAGTCCAAGACGATTCTCAATCGCCATGACAAGCTTTCCGCCCGGTTTCAGATGAGAACCTGCTGTTTTCAGAAAATCCTGATACGGCGCAGGAGAATCAATGTATCCCTGTCCATATTCAAATACTCCGATCAGAGTCACCCAGTCATATTTCTCCGTCAGATTTTTCTCCACATCCTGGAAATTTCCCAGCTTAATAGAAATATTATTCCGGCTTCTGTTTCGGTTGGCATTGATCAGACTTCTCTTCTTGGAAAGTTCAATGCAATCCACCTTTCCTGCCTTGTCACTGAGCGTTCCTGTAACGGCTCCGCACCCAGAACCAATCTCCAGTACCGAATCCTCCCTGCTGATTGGAAGCCATTCTACAATATTCCCGCGAATATGGGACAGATGATACAAAACAGCCCAATCCTTTTTCTCTGCAATGATCTGATTATAATCCTCCTCTGAACAGGTAGTCACAATCTGCAGAAGCTCATCCTCCACTGCACCGTCGCAGTATAAATCTTCTCCAGGATAATACGTTCCATCCAATTCTACCGCGCCAACATATTCAATCATGTTCTGCTCCTTTCCAGTACAACACTTTGTCAGGCTTCTGTACTGCTTTTCTCATCCACAACCTCTATCGAGGAATTCATATCATAAAATCCTACCGTATTCTTCGCCGCTATGACGGTAATATTGCAAATATCATACAGGCGATGGTACACATCAAAATCTCCATCGTGATATCCCGTGCACCCAAGAGAAAGCAGATATTCTCCACCCTGGAGATTCATATTCTGAGTAAAGGTAATCTCCTGAATGTTTCCCTTCTTCTGAGGTGCTATGGCAATTTTTTCAAACATGGTATTCGTTCCCGTGATGTCGGTTCCCTGAAGATTCTTGAGGGTAAATGCATAAATAGGATCTGCGATATCCTGATTAAATTTCACTCTCATCTTGATTGAAAAATCTGAAAATTTCTCAATCGTATTTGTCTCCAGCCCCTTGGCATCCAGAATAATATAATCGATGATCTCTGCCACTTTTGTACCATACTCATCGGCATTGGGATTGACCTCAAACGGCTTTTTCCACTTTGTTTCTTTCTTTTCCGACGCCACCGCTGTCGTCCCCTCCGGGCGCTCATTCTCCTGATGAACGAGAACCTTCTTATATAAATCTACCATATCTTTCGGATTTCCTTCATCCAACTTCACGCCTTTATTCAGCAAAATAACTCTGTCACAGTAACGCGAAATACTTCCGAGATCATGGCTTACAAATAAAATGGTACGTCCCATCTCCTTAAATTCATCAAATTTACGGTAACATTTTGCCTGGAAGAACACGTCTCCTACCGACAGCGCCTCATCCACGATCAGAATCTCCGGCTCAATGTTGATCGCAACCGCAAAAGCAAGACGAACAAACATACCGCTGGAATACGATTTGACAGGCTGATATACAAAATCGCCAATGTCTGCAAATTCCAGAATATCATCCAGCTTCGCATCGATTTCCTCTCTGGAAAATCCCATCATCGTTCCATTCAGATACACATTTTCAATACCGGAATATTCCATATTAAATCCGGCGCCCAGTTCCAAAAGGGCAGAAATCCTTCCATTGACTTCCAGATTTCCCTCTGATGGATTCAGTACGCCGGTTATAATTTTCAAAATGGTAGATTTACCGGAACCGTTGGTGCCGATGATACCAACCGTTTCCCCTTTTTTCACATGAAAGCTCACATCGTTTAACGCGTAATGATCCCGGGACTGCACTTTCATCCCAAGAGCTTCACGCAGCCTGTCAGAAGGCTTATTGTACAATTTATAAATCTTTGTCAGATGCTCCACTTTAATCGCAATTTCACTCATAAACTTTTGCCTTTCTCATGCGGCACGCCCAAAGCAAACGGGACGCACCGCAAATGTTTCTACAGCACATCCGCAAAATGTACCTGCAGTTTCCTGAATAATTTTGTTCCCAAAAAGAATATTACCAGCGTAAAAATCCAGAAGTATAAGGTCAGCCCCGGATGCTCCCAGAAACCGACTTTATCAATCAGAGAATCCCGATATCCCTGCACAATATAAAACAGAGGATTCAGCTTCAGAATTGCCGCAAGCCAGCCCCCCTCAATTCCCAGGTCACCAAACGCCCACATGATTGGTGTCATCCAGATACCTACTTGCAGACCAATGTTGATCATCTGGCTCAAATCTCTGAAAAATACAACGACAGAACTGGTGAGATAAGAAATACCAAGCACCAGCAAAAATACACAAAAACTGTAATACAACAGCTGCAGATCATAGAAATCCGGGAGATACCCCATGCAGGCGTACAGCACGATCACGATGGCCACAAAGAAAATATGGACAAACACAGACGATACGACTTTGACCACCGGCAAAATTCGGATATTAAACACGACTTTTTTGACCAGATAGCTGTATTCCAGCAAAGTGTTGGTCCCGCTGATCAGACCGTCCTGGAAGAAAAACCAGGGCACAAGGCCGGCCACCAGCCACAGCACAAACGGCACGCCTCTGTCGGCACCGCCTCTTAAGGCAAGGCCAAAGACAAACCAGTACACACAGATGGTGACGATCGGCTGGATAAACGCCCAGATCGTTCCCAGATAAGAACCTGCATATTTTGTTTTAAAATCATTTTTTGCCAGAGAAAGTACCAGAACTCTGTTCTGGTAAACTTCCTTTGGCAACCAAGTTTGTTTCTTCAATTTTTTTCGCTCCTACTTCTGGCAGTATTCCCGGAAACTTCCCCATTTCTGATCTTTGTCAGAAATCGTCAGTTCCATTTCCTCCGGAATCGGCCATTCAATTCCGATATCCGGATCGTTCCAGGACAGTCCGCCCTCGTCATTCGGATGATAGAAATCGGTACATTTGTATGCAAACTCCGCAGAATCGGAAAGCACCACAAAACCATGTGCAAAATTCTTCGGAATAAAGAACTGTTTCTTATTCTCTGCTGAAAGAAGAACACCATACCACTTACCAAAAGTAGGGGAGCCTTCTCTCAAATCTACAGCCACATCAAAGACTTCTCCGCTGACCACACGCACCAGCTTATCCTGCGGATAATTGATCTGAAAATGCAGTCCGCGCAGCACACCCTTTTTGGAGCATGACTGGTTGTCCTGTACAAACTCCATATCAATGCCTGCCGCTTTATAATCGTTATAATTGTAGGTCTCCATAAAATATCCGCGCTCATCGCCGAATACGGTCGGTGTGATCACCTTCAAACCTTCAATCTCACATGTTTCTACTGTAATCTTTCCCATTTTATAATCCCTCCGCTACTTCGATCAGATATTGTCCGTAAGCAGTTTTCAGCAGAGGCTGTGCCAGTTCTACCAGCTGCTCCTTCGTGATAAACCCACGCTTATAGGCAATCTCCTCAATACAGGAAATATATAATCCCTGACGTTTCTGGAAAGCAGCCACAAAATCAGCCGCATCCAGCAGAGAATCATGATTTCCTGTGTCAAGCCACGCAAAACCACGGCCCAGAGTTTCCACTTTCAGAGTTCCGCGGCGCAGATATTCATTGTTGACACTTGTAATCTCAATCTCACCTCTTGCAGACGGCTTTACATTTTTTGCGATTTCCACAACATCATTATCGTAGAAATACAGCCCCGGCACTGCATAGTTAGACTTCGGATGCTCCGGTTTCTCTTCAATAGAAAGAGCCTTTCCATTTTCATCAAACTCTACAACGCCATACGCTCTCGGATCTCTGACATAATAACCAAAAATTGTCGCACCCTTCTGCTCTTCTGTTGTTTTATATGCATTCTGCAGCACACGTGAAAAGCTCTGTCCATAGAAAATGTTGTCGCCAAGCACCAGTGCCACCGCATCGTCTCCAATAAACTCTTCTCCAATAATAAACGCATCGGCCAGACCTCTCGGCTCGTCCTGAATCGCATACTCGAAATGCATACCAAGCTGCTCTCCGCTTCCCAACAATTCACGGAAAACAGGAAGATCTCTCGGAGTAGAAATAATCAGTACTTCTCTGATTCCAGCCAGCATCAGGGTAGACAGCGGATAATAGATCATCGGCTTGTCATACACTGGCATAATCTGCTTGGAAATTGCCTTGGTCAGCGGGTACAGTCTTGTTCCGGAGCCACCTGCTAAAATTATTCCCTTCATATTCTCTCCTCCTATTTATTCTGATACATTTCCTCATAGTATTTCTGATAATCACCGCTGGTCACGTTTTTCATCCAGTCCTCATGCTCGAAGAACCACTGGATGGTCAGACGGATGCCGTCCTCAAATTTTGTCTCCGGGTACCAGCCAATCTCATTTTTAATCTTGTCCGGAGCAATGGCGTATCTGCGGTCATGACCTTTACGGTCTTCCACATATGTGATCAGATCTTCACTTACCAGTTCTTTTCTCGGGTCTCCCTCCGGAAGCATTTCCTGAAGTGTATCCAAAATAATATGGATGATCTGGATATTCTGCTTCTCATTGTGTCCTCCGATATTGTAGGTCTCAAAAAGGCGTCCTTTTTCCTGTACCATGTCAATGCCTTTTGCATGATCTTCTACATACAGCCAGTCACGAACATTCTTGCCGTCACCGTATACAGGAAGTTTCTTGCCCTGCAGCGCATTGTTGATGATCAGCGGAATCAACTTCTCCGGGAACTGATACGGACCGTAGTTGTTGCTGCAGTTTGTGATATTTGCCGGGAATTTGTACGTATCCATATAGGATTTTACCAGCATATCAGAAGATGCTTTACTTGCGGAATAAGGACTGTGTGGATCATATGGTGTTGTCTCATAGAAGTACTCTCCCTCTTCCTCCAGAGAACCATATACCTCATCAGTGGAAACATGCAGAAACTTCTTATCCTCTTTAAATGTTCCGTCCGGCAGCTCCCATGCAGCTTTTGCAGCGTTGAGCATCACCAGCGTTCCCAGCACATTTGTCTTCACAAAGACATCCGGATTCTTGATACTTCTGTCCACATGGCTTTCTGCGGCAAAATGAACGACACGGTCAATATCGTTTTCCTCAAAAATCTGGTTGATTGCTTCACTGTCACAGATGTCAGCCTTTACAAATGTATAGTTTGCACGGTCCTCCACATCTCTTAAGTTTTCCAGATTGCCGGCATAGGTCAGTTTGTCTACATTGATGATGCGAATCTCATCGCCATATTTTTTAAACATATAATGAATATAATTCGATCCAATAAAACCGGCGCCTCCGGTTACCAAATAAGTTCTCATCTTATTCCTCCATTTTATCATAATATCTGTGGCTATTATAACATTGCCAGTCTTTCGGTTCAACAAATTTTCAAAGAGTTCGTCAACATGTCAACAAATTCCGAAAATCTTTGTGAATTCCACCGTGGTATTCGTCAAAATTATCAAGTATACTAAGCACAAGTTAAGAACAAGACAAACAAAAATAATTGATTACATATTGGAGGAATTACAAATGGCAAGTTTATCTTTATCTCATGTAAACAAAACATATCCTAACGGATTTGAAGCTGTTAAGGATTTCAACCTTGAAATCGCAGACAAAGAGTTCATCATCTTCGTAGGACCATCCGGATGTGGTAAATCCACAACACTTCGTATGATCGCAGGTCTGGAAGAAATCTCCAGCGGCGAGTTCAAAATTGACGGCAAACTGATGAACGATGTTGAGCCAAAAGACAGAGATATCGCAATGGTATTCCAGAACTACGCTCTGTATCCACATATGACTGTATACGACAACATGGCTTTCGGTCTGAAATTAAGAAAAGTTCCGAAAGATCAGATTGACAAAATGGTTCGCGAAGCTGCAAAAATCCTTGACCTGGATAAGCTGCTTGACCGTAAACCAAAAGCTCTTTCCGGTGGACAGAGACAGCGTGTTGCCATGGGACGTGCCATCGTTCGTTCTCCAAAGGTATTCCTGATGGATGAGCCTCTTTCCAACCTGGATGCAAAACTGAGAGTTCAGATGCGTATCGAGATCTCCAAACTGCATCAGAGACTGGGTGCTACCATCATTTACGTTACACATGACCAGACAGAGGCTATGACACTTGGAACAAGAATCGTTGTTATGAAAGACGGTATTGTTCAGCAGGTAGATTCTCCTGACGTTCTTTACAATAAACCAGGCAACAAATTCGTAGCAGGATTTATCGGTTCTCCGCAGATGAACTTCCTTGAGGGTACAGTTTCTCAGGAAGGAAACAACTTATTCATCACAATCGGAAAATCCAAACTTGCTATCCCGGCTTCCAAAGCAAAAGCTCTCAAAGACGGCGGATATGTAGGCAAGAAGGTATGCATGGGAATCCGTCCGGAAAACATCCACGATTCCGAAATGTTCCTGGAGGCATCTCCTGCATCTGTTATGACTTCTACTGTTAAAGTATACGAACTGCTCGGCGCAGAGGTATTCCTGTACTTTGATCTTGAGGGAACTCAGGTTACAGCCCGCGTAGATCCAAGAACAACAGCAAGAACAGGCGATACCATCAAGGTTGCTCTTGATATGGAAAAAGCTCATTTCTTTGATGTTGATACAGAAGTTACAATCACAAACTAATTCGGCCCTTGCTCATTATAAAAAGGAGACAGGAATTTCTTCCTGTCTCCTTTTATTTATAGTATAATAGTAACAGCATAACACAATTACGGAGGATTCCTTATGAATCTAAAACAACTCTTAAAGAAAACTTTAAAAGAATGGGCTGACATCAGCGGTCTTGATTTCTGTCTGTTTGACAGCAATGGAAAACTCTTTCTGCCCGCAGAATCGCACACTGCACCCACAGCTGATAAAATTGAAGCATTTCTGGAGGAAGAAGCGTGCGCCAAAGCCACAAACTCCATCCATTATTACAAGATTACACTTGGCAATGAGCTCTTCTACATCCTTGTAGTATGGGGAAAAGGTACACAATCACATACCATCGGGGAGCTGGCCGTCTGCCAGATTGAAACGATTCTCGAAACGACACGGGAAAAGCTTGACAAAAATACTTATATGCAGAATCTTCTTCTTGGAAATTATACAGCCATCGATGCACGAAACCGCGCCAAACGTCTGCGCATCAATCTGTCTGTTCCAAGAGCCGTATTTATTGTAGAAACAAAACAGGCACGGGATGAACACGCACTGGCAACCATCCAGAACCTGTATTCCTCCCGCACCGGTAATTTTATCCTTTCTGTGAATGAAGAAAATATCGTTCTGGTAAAAGAAGTACGAGAGACTGATACATACGCCAGCCTCGAACACACCGCGCTTACCATGGTAGACATGCTCAACACAGAAGCTATGACATCCGCCTGGGCTGCTTACGGAAACATTGCCAAAGATCTCTCAGAACTTCCCTGTGCTTATAAAGAAGCTCTGACTTCTCTGGAAGTGGGCAAGATCTTCCAGCCCACACTGAATACCTTCGGCTACCGGAATCTTGGAATCGGTCATTTGATTTATCAGCTTCCCGAAGATATCTGCGAGAAATTCCTGGATGAAACGTTCAAAGGTGAAAAGCTTGCTTCCATCGATGATGAGTCCTTGAATATCATCCGTACTTTCTTCGAGAACAACCTGAACCTTTCCGAGACGGCCCGCAATCTCTACCTGCACCGCAATACGTTGGTGTACCGCATGGAAAAGATTGAAAAACGGTTCGGACTCGATATCCGCTCCTTTGAGGATGCCGTCACCTTTAAGATGGCCATGATGGTCAGCGACTACCTGAATTATCAAAAGTCGCGATAGGACAGAGGGGACGGGACAAGGGGACAGGTTTGGGACAAGGGGACAGGTTTGTGTCCGG
>JAUNPJ010000060.1:1776-27029 GCA_030536755.1 Eubacteriales bacterium | reverse complement strand
CTCCTGAACATGCACAATCTTCCCCTCCTGAACGTGCACAGACAGAAACAAAACTTTCTCCTTCTCCGCAAGAGAGACGAGTGGAGCCTTCTCCTTCGTTTGACAAACCAACAAAATTGAGAGAGCGCTCCTTATATTCCCGGAAACACAATAATATAGAAGAAACTGCTTCTCAAAAAACATTTTCCAGAGCGTATCGGATACCTTCTGCAAGCCCATCAGATGTTCTGAAAGAAGCGGATACAAATCCATCCCCTCTGTTCACGTCTAACCACACATTGCTTAACCCAACAGCAGATACGTCATCAGAACCCGGGAATGGTGTTATTTCAAATCATCGTCAGGGACAAGCCGTTTCTCGTGCGGATAGATATCGGCTTTTGATGAAAAGCCGAGTACAGCCCAAAGCGAATATATCCGCTCCACCTTTAAAATCTGCTCTTGCGTCAGATGATAAGACTACTCATTTGAATAATGGTATTTCTCTCAATCACCGACAGGAAAAAGCAGTTCATCCGGTAAACGCTGAAAAATCCTTGACTCTTTCCTCTGCTGTAAAGAAAGGAAAAGCCATTGAACGTACTCCCAAACCCCGGCTTGCTCCACGATCACAGACACATCAAGATTTACACCCGCAGCATAAAAAAGGAGAGATGCGGCTCTCTGCTGACGAAACTTCGGTCATCGCCGATGGCAGCATTCCTTCCCGGAAACGTGCAATCCTACCTCCCACAGCCAGGACAAAGATAATACTTCCAGACAAGTCGAAAAATACTTCCTCCGCTCAGCCAATCACAACAGAAAAGACAGTCTCTTCCGGGGCTTCTTCCACCGCAGAAGCAATTCCGCCCAGGAAAAAGAAAAAACTGAAATCATCTTCTTCCACAAAGAAGAAAAAATCCCGTCTGCGGTTTGATTCTTCTGATACTTCTGCTGTACCGGCTATGGCTGGAAAACTAAAAAAACAGGGTTCCAACGCTGCACATGTGGTAACTGCATCTGCCAGTTCTGTTATCCATGGAAAATTCCATGAAGTTGAGAAAGAAAATGCCTCATTAGAAAGTTTACACTATTCTGAACTTCTGGCAGAACATGGTACCCGACGGATCAACCGGGCTGTAAAAAGCAGACGGGGAAAAAATCAGGGAGTCCAAAAGAAATCCCGTCTGCAGGAATCTCCCGCAGCAACTCCAAATCGCTTTAAAAAAGGCACTCCTGCATCCACGAAGAAGCCGGAACACAAGAAATCTGCAATCAATCGTTTTTATCAGAAACTCCAAAATAAAAAGCGAGCGGCAGATGCGGCAAAAGCTGCAAAAAAAGGAACTAAAACGGCTGGTAAGACTGCAGGAACAGCTACCACTCTGACTCAAAGAAGTTTCAATGCAGTCAAACAGTTTTTCACCTCCCACAAACGGGGCATTTGGATTTTTCTCGCCATTCTTTTGGCTCTGATTCTGCTTTTATCACAACTGCAGTCTTGTACCACGATGGCACTCGGTTCCCTTTCCACTGTATCCGCAAGCTCTTGGCCTGCGGATGATAACGAAATCACTGCCGCTGATGTCTATTACACACAGTTAGAAGCCAATCTTCAGTACAGAATTGACCATTTGGAAGAAGAGTATTCCGGATATGATGAATACAACTATAACCTGGGAGAAATTGGTCATGATCCGGTTGCTTTAATCAGTTACTTATGTGCCAAATATGGTACATTCACCTTTAACCAGGTAAAACCAGAACTGGATGCCCTCTTTGCCCTGCAATATGGTTTGGACGTACAGACCCTGACGGAAGAACGTACTGTGACGAAAACAGTCTCTGCGGGAGAATCTCTTGGAACTGTTGTCACAAGCGCCTACTGTAACTGCTCCATTTGCTGCGGTCAGTGGGCAGGAGGGCCGACTGCTTCTGGCGTTTACCCGACTGCAAATCATACCATCGCCGTAGATGCAAGCAATCCTACAGTTCCCTTGGGTACAGAAATCATCATGAACGGAACTTTATACAAAGTAGAAGACACCGGCGCTTTTGACCAGTACGGCGTGGACTTTGATGTTTACTTTGACAGTCATGACGCTGCATTAGCCTGGGGGCACCGCTCCTTCGAGGCATTTTATGCCGGCGGCGACGGCAGCAACACGATTGAAGTAACGACCACTGAAGAAGTCCATATCTGCAATGCCAGTCTTACATCCCGTTCCCTCCCGTTTCTCTTTACAAGCCGTATGAATAGTGATCAACAGGAATTATACACTGTCTATCAGTCTTCCAGAGGAAACCGACAATTTTTAGGCAGTCCCTTCTCCTGTAATTGGTATGGCAATGTCAGCAGCTTTTACGGTTACCGTGTTTCCCCTACTTCCGGTCAGATCCAGCTTCATAAAGGTCTGGATATTGCAGTACCACAGGGAACAGAAATTCTTGCAGTACATGATGGAACAGTCACAACAGCTGCGTATGACGATAGCTACGGTAATTATATCGTATTGGAAAATGATAAAGGATACACGACAAAATATGCACACTGCTCTTCTCTTTCCGTTTCAACGGGACAGGAAGTAACAAAAGGGGATGTGATCGCTGCCGTCGGTTCCACCGGAAACTCAACAGGTCCGCATCTTCATATTGAATTTCTGTATCAGGGAGATTATCTAAACCCATATTTTTATCTGGGCGTAGGACAGGGCTCTGCTTTTGGTAATGGATTTGGATTTACCGGTGATGTCGATGCTCTGGACGATGCTACATTCGCAGCATTAATCCAAGAAGCAGAAAAATATCTAGGAATGCCTTATGTTTGGGGTGGTTCCAATCCATCTACAGGCTTTGACTGCAGCGGATTTGTTTCCTATGTATTTACCAATTCCGGTGTTTACAACATGGGGCGGCTTACTGCTCAGGGAATCTACGATATCTCAAGCCCCGTCAATCCAGCCGATGCGAAACCCGGTGATATCATCTTTTTCCAGGGAACTTATAACACTTCCGGAGCTTCACATGTCGGCATCTATGTCGGAAATGGGCAAATGATCCATTGTGGAGATCCCATCCAATATACAAGTATCAATACACCATACTGGCAGAGCCATTTTCTCGGCTTTGGCAGAGTCACCCATTAGAAAGGAGTTTTATCTTGAAAGGTTTAAAAAAAGTGATGCTCGATATCGAGCGAACAAACGGACAGCTTGCCCAGCTTCAGGAACGTCTGAGAGATTTAGAAGCCCAGCGCACTCAGTTAGAAAATGCGGAAATGATTGCAGCTATCCGAAACGCTAATTTCGATGCTTCGGAAATGCTGGCTGTCATCCAGTCTTTAAAAAAGAATGGCACCGGCCTGTCAGATTTGCTGGCATTAACTACCGTATCCAAAAATGAAGAAAGTGAGGAATCCAACCATGATTAAATTGAATAGAAAGAAACTGCAGAGTAGCCTGCTCGCCCTTACCCTCGGCTGCACCATGATGTTTGGCATGGGAACCACTGTTTTTGCATACAGTGAACCGGAATCCACTTCTGAAAGTGCTGTTTCTGAGGTTCCTGAAGCTACCGAAGAAGCAAAAGATAATCCGTTCACTCCGGAAGGAAATGCTTCTATCCTGAACGAAGCAACTTCCGAGCAGAATAAGTATTTTTATACAATTCAGACAGAAAACAACAACACTTTTTATATGGTCATTGATAAAGAACGTGCCAGTGGCAATGTATATCTTCTGTCTATGATTGACGAAAATGACCTTCTGGAATTTACCAAGGATGAAAGTTCTTCTGTCGAAAAAGATTCTGGCAGTCTGCCAAACTCCGAACTTCTTCCTGAAAGTGAGAAAAAGCCGGATGATACCCAAACAACACCATTTCCGGAAAAAACAGAAAATCCGGAATCAGAGAAAAAAGAAAAAGGCTCTTCCAGTAAACTTCCGGGCATGATTGCATTGGTTGTTCTGGGTGGCGGTATTATTCTTGCTTACTACTTCTTAAAGGTTCGCCGCAAGGATGTAGAAGAGGATGAAGACGAAACCATAGAGACTGACGAAGCCTGTGAAAATGATGAAACAGAAGCTTCTGAAGCCGAAGAGCAGGATGCACCGGATGATTTTGAAAACACGGAACCGGATTACCCGGATCCCGATGACTATCCGGATTCCAAGTAGTAAGCGTTACGATAGAGATGGTGGTCTGGCATAAACCGGATCACCTGCTATCGATCCCTATCATTCATTTTCAGGAGGATTACACATGAAATCATATCAGGAATTTTTAGACTATATCAAAAATAACATTAAAGACTACCTTCCGGAGAAATACTCCAATGCCCTTGTAGACATTCATCCTTGTTTGAAAAACAACGGAAGGATGCTGGATGGGCTTTCCATTCAGCTAAAAGAAGAAAAAGCCACACCAATCATTTATCTGAATAGCTTTTACAGCGACTATGAGAACGGAAAGTCACTTTCTTCCATTCTTTCCTCTGTAGCTGTTGCAAGAGATCATTTTGCTGAACCGAGACTTTCCACTTCCATAGACAGCCTTCAAGACTATCTTCACTCTCCTGAAGCAATAAATCACATTTATTTCCAAATCTGTGGCTCCGATACAAACACGGACTTGCTGAACAATATGCCTCATAAAATAGAAAAAGACCTTGCCCTCACGTATCATCTTGAAGTAGGCAATTCATATGACAGTAATTATTCCATTAAAATCACGAATGATCTCATGAAGATGCTGGACTTAACCCCGGAAGAGCTTCATTCCCTTGCCATGGAAAATACACCCAGAGATTATCCGCCGGTTTTCTGCGACATTAATACTGCATTGGATTCTTTATTGGGGGTTCCATCTGAAGAAAATTACCTGGGATCTGCCAAAGAGTTCAAAGATACAAATGAGCCTTCCATGTATCTTCTGACCAACAAGACAAAAACTCTGGGATCTGCCGCCTTATTCTACCCGGATGTTCCGGAACGGCTTGCCCAGATGCTCCACAATGATTTTTATATTCTGCCGTCTTCTGTACATGAGATGCTGATTATTCCGGATAGTCCTGACATAAAGCCCGAATCTTTATTCAATATGGTAGATGAGGTAAATACCACCTGTGTAGATTCCAATGATTATCTTGCCACGAATGTTTACCACTATGACAAAACAACCGGTGAATTAACATCCTATCTGGAGGAAAAAGAACAACAGCTTGCACAGGAAAAAAAGCCTTCCATTCTGGCAAAATTACAGACTGCGAAAGATTCTGTCCTGGATAACAAGATGAACTCCACACCAAAGCACTCTCTGGGTAAAGATGCAGCACCGGAATTATAAGGAGGTATCCTATGCATAACCTTGTCATTGCCGAAAAACCAAGTGTTGCCCAGTCCATTGCCAAAGTTTTGGGAGCATCCAGGCGAAAAGACGGATATCTGGAAGGAAACGGATATCTGATATCCTGGTGCATCGGGCACTTAGTAGAACTTTCCCCTGCGGATGTATATAACGAAAAATATGAAAAATGGTCACTGCAAGATTTGCCAATTTTTCCATCTTCCTGGAAATACCAGATCAGTTCCGGCAAGACCAAGCAGTTTCGCATTCTAAAGGAACTGATGCATCGCCAAGATGTGGAAAATATAATCTGCGCCACAGATGCAGGACGAGAAGGGGAACTGATCTTCCGGCAGGTCTATTACGAGACGGAATGTGAAAAGCCTTTCCTGCGTCTCTGGATATCTTCCATGGAAGATACCGCAATTCGTGAAGGATTCTCTTCCCTCCGCCCCGGTTCGGAATATGACAATCTGTACCGCTCTGCCCTGGCCCGCTCGCAGGCAGATTGGCTGGTAGGGATTAACAGTACACGTCTTTTCACATCCCTGTATGGAACACTTCTTCGGGTAGGACGGGTACAGACTCCTGTTCTTTCCATGATCTGCGACCGTTCCGAGCAGATCGAGCATTTTGTCAAACAGCCATACTGGAATGTTCATCTTGACTGTGGAGCTTTCTCAGTACATCGTGAAAAACTTCTTTCCATTCACGAAACGGATGCGCTCGTAAAACGATGCCAGGGAAATACCGTTACGATCACTTCTGTTCAAAAAGAACAGAAATCCATTTCACCGCCCCGTTTATATGATTTGACCACGCTTCAAAGAGAAGCGAACCGTTACTACGGATATACCGCTCAGCAGACTCTGGACATTACCCAAAGTCTGTACGAAAAAAAATATGTCACCTATCCAAGAACTGACAGTCAATATTTAACAAATGATATGGCTGGAACTGCTGAAAAAATGGTACGCCTGATTCAAAACCTGTTTGCATATGATACTTCTATTTATCCATGGGAACCGGATATCAAACGAATCCTCAACAACAGTAAAGTAACTGACCATCATGCGATTATTCCGACCACTGAAATTTCTAATGGACACATTTCTGACCTTTCAAAAAGTGAAAAGGATATTCTTTTACTCATTTCCCAGAGACTGCTATGTGCCACTGCACCAAAACACCGCTTTGAAGAAACACTTCTCACCGCCTTATGTGCAGGAGAAAATTTCACTGCAAAAGGAAAGATCATCCTGGAACCGGGATGGAAAGCGATTGAATCCGCATTCCGGAGAACCCTGAAAAGCGCTGGTTCTGAAACATCTGCTAAAGATTCCTCCCTGATTCTTCCACCGATCACCGAAGGCAGCAATTTTTCTGATGTTATCTCCAGCGTAACAGATCATTTCACTTCTCCACCCAAACCATACAGCGAAGATACACTTCTCTCTGCCATGGAGACAGCCGGAAATGAAGATTTTAATGAAGATACCGAAAAGAAAGGACTGGGAACTCCTGCAACCAGAGCAAATATTCTGGAAAAATTAGTGAAAAGCGGTTATGTACAGCGCAAAGGAAAAAATCTGCTCCCTACTCCTGATGGAAAAAATCTGATATCTGTCATGCCCGACTCCCTCAAATCACCAAAAATGACGGCTGAATGGGAAAATACTCTGATGCAGATTGAGCATGGAATGGCATCTGACCAAATTTTTCTGCAGGGGATTCAAAATCTGGTGTCTGATCTTGTCCGAACACATGAGCAGATTTCTCCTGACAATCAAAAGCAGTTTGCTATCTCTTCCGGAAAAGAAGAGCTTGGGAGCTGTCCGTTCTGCCAGTCTGCAGTCTATGAAGGGAAAACAAATTACTATTGTTCCAACCGAAACTGCAGTTTCCGGCTTTGGAAAAACAGCACTTTTCTTGAAAAATTGAAAAAACCGATGACAAAGAAAATGGCGGTTTCACTTCTTCATGAAGGGCGGATTCATGCCAGGGGACTGTACTCAACCCGCACCGGAAAAAACTTTGACGCAGACATTCTGCTCACAGAAACCACAGATAAGGAAGGAAAACGAATATCCAGCTTTAAACTGGAATTTCCTTCCGCAAAGATGTAACATGTTCTTGCTATCCGTATCCACCATTCTACAGCGCCTTTTTTAACTCTGCATCTGTATATTAACTTTCTTATTGTTAAAATACAGTACAAAAATTAAAAAGAAGTATTTCCAAACGCCAAAAGAGACACAAAATCAAGTTCCTTGTTTGTGAGAAATTGATTTTTGTGTCTCTTTTATGCAGGTCTTCATACTAAAGCCCCTGTCGTAATTTTCACTCAAGAAACTCTAAAGAATCTGCTAATTTCGCGTATTCCGGAAGTTTCTCTTTATAAACTGCCAAACGCCGTTCTATCTCCGCCCGTTCCAAAGGATCTGCATTCGCTATCGCATGGTCATTTCCTGTCATCTCTACTACGTCCATCGCAATCTCACTGAAAAGCTCTGTTACCAGTTCCTCTGCATTTTCAATAACGATAGACTCCATAATATCCCTGCTTTTCAGTTCAATCTTTAGCAAGATATAACCCAGCTTTTTGGCATATACAATATCCAGATAGTCACTTCCGTTAATGTATTCCTGAAATACACCTATCACTTTTTCAATCTGCTTTTTATCTTCTACGCTATACAACATTTGGCTGCCTCCTGTCTTATTATTTCCCCAAAAATCTGCTGTCCATTCCCATCGGCATATTATAATCATGCCCTCTCTGAATCAGTCCAAACAGTTTAAAACTCATCAGATCCGGACTGACATTCAAAGTCCTGCAGATACCGAAATAATCCAGTTCGTCCTCCTGCACCAGCGCATCTACATCCTGATCCGACACCAAAAGCTCTGCCGCAAATACATTTGCCTCATATTCCGTCCGGTCATTCATCTGATAAATTTCAACATCCCGCATGGGAGCCATTTTCAGTTCTTTCCGGTGCATCACGATATGCCCCAGTTCATGCGCTGCTACAATCCGTTTCACTTCCGGAGGCAGCGTACTGTTAATCACAACATAAAAAGTCCTGTTTGCCGTAAAGCAAAAACCTTTTAAACTTTGGTATGCATCTGACTCCTTCACAACTACATGCAGCGCATCCAGAAGTTCAAACGGATCACGGGTCTTCCATCGTCTGATCAATCGCTCTACTTTACTGCTGATATATTGCCTGCTCACTCTATTGACCTCCCGTCTGTCACAAACCGATACGTTCTTTACTGACCGCCCGTTTCGTCTTTCAGATATTTTTTCGGGGTAAATTTCTTTGAACGTTCCTTAGAATCCAGGTACAAAGACTGGATTTCATGGATAAAAGCAAGCTGGTCATCCTCTGAGAGTTCTCCGCCTGCAAATAAAGCTGCCGCCTGTTTCAGGACATACTCTGCCTGCTTTGCTCCTCTGAGTCCATAAGTTTCTCCTATGTGAGTCAGAAACAGCTCATCCTCCGAACGCAGCTCATCTTCTGTTGTTCCTAACACCTTTGCAAGATTTTTATAGACTTCGCTTTTTCTCGGCAAAGAATCTCCATTCTCATAATGAATGACTGTCCGTGAGGTTATACCTGCCTGTTTTGCGAGTTCTTCCTGTGTCAATCCTTTTTGCTGCCGCAGAATCTTTAATTTCTCCCCAAACTTCATATTCGCCACCTATCCTCTTTTGAATTTCATATTTCCTGAAATTGGAACTTGACAGGAACGTGTGTTCTTCATATAATATGAATTAGCAAGAACCGAATTTCATATGTTTTTCACATTTACTTAATCGTACTCTACTAAGCCGATTTTGTCAATGGCAAGGTTTCAGAAAGAGGTGACTAAAATCGAACGTTGTATTTTACATTCTGATATGAATAATTGTTATGCCAGTATTGAACTGCTCCACCGACCGGAAATGCGTGGTACTCCCCTTGCAGTCGGAGGTGATCCAGAAGCACGGCACGGTATCGTTCTGGCAAAAGACCTGCTTGCAAAAAAAGCAGGCGTTAAGACAGGAATGGCATTGTGGCAGGCCCGGCAGGTATGCCCAAACATCCAGTTTGTCCCGCCCCGCATGGACTTATATCTGCGATTTTCCAAAATGGCACATGAAATTTATGCGGAATATACAAATTTACAGGAGCCTTTCGGGATTGATGAAAGCTGGCTTGATGTAACAGACAGTGTTTCTCTGAAAGGGGACGGAGAAAAAATTGCCCAGGAAATCAGACAGCGATTCAAACGTGAACTGGGTGTGACAGTAAGTATCGGTGTCAGTTGGAACAAGATATTTGCTAAACTGGGCAGTGATTACAGGAAACCGGATGCCGTGACGGTCATTACAAAAGAAAATTTTCATGATATCGTCTGGCCTCTCCCGGCAGGTGATTTACTATATGTAGGACGCTCCACGCAGCGAAAACTATATAACTGTGGCATTTGTACAATTGGTCAGTTAGCCCAGGCTGATCCGGAGCTTCTTCATAAACTGTTTGGTAAAATGGGTTATATCCTGAGTGTATTTGCCAACGGAATGGATCAGACACCAGTAAGCACAGAAAACTCCTCTGCTCCTGTCAAAAGCATTGGAAACAGCACCACCACTCCCAGAGATCTGGTGAACGAAGAAGATGTAAAAATTGTCGTCAGTATCCTTGCAGAAAGCGTTTCTGCAAGACTCCGTGACAATAATTTTGCCTGTCAGGTCGTTGAAATCAGTATCCGTGACAATGAATTGTTTAGTTTTACCAGACAGAAAAAACTGCTCATGCCCACAAATATAACCAATGAAATCATCAGTGCCGCCATGGATCTTTTCCATGCGAATTACGATTGGAAGAAACCAATCCGCAGTATCGGAGTCCGTGGATGCAGCCTGGTAGATGCCGCTGTTCCTATTCAGCTTAGCTTATTTATGAATGAACAAAAACGGGAACGGATGCAGCGTATGGACAACACTGTTGACCTTATCCGCAGGCGTTTTGGCTTTTATGCCATCCAGCGGGGACTGATGCTGAATGACCGGGGGCTTTCTCATGTCAATGCCCGTGAAGACCACACCATTCATCCACATGGATACATGGAACGTGGCAATCGCACCGGGATAGAACAAATGATGATAGGAAGGTGATTATATGTCAAGTTATAAGCAATATGTCGCAGTCACTGCAGAGTTCACTGTTTCAGGAGAATTAAATCCTTTATGGATTACCTGGGATGATGGCAGAAAGTTTTCGATTGACCGCATTGTAGACTGCCGCAGGGCCGCCAGTCTGAAAGCCGGCGGTGTGGGGCTTCGCTTCACCTGCTTCATGTATGGAGCTGAGCATTATCTCTTTTACGAAGGTGATAATTTGTGGTTTGTAGAATTAAAAACCGCATAAGCGTCTCCAACTTCTGCTCATATGAGCAAAAGTGAAACCATATTTATACCGATACCGCTCCTTCAAAACGATTTGATTTGAAGGGATTTTCCCCCAATATCAAATCGTTTTGAAGGAGCGTGAACATTTTAATGAAACAAAAGAAACCATATCCTTTTCCAACGTCTGTAACGATTTCCCTGGAAGATTCTCTGCCGGGAACATCCATGGAACAGGCAATACGGGAATTGATCCGCCTTTGCCCGCCTACGGAAATACCCGTATCCACCTGTTCAGCAGCAAAATCTATTCTAAAACCTCACCGGCAGCGTTTCTATGATGCACAAAGACTGGAATACAGCAGTGCTGAAATTTGTGGTCTTCCTGCTCTTTTTACGCTGCATCGGATTGACACAGATACAATTCCTGACGGTATCTACCGCTATGAAATATCCGGCTGTGATGATATCTATTCTACAGTAAAAATAGCACCGGATATTCTGACAAACTTTCTTGGAACCCTTCTGGTAGCTGAAAATCTCATATCAGACTGCCAGAAGTGTCGGGTGATTCCGCCGGGTGATCTGGATGTCATCGGCAGATCAGAATCTCTGGATGAATGGAGGTTCCTGTATGGCATCTAAATTCCAATATATGAGTGCATTATCCACGCATACCTCTCATGAAATCACCAGCAATCCGATACGCTGGCTTTCCTTTCTAAACACCGCCTCCAATGTCTACAAATACCCTTTTCATGATCAGATGATGATATATGCTCAGCGTCCGGATACGTTTGCCTGCGCCACACTTGATATCTGGAATAAAAAAATGTACCGCTGGGTAAACCGTGGTGCAAAAGGTATTGCCCTGATTGATGACTCCGGTCCCAGAGCCTGCTTAAAATATGTCTTTGATATCCGGGACACCCATCTTGGAAGGGACGGACGCACTCCTTTTATATGGCAAATGAATGAATCTCATCATGAAGCCGTATGCGACCATTTAATAGAAACTTATGGGTTGGAAGTCAGTTCCACTCAATTGCGGGAGGCACTGATGGAAACTGCCAAAACCTGCGTGATGGATAATCTCGACATCTATCTCTCTGATTTCCGGACTTCCGTAGAAGGAAGTTTTCTGGAAGAACTTGATACCTTTAATCAGCATCTCCGATTCCGGGATACCCTGATCAACAGTGTACAATATATGCTTTTGTACCGCTGTGGTCTGGAACCGGAAATGACATTTGAGCCGGAAGACTTTTCCTATATTACGGATTTTAATACCCTCGCTACTGTAAGTCAGCTCGGTTTCGCTGTCAATGAAATTTCAAAACCTATTCTTATGGATATCGGACGTGAAATTCGTGCCCTTGAAGTAAAAATCCGTCAGGCTCAAAGCCTTGCAGCAGTAGAACCTCTTCCCTATAATAACAATGATTCAACGCTCATTGACAACCATACAATTGAAGGAGAACTTATACATGAAACTGACTTACACACAGACAGGGGATTATCTGATTCCGAATCTGATTCTGGAAGACCAGACACAGGCAGTACCGGGCAAATACGGGATGCTGCGCAAGACATACCTGAAAAACCATCGGGGCGGGACATATCAGACGCTCCTTCTGAGCGGGAAATTGAACGCACATCTGCTGGAAATCGATCAGACAGCGAATCAAAGGATGGAAGAAATCCTGAACCGGTTATTACAGACGAATCCGGCACCGGACAAAGCGGACGATCCGATAGCCTGGACAGCACACTTGAACAATCTGACTCAGATGGCAAAAGAAACCATATTGAAGGAACTGATTTACAGCTAACAGAACTTAGTGACTACACTGCTCCTGCCATGTTAAATGCTTTTATTCCCGGAGAAGTCTTAGATGAATTTCTTCGGGACGGCAGTAACCGGAACCGCAGCTCCCTGCGGATTGTTGCATTATATATGTCGGATATGGATCCAATGGTCAGATGCCGCTTATTAGCAGAAGAATACAAAACCGGAGGCATTGGTATCCGCATGGATGGCAGAGATTTTGCAGTTCACTTTGATCCCAATGGAATCATCCTTGCACCAGGCAGCTCCGTCCACGATGCTGCTTTCGAAGAGCGAGCCCTGGTTTCCTGGCAGGAGGCTGACAGCCGTATTCAGGATTTACTCATATCCGGACATTATCAACCACAATCCTTATTAGATGAATCTCTTGACAATGAGCGGACAGAAATTGCCTATTCGCTCTTATATCTTTACCATGATTTTGACTTTGACCATCATGAATATACCTATCCCAATAGAGATTTTCTCTCCGGAGGTTATCCGGATGCTTCTGCCAGACTTTCACAGCAGCTTGCTGATCCAAAAGAAAGAGCACGGCAAATGGAAATTCTTTGGGCTTTTGGTATGGATTATCAAAAAGACCCCTCGATTCTCCGTTTTCATTACCATGATATTCCAGCCATAGAAGACAGACTTCTTCGACTTGCCCGATCAAACCGCCGATTTCAGGCTGCCGATGATTTTTCCTGGAACAGAGCTGTCCGTTTCATTACACAAGATGAGATCAATGACTATTTAAGCAGCCGCAGTATAGAAAGCAAGCTTCGGACTTACTCTTATTATCTCCAACATCCTGACCATAAAGAACGCTCCGACTATCTGAAAGAATTATTCGGTATTGGCGGTCAGTCTCCTGCTTTTCGCCATTCCGATGACACGGATTCCTGGCATGACAGTAAAGGACTGAAGTTCACCCGAAAAAATCCGGACGGGCCGACCGATACGGTACTCTTAAAATGGAACAACATTGCATCCCGTATTGACCACATGCTCCAAAACGGAACCTTCCTTACAGACAGTGAACGGGAACATATACCTGTTTTTGAAAGAGAGCATCTTGCATGGTCCGTGGTTTCTTTTGCTAACAGTCTTCCCTATGACTCTAAGGAAGAACGGGATCCTTCTCTTCGCTTTCCTCTTTACGACAGTAATGCCTCAAAAGCCGTCCTCCCTCTTCTTGATGATCCGATAAAGTTGGATAAACTGGTTTCTTTGATGGAACAGGAAACAGCCGCTCTGCCCGCCGACTATTCAAAATTAGAGTTCTGTCAGAAAAAGCTGCAGGAACTACAGTCTTTCCGTGACGGCACTTTCACTTTGTTCCCAGATCTGGAACACACTCAGCCCGAACTGCCCGTTGAAAAGCCCTCTGCTATCCCCTCCAAAGAACATAGCTCACAAAATCACGTATCAGACGGGCAGCTATCTCTTTCTGACTTTGCAGATTTTGACCTGGGAGAATCTGATTCTGCAAACTCGGATGATGCACCCGTCAATCCTGTGAATGACACGAAATCAGAAATTATACAGGATGAAATGCTTCAACCGCTTGGAGTCACATCTCAGCAGGAATACAATGCACTCAAAGAATCCTATCCCGCCCATCTGGTCGGTTTTGAACAACATGGCTATTATGAGTTTTACGGAGAAGATGCACGACAAGCAGCACCGCTACTTGGGGAAAAACTACTGGAGAAAGAACTGGTTTCCGGCGGTACGATCGCTGTAACAGGTTTCCGTGCCTCCGAATGGGCAGCACAATCATACAAATTATGGAAAAAGGGAAAGGATGTGTACCTTTCCGGTGAACAGGCTGACCACACCCATACACTGACCAAAGAACTTCTGGCAAAAGATTTTATCCCTGCAGGCATGGAACTTTCGATTGAGCACCGCTTTTTTCAGGTGGAGCATGTCAACTTCCAGAGTGGTCAGGTAAGTCTTATCGATCTAACATTCCAGCGAAACATGGGATTTCCTATCACACGTCTGGAAGACATAGATTATGTCCGAAGCTTTGTGGAAGAGCAGCTCTCCGAGGTAGCTCCTACAGATCCTGTTGCTGAAACTCCTGTGTCTGCTTCGGAACCGGTCAATTATCACATTAATGAAGATACCCTCATTATTGGAGGTGCGAAAGCAAAATTCCATGCGAACATAGAAGCGATCCACCTTTTGCAGGAACTGGAATCTGACAACCGGACTGCCACCCCAAAGGAGCAGGAAGTTCTGTCACGTTACGCCGGATGGGGCGGTATTCCAGAAGCATTTGACGGCAATAAACCAGAATGGGCAAACGAATACGCAGAACTGAAAAGTCTTCTGACGCCTATGGAATATGAAACAGCACGTGCCTCAACCTTGAATGCCCATTACACCTCTCCCGCTATTATCCGCTCCATCTATGAAGCGCTTTCCAACATGGGATTTTCCACCGGTAATATTCTGGAACCCTCCTGCGGTATCGGCAATTTCTTCGGATGTCTTCCCGAAAACATGTCAGAAAGTAAACTCTATGGTGTAGAACTGGATTCTCTTACCGGAAGGATTGCAAAACAGCTCTACCCGAATGCATCCATCACCATTGATGCCTTTGAAAAAACCAACTTCCCGGATGACATCTTTGATGTTGTAGTAGGCAATGTACCCTTTGGCAATTATCAGGTTGCTGATAAAAGATACGACAGCCATCACTTCCAAATTCATGACTATTTTGTAGCTAAATCTCTTGATCAGGTGCGTCCGGGCGGTATCGTTGCCATCTTAACATCCAGCGGAACCATGGACAAACGCAGCTCCTCCACAAGAGAATATTTCGCCAAACGAGCCGACCTGCTAGGTGCCGTCCGACTGCCCAATAATGCATTTACCAAAAATGCCGGCACGAATGTCGTTGCGGATATCCTGTTCTTCCAGAAACGGGATCATGCTCCGCTTGAAATGCCTGAATGGGTTCACCTCGGCACAACCCCAGACGGTCATACTGTCAATCAGTATTTTGTCACTCATCCGGAAATGGTATTAGGGGAATTTAAACTGGAAAGTACACAATTCGGAACCATGGAAACCACGGTTATCCCCATTCCGGATGCAGACTTGCAAACACAGCTCCATACTGCAGTCCAGAACATTCCCGGAATCATCACGGAAACCGAACTGTCTGACACAGATCTGGAGGAAGAGCCACTTTCCATTCCGGCAGATCCTTCTGTCCAGAACTTCAGTTACACAATCGTTGACAATGAAGTGTATTATCGTGAAAACTCTAAAATGAATCACATGGAACTTCCCCTTGCAACGGCTGAACGCATCCGTGGCATGGTAGAGCTTCGTGATACCACCAGAAAGCTGCTGGATATGCAGCTTGAAGATGTTTCAGACGAGGACATTCATGCACAAATGAAAATTCTGAATACACAATATGACAAATATACCGAGAAATTCGGACTCCTTAACAGCGCCGGAAATCGGCGTGCATTCAGTCAGGATTCTTCTTACTGTCTGCTTGCCTCTCTGGAAATCCTGACAAACGATGGAAATCTGAAATCCAAAGCCGATATTTTCAAAAAACGCACGATCAAAAAGCCTGTTCCCGTTACTTCTGTTGATACGGCTGTCGATGCATTGAGCGTTTCCATGGGAGAAAAGGCACAAGTTGACCTGTCTTTCATGTCCGGGCTCTATGAAAAATCGGAGGAAGAAATCTGTCAGGAACTGCATGGACTGATTTTTCAGGATCCTGTTTCAAAAGAATGGCAGACTGCAGACGCTTACCTCTCCGGCAACGTCCGTGAAAAACTCAAAACGGCTCAGATTTTTGCCGAAAGTAATCCGGCATTCGCCGTCAATGTAGAGTACCTGAAACAGGTACAGCCAGAAGATATATCCGCAGCCGATATTGATGTCCGCCTGGGAGTCAACTGGATTGAACCTGAAATCATCACACAATTCATGGGGGAAACTTTTCAGACTCCCAAACATTACCTCAAACCGCAGCGAATCCAGGTACAGTATGCAAGTGTGACCGGAGAATGGAATATTCGCAGAAAATCCATGGATTCCGAAAATCCTACTGCAAATGTGACTTTCGGTACCGAACGAGCATCTGGATACCGTCTTTTGGAGGATGCTCTCAATCAGAGGAACACAAAAATCTATGATACCGTCCTTGATGCGCAAGGAAATGAACACCGTGTTGTAAATAAAGAGCAGACCATCCTTGCACAGCAAAAACAGGACAGCATCAAAGATGCCTTTAAAGACTGGATTTTCCGTGATCCGCAAAGGCGTGAGCTGCTTGTCAATCGCTACAATGAGCGATTCAACAGTATCCGTCCACGGGAATATGATGGCAGCCACCTGCAGTTTCCCGGTATGAATCCGCTCATTACACTCTATCATCACCAAAAAAACTTAGTCGCACATGTTCTGTATGGAGATAACTGTCTGGCTGCACATACAGTCGGAAGTGGTAAAACTTTCAGTTGTATCGCCGCCGCCATGGAAAGCAAGCGTCTGGGATTGTGCCAGAAATCCATGTTCGTTGTTCCCAATCACCTCACCAACCAATGGGGATCTGATATCCTGAAGCTCTACCCGAATGCAAAAATACTGGTATCCACACAGAAAGATTTTGAACCGACCAACCGCAGAAAATTCTGCAGCCGTATTGCTACCGGTGACTATGATTGTGTTGTCATCGGTCATACACAATTTGAAAAAATCCCTCTTTCCCCGGAACGTCAGCGCACACTCATCCAGCATCAGATTGACGAAATTACCGAAGGGATTGAAATTGCAAAAAACGAAGATGGAGAAATATTTACCATCAAGCAGATGGAATCCATGAAGAAACGTTTAGCCGTGAAGCTGGAAAAGCTAAACAACGGTAAGCAAAAAGACAATGTTGTTACCTTTGAACAATTAGGAATCGACAGGCTTTTTGTAGATGAAAGCCAGGAATTCAAAAATCTCTACTGCTTTACCAAAATGACCAATGTTGCAGGTATTTCCACCACAGATGCACAGAAATCCTCCGATATGTATGCCAAATGCCAGTACATGGATGAAATCACCGGAGGCCGTGGAATCACATTCGCCACCGGTACCCCGATTTCCAACTCAATGACCGAACTGTATACCCTGATGCGTTACCTGCAGGCGGATAAGCTCCGTTCCATGAATCTGCAGCATTTTGACTCCTGGGCAGCCCAGTTTGGCGAAACGATCACAGCGATCGAGCTTGCACCGGAAGGAACCGGCTACCGGGCAAAGACAAGATTTGCAAAATTCTTCAATCTCCCGGAACTGATGAATACCTGGAAAGAATGTGCTGACATCCAGACAGCGGATATGCTCTCCCTTCCTACTCCCCAGGCAAAATATGAAAACATCCTCCTGCAACCGTCAGAACTGCAGAAGGAACTTGTCGCTTCACTTGCTGAGCGGGCAGAACTGATCCATAGCGGAGGGATTGATTCTTCCATTGACAATATGCTGAAGGTGACCAATGACGGGCGCAAGCTTGCTCTGGATCAGCGGCTCATCAATCCGCTTCTTCCGGAGAACCCAAACGGAAAAGCACACGCCTGTGCAGAAAAAGTCTTTGAAATCTGGCAGAAAACTTCTGACAAAAAACTGACACAGGTTATTTTTTGCGACTTATCCACACCAAAAGTTATCGAAAAAACCACTGCTGAAGTGGATGGACAACGTGAAGAAGTCCCTGTCTTTGATGATGTTTACCACGATATCAAAAGGAAACTGACCGATAAGGGTATTCCGGAAAATGAAATTGCTTTCATCCATGACGCACACACGGATGCGCAAAAAGCAACCCTTTTTGCAAAAGTCAGGAGCGGTGAAGTCCGTGTTATTTTCGGTTCTACCTTCAAAATGGGCGCCGGTACCAATATTCAGGATAAACTGGTTGCCCTCCATCATCTCGATGTTCCATGGCGTCCGTCGGATGTTGAACAGCAGGAAGGACGTATTCTCCGTCAAGGTAACGAAAACAACGAAGTTTTTATTTACCGTTACCTGACACAGGAAACCTTTGACGCATATATGTGGCAGATTCTGGAGAATAAACAGCGTTTTATCGGTCAGGTTATGACTGGAAAATCCCCTGCACGCTCCTGTGAAGATACCGATGAAGTGTCCTTAAAATTCGCAGAAGTCAAAGCACTTGCCTCCGGCAATCCCCTGATTATGGAAAAAACGGAACTAGACACAGCCGTTTCCAAGCTCAAACTAATGAAAAGCAGTCATACCAGTCAGCATTATCATCTGGAAGATCTTCTTCTGAAAACTTACCCAAAAACAGCGGCAGAACTCACGGCATTAAAGCAGGCACTCAAAGAAGACATCCACACTGCGGATCAGAATCTTCCAGCCGATTCCGAACATTTCAAAATGACAGTAAAGGACAGAGTATACGCCGACCGAAAAGAAGCCGGTACCGCAATCCTTTCCGCCTGTACGACGCTGAAATCATTCGGTTCCGAAGAAACGATTGGAAATTATGCAGGTTTTTCCCTCAAGGTTCAATATGATAGCTTTTCTCAGTCATTCAATCTGAAAATCAAAGGAAAAAGTACCCGCATCGTCTCCTTAGGTTCTGATCCGTCCGGTAACATCACAAGAATCAACAATGCTCTGAAAGATATGAGGCAGTCCCTTTCCATGGTTGAACAGGATCTTCAGGAGCTGCACAAAAAAATGGAATCTGCAAAAGAAGAATTACAACGTCCTTTTGCCCAGGAAGACGAACTTTCCCAGAAGCTTTCCCGCCTGAATGAAGTCAATGCACTTCTGAATATAGACAAAACAGCGGATTCAGCACCCCAGACTTCCCACTCTCAGCCAATTCCTTTTCAGAAGCATAATACCACTGTCGAAAATACTGCCAGCATCCCCCAGCAGGCTTACGCAGACAGACCCAAACGCCCGTCTGTTCTCGACCGGCTTCACGCCAATCAAAAAACACTTTCCGGGAACAAATCCGTTTCTACCCCTTCCCACAAAAAAGAAGCAACTATCTAATCCTGTTTCTGCCGAAGCTGCTCCGGCATCCCCGGCAGAACCCCTTACATGAAATGGAGGAATCTTCATGGCTGATTATGCGAAACAGCAACAGCAAAAAATCAAAGAAGCAACTGACCGCCTGGAATCCGGCATCAAAGACTTCTTTCATAATGGAAACTATCAGGATTATCTGAAAGTCATGTCCCGTTTCCACTCTTACAGCTACAGTAATTCCATTCTGATCGCCCTGCAGAAACCGGACGCTACACTTTTAGCCGGTTATGCAGCCTGGCAGAAAAACTTCAAACGTCATGTCCTCCCCGGTGAACATGGTATCAAAATCTTTGCTCCCGCTCCGGTCAAGACCCAAATAGAGCGTGAAAAGAAAGATCCGGACACAAATCTGCCTATATTGGATGAAAATGGTGAGCCGGTTATGGAAATTGCAGAAATCAAAACTCCCCGGTTTAAAATTGTTTCTGTATTTGATGTAAGCCAGACAGACGGGGAACCACTTCCTACCCTTGATATTGAAGAACTCACAGCTTCAGTCCAGGGATACCAGAACCTGTTCTCAGCAGTCGAATACGCCTCTGCAGTCCCCATTATCTTCGCTCCCTTAGATAATGATATCAAAGGCTATTTCAGTCCCCAGGAACAGAATATCCACATTCAAGAGGGCATGAGCAACGCACAGACCATCAAAACTGCCCTGCATGAACTTGCCCATTCCAAGCTCCACAATATTGATCTGTCTCTCCCGCCTTCCGGACAGAAGGTACAAAAAGACCGAAATACCAAAGAAGTCGAAGCAGAAAGTATCGCCTATGTGGTCTGTCAGCATTTTGGCATTGACACCAGCGATTACAGCTTCGGATATGTCGCCACATGGTCACAGAACAAAGAGCTACCGGAACTAAAATCGTCCTTAGACACGATACGAAGAACCGCAGCTTCTATCATCAACACCATGGAAGAAAAGCTTACAGAACTGCAGCTTGCACAGGAAAAAGAACAGAATCAGGATCAGATACCACAATCCAATACCCGCAGTATGACTGAGGAAGAGATCAAGGATTTTACTTACGAACAGTATAAATCCAAGCTACAACAGTCTCCCATTCCTGATATCGAACCTTACCTTGCCGATTTTGAGCGTTTATATGCAGAAGGACAATTAGACAATCTGAAACCCACACCGGAACAGCAGCAAATTACAGAGGAACCGGCTCTTTCTTCTGCAACTGTCATCGATTCTCATGATCCCGATACGCCTTCACGCCTTGCGGCAGATCTGGACGCTTTCATTTCTTCTTATGATCCGCATATGTCAAAGTCCGCTCTCCCTGATCTCACGGAAGACATTGCAGGAGGAACTGCCGTATATCTGAAAGAATGGCTGAATACCATCATTCAGGATGAGGAGGACTTCCGGCCACAGGCCCAGGAACTTCTCCGCCGCATGGACTCCTTTCCCCCGGAACCCGATCCGGAAGAAGCTGCTTTTGAACTGAACGGTCATTATCTCTATCTGCAGACTGCCAGTGATAATAGCTGGGATTACACCTATTACGACGCATTTCTGAATGTCATAGATGGCGGACAGATTGGTGACGAAAACATGGATTTTAACACCGCAAAAGATGAAATCCTTGAAATGCTCAATCAAAAAGATATCCCGCTGAAAGAAATTCCTGCAGAACAATTGGAACAGATGATAGAGGAACATGAAAATGATCTCCATTGTCCTGTCTATCTGGAGGATATTGCGGCTGCACGGGAGAAAGGGGAACTGGATTCCTGGCGAATCAGTCACAATGCCAACTGTACCTGTTCCAGACAATTCCAGTCTGAATATGAACGTGCATATGCAGACCGTACAGTACCGGAATTTCTGCAGAAGATGGTAGACCGATATGGAATGCAGCGCTGCAAAATTGTAGTTGCCAGTACCATTCAGCTTTCCCCCAAAGATGGACGATATACGCCTGAAATGAAGCAGGCTGCCGCACAGGTATACGTTCCGGGGACTAACAGCAATCCCAGCTATGACCGCCGCTTTGAGTATCAAATCAACTGCCACCCTGTCACCGTCAATGTAGCCATGCGGGATCTGCTCTCACTGGAACAGGAACAGACAAAAAATCAAAGTACCACAAAACAGAAAACCGATAAAACCAGAGAAAGTAAAAAACGCACTTCCATTCGTGCCAAACTCGAAAAAAACAAAGCACTCCTTGCATCCGGTGAAGGAAAATCCGAACCTGCCGGACGGGACAAACCCCAATTATAAGAAAGGACAAAAACATATGAATTATTCCGTAGAAGAAATCAATCTGATGTGTATTTATGACTGTAGTAATCGCTTCACTCTTCTTGACGAACTGGAAGAAGCGCTTCTGTACGTGACCGACGAAGATATGATTTTACTGATTGAAACAGTAATGGATAAACTGTTTTGCATCACAGATGAAGAATTTTCCAAACTTCCATTATACCCTGCATGGGAGGAAGAAGGTGTTACTGATGCGAAAAATTGATTATGACCTGTATCAGGTAAAACATGGTGAAGAATATGCCGACCTGCGCTTTTCTTCCCTGAAAATGCTGAAACACTTCCAACAGGAAGTAACAAAAAACAATTATGAAAAAGTCTATTCCGGAACGCTCGATACAACGGACTCCACCAGTGAAGTTCTGGAAAGCATCTATATCAAATTTAATCTTCAGCATCCGGCTGATTACCGCAGCCATTCCCTTTCAGTCAGCGATATCGTTGTACTTCACGAAAACGGAGTCGATACCGCTCATTTCTGTGACAGTATAGGCTTCGTAGAAGTCCCTCAGTTTCTTCTTCCTGCACCGGCTGTCAATCTTGAAACAACCGGTCTGACTGTAGACGGGCATCTTGGGACCTGGCATACCGTCGGAAGTATTGAACTCTCCGGAAAAGACTTTTATATGATGGAACACGATGAATACGGTTCCTCTGTCGCCAATATCATTGTTGATGAAAATGGAAAACTGGTTGCTCAGGATATCTGGCACGGGATAACGCCTGAGATAGAACATCTGATTCTGGAAGAACAGGGACTGATTTCATCCAGAGCATCTTCCATGCAGGAACAGGATGCAGTCAGACAACGGTTCGTAGACAATGGAATGCCATTTCTGCAGACAGACTTAACAAACAATTATCTTGCAAATGCGGAAGGTAATTCTGAGGAAAACTATAATCAGATAGACGGGCGAATCGACACACAGAGCAAACTGACTCCCGGAGATGATACAGAATCCCATCCGGAATCCCTGACAAAATCTTCTTCTGACCGTTCTTCCATTCTGGACAAGCTGCGCCAGAATCAATCTATCCTTGCCGCAAAGGAACCTAATACACTCCCCGATAAACAGCATACTAAAAATTCACCCTCTCTCGATTAACTGACTATTCCATAAAATGAGCAATCCCCCTGAATCTAAGCTTTACTTCAACTTCAGGGGGATTTCCTTATTTACAATCATTCATTTTGAAAATTTCTCCGTGCTGTTTTTGAGTTCCATTTTGCCTTAAAAGCAGCTTTTATCATACTGATTTCTTTGCTTCTATCTGCAACCTTTATCCGATCATAAAGTTCAAAACTTGCATCCAGAATAAACGTGTCATCTTTTGCGAGAATACTCGCCATATCACTTTTCTGAAAAACCAAAGCCATCAAATTCCCTGAAATGTCGTTTTCCTGGTCTGTCTTACAGAAATGTTTTGAAGTATATATCAGACGAACCATCATGGTGTCCTCATTCAAATCCATTGTGATTTTTCCACCCTGAATATATGCTTCTGCTTCAAATCCCTTGTAGATAGCCTCCACCAGTTCCCGCTTTTCCTTATTCAGAATCTTTCTCGTTTCTTCCTCTTTCAAAGAAGCCATCTTTTTAATAAGCTCAATTTCTGCAGCGGTTCTCTCTTTCTCTTCCGGTGTATTCTCCACACAGTGATTCATGGATACCTGGCATTCTTCCTCATAAGCTTTTCGATAATCAGCTTCTAAATGCATACCTCTTCCCTTCTGCTGTACCTATTTCCCAGCTAAAATTTTATCATCAACTTGTTCTATATCCGTAAATTACGGATATAGATTATTATATTGTTTTCCAGCCGTAGGTACAATAGAAAAGGATAAAGATTTTTCAAAAGGAGGATCGTCATGGAGCTAAACTATAAAGCAATCGGAAAACGGATTAAAATTGCAAGGATTCAAGCAGATCTGACTCAGGAGCGCCTTGCAGAAATAAGCGACATCTCGGTCAGCCACATGAGCAATATTGAAACCGGAACAACTCGTATCAGCCTTACTACACTCGTTGCCATCGCCAATGCCCTTCATGTTACCACAGATGATTTTCTCTGCGATAATGTGGTTCAGTGTAAAGTACAATTTCAAAAAGAAATTGCGGAGCTGCTGGATAGCTGTGACGAACATGAAATTCGTATTGCAAAGGATATGCTCGCTACTCTGATCAGCAGTCTGCGCCGTGATGATAAATTCAGAAAACAATTACCACCAAAGATTTAATGCACTGGAACTGTAAGAAACAGTTCCAGTTTTTTTGACTGACTATGATAAAACTATTGGTGTATATGTGCTAGAACTTGTAGAACACCATGTCATTTCTTAACACAGTCTCATTTTACATTTAATAACCACTTAAACGGACGAATCTGTGATTGATTAACAACAAAATAAATTATACAACTTCCTAGAACTGCACAACAAAATTTTAAGAGTACCGGCGAATCTATACCTAATGCAGGATCAATTACACCATAAATAAAAATTGTATGCAGGAAATAAATCGCAGTGCTCAAATTTCTACACATAACCACCGTAGATTGTCTGAACCTTTCATGTGTAAATTGTATGGCAATCATAAACAAACACACTGCTTGAATTAGATAAAAACATAACCAGCGGTTCATTCCTATACAATATAGGAAAATCATTCCAATTGTAACCGTGAAATATATGGCAATTAACAACCAATTTTTTATTTTGATTTTGCCATAGTATTTACTGAATAAAAGCCCTATTGCAACATATGGTATGCCCTTCATAAACACATTATTGCTCCAACTAAAAATCGTATATACAATAGAATTTAATTTTCCCAATCCCAATGTCGTTACATTAGCATCGAACAATAATCCTAAAATCAATCCTAGTGCGCCTATGACATAGAACCATGTTAATTTCTTAAACTTTATAAAGATTGACAAGATAATTGCCGTTTCGGCTAAAACTAATAAATACCAATATACACCTTGCCCTGCAAATAATATTCTTCTTACAAGCATTAACGCTACATAGCCAGTTGAAGCATCCGGATATTTGTCAATATATGTAATGCTAAGATATGGCAACCACAAAACAGCCCAAGCAAAATAAAGAAGCAGCCAACTTTTTACACTTTTCCATATACTTGATGTATTATTATTTAGAAACAATTTGTTCCCAATAAAAAATCCAGAAACAACCATAAAGAAGGGAACCGCTTGTGAAGACAAGCACTGAACAATTCCCATTGCGACCGGATGTCCTTCGTAAACCTCTGAACAATGAATCATCACAACAAGCAATGCACAGTATAGTTTAAATACAT
>JAUNPJ010000060.1:352-1766 GCA_030536755.1 Eubacteriales bacterium | reverse complement strand
GTGAAATTATCATGCATTTATATCCTCCTGTCAAGATGTTTATTCATCCATTGTTCTCAAAAATAACATTTTTTTTAATAGATTCCAAACACAACTTATAACTACACATCCAACAATTGTTAGAATCACTGATATCATCCAATGTAATCTATAATTTCGAACTACAGGTAATAAGTAATATATTTCTGTAGAAAAACCACGTAAAAAATAATTGAACCCCATATCATTAGTCAACCCTCTATTCTATACCTATATTATTTTACTTATGACAAATTCGTTTTTGAACTTTTGAGCTCAAATCAAAAAGAATACGCCTTAAATATCTAAACTCATCTGTTCTGGCAAACGCAAATACAAAAATAATATTCGGTATAACTGTACAAATAAAAAATTTCATTAAGACATTTAAGACACCCGAAAAATTGCACATCATTGTAAATTTATAGCTTAATCCCCCCGCTATTCCCAATACGAAAGCATATTTAATAAATTTTTTGTAATATTGTAAAACGTCTGTCTCAAGACCATATTTAAATACGGCGTAGGGATCATACCAAACGTTTGTTAATAATCTTGCGATTATTGTTGCCATATAGATACCTAATAAACCAAACTGTTTGCCTAATACAATATCTAACCATAAATTAATTCCAGCTGTAACCAACAGCAGATACTGTCCATACCGAAATAGTCCCATCGTATTTTTATATGCCCAAACTGCATTATTCATCCCGACCAAATAGAAATTTAATGCTATTACTATCGGAATTTTCATATCTAATACATATCCTTCTCCAAAACATATACGTACAATTTCACCAGAAACAAATGCTATTCCTATTGCTCCCCAACCATAAATCCAGAAATTCAATAAATTTAGTACATCAAAGAAGTTTCTCTGTTTTTCCTTGCTTTCACTCGCATTAAGATTTCCTACACTGGCAGTAATACTATTGAAAAATTGCCCTGCTAAAGTTCCAAGAGTATTAACCAAAAGAGAATAATTTGATGTCAGTCCAGTAGTAATTAAACCATTAAAATATGTAATAACTATATTATCCGTATTATTCACTAAAGAAGCGCATAATCTATTAACAGTTAATGCTTTTATATTAACAAAAAGACTCCTTTTTTCTTCCCTCGAAAGAGGCTCAATATTTTTTCTGTCAATATAAGGATAATCTTTTTTTGCCAAGATAGACAACGCTATATTATTTATTAATGTTCCCACCGTTTGAATAAACAAATATGGCAAATATTCCTTTGTCAGAATTAACGCTGGAATTTGAATACAACTTTGTATAATTGTAATAATGTAGTTAACGCTTAATACAATGTAATGTCGTTGCGACGCTGAAATTAAAGCTGCACGATAGCTAAAAAAATAAGTACTCACTGTATTAAAGAGGTATAC
>JAUNPJ010000060.1:0-342 GCA_030536755.1 Eubacteriales bacterium | reverse complement strand
AGTGTAATGTTTTCTTTAATTTTGGGAGCTTCTCCAATTATTGAATGTAAAAAAGGTAACATTGCAATCCCCAATATTGCCACTACGCAACCAATCGCTCTATATGCCTTTCCATAAAATTTCATTAACGAAGCTATTTTTTCTTCCTGCTTATTCGCTATTGGTTTATATAATGCAAAGCCGATAGCACTTCCTATTCCCAATTCTGCCAAGGAAAGCATTGCTAATATATTTGAAAATAACCCGTTAATACCTAAATACTCTCCTGGCAGACACCGTGCAAATATCATTCGGCAAATGTACCCTAAAACTGTATTTAAAAAATACCCTCCAAATCCAGCT
>JAUNPJ010000118.1 GCA_030536755.1 Eubacteriales bacterium | reverse complement strand
TATCTGCTTTCGGGTAAAGCTGTTTCGCAATCCGTCCGGTAAGGCTGTCCAGCTCCACCCCGTACAGGCGGCTGTCACCTCATTGTTTTCATTCAGGATATAGAGCTTTGCGCCTTCTACCTCGCAGCTTCCGTCCGTCATATCCACTTTGCTGATTTTTACCTTTGTCACATCGTCCTTCATTTCCACTTTCTGGATTTCGGAAGTGTTCCCCACGGTAAAAGGAATGCTTTCTGCGGTAACATACCCATCTGCAGGAAGGGTTTCCGTCAGGGTATATTGTTTTTCTGCCTCCAGTTCTTTGATGATGTGCGGCTCTGTACCGGATGTCCATGCATCCACCACATTTCCGTCTGCATCCGTTACTTCCAGTTTTGCTCCCGGCAGCTCTTTTCCTGTGGTCAAGTCAGATTTTGTGATTTCAAAGGCCGTTGCTTCATTTTCAAACAAAAACTCAAAAGTAACCTCCGGGGTATCCGCCCCTGCATAGTCGAAGGTAAACTCTTTCCTTTCCTCTGTAGTGACAAGACCTGCCGGAGCCTTTACTTCTTTCACATAAAAGCTGCCGCCTACCGGAAGGTCTGCGGTAAACAGGATTTTCCCATCCTGATCCGTTGCTTTCTGTTCGATGACGGTATCCGCTTTTACCAGTACCCTGCCCTCCTCGTTTTTGATGTCCTCTTTTGTGCAAAGAGCGAAAACAGCGCCTTTTAATACACGGTCGGTATCTTTTTCTTTCTTGATTACCGTCACTTTTGCCCTCTGGCGGTTATTCTGCCATTCTTCATCATAAGTGACTACCGGGGTATTCTGGTCACGGTAAGTCAGGTCGATTTCTCTCGGTTCCCCATCCAGCACAAAGCCGTCTGCGGTTTCCTTTTCTACCACATAATACTTTCCAAGAGGCAGGTCATCCGCCCTTGCGTATCCAAGCCCGTCCGTGGTGATGGCCGCAACCAAATCATCCTTTTTATAATAATCCGGGCTTTCCCCGTCTGCCGCTTTGATGTCCTCTGCAGCATAGACCTCAAAGGTAACATCCTTTAAGGAGCCGCTTATATAATCCCAGATGGAATCCATTGCCCCGGCTGCCATGTCATTCCAGCTCACTTCGCCGATAAATTCCCCTTTTTTGTTGATGATGATGCGTCCGACCGGAACCGCATCTTTCATCTCCACTTTCTGCACCTCCCCGGTGTCTGCGATGGTAAACTCCACTTCTTCCGCTTTCAGGTATCCGTAAGGAGCAAATTCTTCCCGGAGGGTGTAAGTTTCCCCAACGTGCAGACGCTTGATGCTGTGCGGCTCCCCTTTTACGGAAGTCCACTTCTCAATCTCTTTTCCGTCCTTGTCAAAGACAGTAAGGGCTGCCCCGGAAAGTTCTGCTCCTGTGGTCAGGTCAGACTTTGTAAATTCTGCAGTAGTCGGCTGGTTCTGAAAGATTTCTTCCAGACGGACAACTTCCACATCCTGCCCCTGATAAGAAGCCGTTCCCTATCAATTGTTATCATTGTAATTTCTTTCAATAACAAATCAAGATTAAACACAGGTTCTTTTATATCTCGTAAAAATTCATCTTCTTTAGCAATAATTACATTGAATCCATGTAACACTCCTGTTGTTTCATTAATTCTGTTCATCTTTTCATAAATATGTGCAATAAAATTTCTGGTTGATTTATCATAATTGAAATCTAAAATATCTTTACAAACCTCAATTTTATTTATCTTATCAACTCCATCTTTTATCATCCCCAAATAAGTCAGTAAGTTCCACGAATGATGCCGATAATATTGGATACGCAGAATTTTATTATCTCCACCATATAAATTTGCTTGGAAATAATCCACATTATATATACAACTAAGTGAACGATAAAATTCTTCAACATAAAACGATATATGATATAGATAATTTTCTATCAATTTTTTTCGTGTAACTTAACACCGTCTGGTTTCAGTATAATTCCTGCTTTGCAATAATTTTCAATAGCTCTTTTCACTTTACTCCTCCCATATCTTCTTAAACTTTTTTGAATTTACTCTTACAAGAAATTATAGAGCATTTGGCGATTATTGACAAATCTATCTTTCTCATCTTAACAGATACACCGTACTAAAATGCCCATACAGCTTCCCGTCCTCCCATTCCATCTGGTCAAGCAACATACACTGGAAAAGAACATCTACATCCTCCAATCGGTAGATACGGTTGCACACTTCCGAAAATCCTTCCAGTTTTTCCATATGCTGCATGGCTTCTTTCCTGTGAACAAGGCACTGCATATATAGTCCTGACAGATGTTTCCGGCTGAAAATCAGTGCCGTAAGTTTCTCCCCATTTACCGTACATTCCCGTTTTTCCCTTTCTTCTTCCAAAAATTCCAGAAAGAACCGAACGTTCTCCACATACACATCCCCGTCAAAAGACGGATGTTTCTTTTTTATCCATCTCTTTGCAGCCGTTTCCATGTTCCTTCTGTCCAATTCGGAAGCAGCATTCCGGAAATTCACTTTTTTAAACCCGGCATCCATATATACATTACTTCTGACCTGTTTATCCGTCAGCGCCGCGAACTCTCCTGTTCGGAAAAAATAGTCCAAAAGCTGGTTCATCTTCGCCTGACTTTCCACCAAATGATACGTTTCCTCTGTAAATCCCATCCCGGCGAACCGCACCGGAGCGCTTCCTTTCCTGATTTCCTTTTCAATCATACGCAATACCTCTCTCTGTGACTCCATTTTATCCTCCAATTCTTTCCGGCCTTCTGCCTCACGTTTCTTCTCAAACAACTGTTCCAACTGCTCATCTTCCCATTTTCCCACAATCAGCATGGGATACAGAAACAGAAATGTAATTACCTGTACCACCAAAAAACAAATTCCAACCGCCATCATCACTCTCTCCCTAGCAATCCTGCAAATACTTCCCACTTAAAAGACGGACTGATTTTTTTCATCACTGCAATCAAATCCGCTTCATTTTCTATTTCAATATCCAAAAATTCAATTACACTGATTTCCAGTCCATCCGCTATTTTCTTTAACTGGTCAATCTTCGGTTTCCGGTGGCCCAGCTCGTATTTCCGGATGGTATTGACATTGATTCCAACACGCTCTGCAAGCTGTTCCTGTGACAGCCCCCTGTGCCTGCGAAAATACCGGATTTTTTCTGCAATCTCCATCTGATACACTTCCTCCCTCAAAATACAGATTTCTTTCTTCTGCCTCTTCCCGCCAGCTTGTCGGGAAGTTTTCTCCTGTGACGCTTTTCTGTATCGTATTCATAGTTTTTCATTTCTTCATCCAATGCCCTCGCCGCCATCATGCAGCACCACCAGACAAACAATTCCAAAAGAAACGCCAGAATTGCAACAATCAAAATAACCAGTTCCACCTCATCTGCTCCTTTCCCTGAAAATGGACAGAGAAAAAGCAACCTGCGTTATTCCCCGGCTGCTTTCCCATTTTTCCTTATTCTGTTTTACTGTCCCCAAGCGTGAATGCTTCCGCTGTAATCCGGATGCCTAATGACATCCCCTGCATAAAGCTTTCTGCGTTTTCCATTATCGTAAGACTTAACGCATATTCTTTGTAATCCTGAAACATTCTTGCCTGTTCTTTGGAGAGTAATGCGATAAATTCCTGTTCCACGTTATCACACAATTTCATGGTGTCGTGATAATCCTTTTTTGTCGGACAACATTTTTCTCTCGGCATGATGCCCTCATAAAACAAACGCTCCAACAGTTTCCTGTCCATTCCATCCTCCATTTTCTGCTCCTTTATCTGCATATTCCTATAATCCGGCAGACTGCCGCGGCGAATCCCTTCACCATCGTGAACGCAGCTACCAGTAACCGCCATGCCATCACTACACTGCCAATCATTCCGCCAGCCAGCAGATTAAACGCAACCACACCGACCGTTCCGCTGATTCCCATTCCGCCTGGAACCACCCAGAGGAACATTCTTCTGATACCGAATGGTATCCCGGCAAGCAGTGCCAAAAGCCGCCAGTCAAGTTCTCCCTGCACCATGCATAACGGACGGAGCAGAAACACCAGAAACAACACGGTTCCCACTGGTACAATTGTTTTGTTCAAAAATTCTCTCCTGCTCATAAATTTCCTCCTCCGTACATATCATGGTTGACCTCTGCCCGGTAATAGCTGTTAATTGTCGAGGGTGCGTTAAAGATACAGGCAAGCAGATAAGCTCTCACATTGCGTATCTTTGTGGTATTGTCCTGCAGGCACTCCAGAAGATACTGGATATGCGAATATCCCACTTTCAGCAGCTTGTTTTTCACAAACTGATAGGGATACTCCGCACCTCCAATGCTCAACGTATCACGCTTCACACTGATGATTTCCACCAAAAGCTCCACAATCTCGTCTATGTATTCCTTTTCTCCAAGCCCTGCAGACTGGATAAGTGAATCATACTCTATGTTTTCTTTCACAATGGCTGTGTATGCGTGAATGACATCCATCTCATCCATCCTCCCAGACCGCTTTGCAGGCTGTCCCTCTGATGGATTGATAAGATTGGTATTACTCCTGTCAGTATCACTTAAATCAGTATTATTATAATAAGTATAATTAGGGTCGGTTTTTCCGACCTCCGGACTTCGGCTTTCCAGAACTCCAGACTT
>JAUNPJ010000117.1 GCA_030536755.1 Eubacteriales bacterium | reverse complement strand
AAGTCTTAGCCAGACGCCTTGAAATTCGTAATAAAAATATTCATGCTGATTCGCCCTTTATTATAACTGATGAAATATTGACGCATCATTTTGATGGTTTTCAAGAACCTTTGGCAGAAGAAAATGCTGAGATTATTTTCCAGATGTGAATATCTTCGTTCTACGACTGATGCTGGAACGGAAGAAGCCAGAAATAAAAACATGAATTTGCAGGAGGGAGCATATGAACTGGATAAACTTTTATGGACTTGCATTTATGATTGTTATAATGATTCCAAATATAATTTTTGCATCCATAAATAAGGACGGATTTCAGAATCTCTGGATAAATAAGTTCGTGGAAGCCTTGGAGCAAATAGGTAGAGTGGGCTGTTTTGCTTTCATGATATTTATAATCCCGATATGCGGCTTTGGCTTTTCGTCAGATGAGAGTTTTGCCTTTTATTTAATAATTAACGTTGTGTTATTAACAGCATACTGTTTAATTTGGATTATTTGCTTTAAGAAAAACAGCATTTTCAGAGCACTGGCATTATCAATCATACCGTCAGTAATATTTTTGGCGAGCGGAATATTGAGTCGCTATATTCCTCTAATAGTGGCTGCTGTTATTTTTGCTCCGTGCCATATCGCAATTAGTTATAAAAATGCTGAGCTGGAAACAAAGCGATAACTTCCAGTTAACAAGGCTGATAAGTTTGAAGGAGAGAAACATTATGAAAATGCCAAATGAAAAAATTGACACAATTATGTTTGCTCCTTGTGGAATGAATTGTTTCGTTTGCTATAAACATTGTTATCATAAAAGACCGTGTGCAGGCTGTTTAAATGGTGATATGGGGAAGCCGGAACATTGCCGCAAATGTAAAATAAAAGATTGTATAAAAGCCAAAGGATTGTCTTTTTGCTTTGAGTGTTCCGCATACCCATGTAAGCTGATAAAAAACCTTGAAAAGAGTTATAACAAGAGGTATCAGGCGAGCCTTATGAAAAACAGTGAATTTGTCTGTCAACATGGTTTGGAACTATTTATGGAAGAACAGAAAGAAAAATATACTTGTCCGAAATGCGGCGGGGTTATTTCTATTCATGACAGGGAATGTAGTGGTTGTCAGGAAAAATTGGAGTAGTAAATGTTTGATAGGAGGTGGTTGAAATGTGGGTCTGCCCAAAATGTGGAAGAGAGTTTAAAAAGCAGAATCAGTCCCATTACTGTGGGGAAGCACCAATGACAATCGCCCAATATATAGAAGCACAATCGGAGGAAACTCAGCAATATCTGCGGGAAGTCCGAAAAGTGATACATGATGCGATTCCCGAAGCACAGGAGCGTATTTCGTGGAGTATGCCTACTTTTTGGAAAGAACATAATATCATTCATTTTGCCGCAAATAAAAAGCATATTGGTATCTATGCAGGAGAAGAGGCAGTGATTAAATTTGCTGAAATGCTGAAACCATATAAAACAAGCAAAGGAACAATTCAAATCCCGTATAAAATTCCTTTACCGCTGGATTTGATTTCTAAAATTGCTGTTTGGTGTTATGAAACAGGTAACCACCCATAATCAAAAAAAATAACCGAATAAGGAAAGTACATAGGCGTTTGTCAGAAATGGCAGACGCTTTTTCTACTCATTTTTAGGAGCCGATAATGGCTCTTTTTTTCGTTGCGGAAAGGCAGGTGGGAAGCGTGGCATCCAGAATTCAGGGTATTACAGTTGAAATCGGCGGGGATACCACGAAACTTTCCACTGCCTTATCGAAAGTGAATAAAGAAATCCGTAACACACAAAGTCAGTTGAAGGATGTGAATAAGCTCCTGAAGCTGGACCCCGGCAATACGGAACTGATGGCACAGAAGCAGAAACTTCTGACACAGGCTATCAGCGAAACGAAGGAAAAATTGGATTCCCTGAAACTGGCGAGCCAGCAGGCCAATGATGCGTTGGCGAGAGGGGATATTACCCAGAGTCAGTATGATGCCCTCCAGCGGGAAATCGTAGAGATGGAAAAGGCTTTGCAGGAGCTGGAAAAACAGGCAGATAAATCTGCGGTGGCCTTGCAGAAAATCGGAGCAACCGGGGAGAAGTTAAAGACAGTTGGCTCTGCCATTGAAGGAGCCGGTAAAAAGCTGATGCCTTTCACGGCAGCAGTGGGAGGGCTGGGTGCGGCGGCTGTAAAAGTTGCTTCGGATTTTGATTCGGGTATGAGCAAAGTAGCGGCTGTATCCGGTGCGACAGGAAAGGAACTGGATGCCCTCCGGGAAAAAGCCCGTGAGATGGGAGCAAAGACGAAGTTCTCTGCTTCGGAGGCTGCTGAGGCTATGAATTATATGGCGATGGCAGGATGGAAGACAGGGGATATGCTGGACGGCATTGAAGGAATCATGAATCTTGCCGCCGCATCTGGGGAAGATTTGGCAACTACTTCTGATATCGTGACGGATGCCCTGACTGCCATGGGATTATCCGCAGCAGATTCCGGGCATTTTGCGGATATCCTTGCGGCGGCATCCTCTAATGCCAATACCAATGTTGCCATGATGGGCGAGACGTTCAAATACTGTGCGCCTGTTGCCGGGGCATTAGGATTTTCTGCGGAGGATACCGCAGAGGCCATTGGCCTGATGGCAAATGCAGGTATTAAATCCTCACAGGCCGGTACTGCCATGCGTACCATGCTGACGAACCTTACCGGGGAAGTTACCTTTGTCGGGGATGCCTTTGGGGAATTGACGATTCAGACAACAAACACAGACGGCAGTATGAGAAGTCTTGGAGATATTCTTTCGGAATGCCGTACTGCTTTTTCGCAGATGTCAGAGTCGGAAAAGGCCGCCAATGCAGAGGCTTTGGTGGGTAAGAACGCCATGAGCGGTTTCCTTGCGGTAATGAATGCGGCTCCGGCAGATATTGAAAAGCTGAACGGAGCTATTACGAACTGTGACGGAACGGCTGAAAAGATGGCAGCTACCATGCAGGATAACCTTGCCGGACAGCTTACTATTTTAAAAAGCCAGTTGGAGGAGCTTGCTATTTCCATTGGGGAAATCCTGATGCCTTCCATCCGTCAGATTGTGGGATGGATTCAAGGACTTGTGGATTGGCTGAACGGGTTGGATGAAGGTACGAAGAGAATCATTGTTACCATTGCTTTGGTAGCAGCGGCAGTGGCTCCTATTCTGATTATTATTGGAAAAGTGGTAGGAGCCATCGGAACAATTATGACGGTAATTCCACAGATTGCGGCAGCGATTTCCGGTGTCATTGGATTTGTGTCCGGAACAGTTATTCCGGCGATTACGGCAGTGATTGCAGCCATTGGTTGGGTTCCCATTGCCATTGGCGCAGTGATTGCCATTCTCGTTCTGCTGTGGAATAAATGTGAGTGGTTCCGGGAAGCACTCATTGCAGTGTGGGAGGCTATCAAGTCGGCAACCGTGGTGGCTTGGAATGCTATCGGAGAGTTTTTGAAGAATTTGTGGAATGGGATTGTGGAGACAGGGAAGACGGTTTGGAATGGACTTTCTTCCTTTTTTACTGTCTGCTGGCAGGGTATCCAGAATATGTTCACCACAGTCCTGACGGCAATTTCCAACTTCTTTACTTCCGTTTGGACTGGAATCCAAAACGTGGTCATGACCATTGGAACGGCAATCCAGACGTTTCTGACTACGGCTTGGAATACAATCCAGAATGTGATTACTACCATACTGAAAGCAATCCAGACGGTTATGAAAACTGTATGGATTGCTATCAAAAATGTGATCACAACAGTGCTGACTGCCATTCAAGGGATTGTTTCTTCTGTATGGAATGGCATCAAGGCTGTAGTTACAACAGTAATGAATACCATTCATTCCGTAGTATCCAGCATTTGGAATGGAATCAAATCCGTAATTTTTTCGGTATTGAATGCAATCCGCTCCGCAGTCAGTAATGTATTTAGCAACGTGGTTTCCAGTATCCGGACTGCAATGGGAAATGTCTACAGCACGGTTGTGGATGGGTTCAATCGGGCAGTTGGGTTTATCAAAGGGCTTGCTTCCAGTGCATTTAGCTGGGGAGCAGATCTGATTAACGGGATTGTAAATGGTATCCGAAGCTGTATCGGAAATATCATTAATGCGGTATCCGATGTGGCAAATACCATCCGCTCCTATCTGCATTTCTCTGTGCCGGATGTAGGGCCGCTGACAGATTATGAAAGTTGGATGCCGGACTTCATGGGCGGTTTGGCAGAAGGAATTGAAAAGAGCAGAGGGCTGATAAAGAAAACCGTGAATGGTGTGGCTGCCGATATGGTGGTCAATCCGAGAGTATTCGCTATGGAAAGTACACAGATGCAGACCGCTTCGGTGGATTCTATCCGTCAAATCCTCGGAGGCATTCAGGAAATGTTTGCAGGAATGAAGAACATGGAAAATATGGGAAACATCTGTATTCCGGTATATATCGGAGGAACGCTTTTGGATGAGGTGGTTGTGAGCGCACAGCAGAGACAGAATCTAAGGTCAGGAGGGAGATAGGTATGGCATTTATACAGTATCTGACATTTAACGGAATACCACTCCCTCTGCCGGATTCCTATGAGGTGCAGATGGAGGATGTGGAAGCGGATTCTGGTGGTGAGACAGAGGCCGGAACCACCCAGAGGGATGTGGTAAGGCTTGGTGTGGTGAGCATTTCCGTTTCTTTTTCTGTGTCACCGAAATGGCTGAAATTACTGACAGGGTTTAAGCAGAAGGAGAAGATTTCTGTGGATTATTTTGATACGCAGACATTAGAAAACAAGAAAACAGAGATGTTTATCGAAGGATATAAAGCAAATCTGGTGAAGGATACCTCTTATAAGGGATTATGGAGAGTGTCGTTTACACTGAGGGAAT
>JAUNPJ010000059.1 GCA_030536755.1 Eubacteriales bacterium | reverse complement strand
TCCTCCACTTCAACAGGTGCAGCCATAACGAAAGAAGAAGAAGTCATTACCATAGAAGCTGCCAAGATTGCGCTTAACGCTTTCTTTGTAACGTTTCCTTTCTTAAATGTCTTTGTCTGTTTTACCATTTTAAAGTCTCCTCCTTATAAAATTAGAAATTAAAATTAAATCCTATCCCCATTTATTCTCTTTGGGAATATTCGTCATAGGAATATATTATTCTTTTATTACATTTTTGTCAAGAGAATTTAATAACTTCTTCCAAAAAATAATAAACCTCCCATATATTCCTTGATTGAATATTATATCCTATATTTGAATAAAAAGCTATATCTTTTTATATTTTCCTTTAATTTACCAGTTTTGCAGGAAATAACTGGAAGTGGTTTGGTTACTTTTCACATTTATAAACAAGTTTTTACAAAATTGTATACAAAAAAGAGAGATCCTCACTCGCGGCATTTGCCGTATGTGAAATCTCTCTTTTTATAACATTTTCAATGTCTATCTATTTTAGGAATCTGCAAATAATCCATAAGCGCAGTTTCCAAAAGCCGGGAATAATTTACCTTCTGCTCTTCGGCAATTCGTTTTAGCCATGCAGGAAGAGTAATATTCGTTTTTACTCTTTCATTATCTTTCTTTATGCGAAAAAGATCTGGATGAATCGTTATTGGCATTACAATATTTCCCTCTGTATCTTCTTTTGATAGAGTGGTCGATGGAACTGGAATTTCTTCCTTATCACATTCCATACCATAAACATGAAGACTGGCAGCTTCTGTAGCCATACGCTGTGCTTCATTCAAATCTTTCCCATAGCTGAAACATCCGGGTAAATCCGGGAAATATACGCTGTAGGAATCATCTTCTCCCGCTTCTAATACTGCCAAATACGTTAAAGTTAACATAGACCTCTCCTTTTTTTATACGCATGTCAATTCTTTTTAATCTTCTTCGTTCTTGTATAATACAATACAAACATATATTTTGCAATATAAAATTTAGCATTTTCATTTTCCTCTTCCCAAATTCCTTTTTCTGTGTTATCATATTTCTACAAAGTTCTTTCATATTTTCCTTTTTTCGACAAATATGACGTGACTTTGGGTGAATCGATCCTAAGAATGCGGATTAAGAATATTCTTTTCGGAATGCTTACAATATATTCCATATTAGAATATTGCATTCCAAACTATTATAATTTATCCCTTCTATCTATGGAATAATGAAATAGAAGGAGGTGGATTATATGAAGAATATGAAATTCGTCCGTGTATCTCGTGATATTACACAGCTGAAGGTTCAGATGGATACTGGCATCAGTCAGAGTACCATTTCCAAATATGAAACCGGAGAGGCACTCCCGACTGTTGAGAACTTGATTCTTCTTGCCAACTACTATGATGTAAGTCTTGATTATCTGATGGACCGTACCTCTGTGCAGAAGAGATACCCCAGCGTATAAGATCTTACTTATTTTCGTTTTACTTACATATTTCGAGAAGTTCGTTGATGCAGGACAACACTTCTAAATATATTTTTTTATGAGCATTGCTTATTTGCCAGGGTGCAGGGATTACAATGTAAGAATAATCGTTACACAGTGGCTCATGTGGGAGAAAACCCGGCTTATACGGAAAGGGAAACGGTATAAGCCGGGGATTTTTTTGTCTTTTTCAGTTTTCATCCAGAAAGGTTTCAACACAAAGTTTTTTCTCCTTCACCCGGACGGTTACGGCTCCGCTTTTCATCGTGTACCAGATCCGGCATTGATTCTTCTCCAGCCTTTCGATCGTTTCTATTCCCGGATGTCCGTAGCGGTTTGTGCTGCTGCACGAGATCACCGCAATCTCCGGCTTTGTCTTCTGCAAAAATGCTTCTCCCGTGGAATAGCGGGAGCCATGATGCGCCACTTTCAGAAAGTCAATGTCTTTGAGAAGACCTGCCATCCGCACTTCTGTCTCTGTCCCGATGTCTCCGGTAAACAGTGCCTGAAATTCTCCCGCCTCCAAAAGCACGACCTGCGAGTCTTCATTCACATCTTCGCCGCGCCCAACCTCCGGCTGCAGGACATTCCAGACTATCTCCCCTTCCTGCAGGTAGTCTCCTTTTCCCATAGCATGAACATTTACCCTGGCTTTTTTTGCCGCTTTCATCAATTCTTCGTAGTTTTCCGGACGCTGTTTCCAGTCAGGCAGCATCAGATTGCGGATGCGCACGGAGCTTCTGTATTCTGCCTGCAATTGCAGGATTTCCAGAATGCCGCTGATGTGGTCGCTGTCGGTATGGCTCACCCAGGCATAGTCCACGGTGGAAATGCCCTGACTCTTCAGATATGGAAGAATCCGATAGCGGCCAACCTCCGATACGTTGCTGCTGCCGCCGTCAATGAGATGACACGTGTGATTCGCTGTCCTCACCACAGCACAGTCGCCCTGCCCGACATCCAGACAGGTCACGGACAGCCCGGCAAAACGCGGCATCGCAAACAATCCGACACAGCACGCCCAACCGAGAATCACCAGCATACGCATTCTTCCCTTTTTCTCACATTTTCTCACACGGACACTTGCACACCACAAAGCAGCCCCTATCCCCACATAGTACACCACGATCTGCCACATATGCGGCTGCCCCGCCACCCATGTTGTTGCCGGAAGTCTCTGCGCGAGAAATCCAAGCCAGTCGTACCCACGCAGAACGAGATTGCCCGGCCAAACTGCCAAAGCTGCAGCGCCGGATGAAACCAATCCCACAAGGCTGCCCGCAACTGCGCTGACCAGCACAACGGACAGAGCCGGAAGTGCGATCAGATTCAGAAGGATGCCATACACGGGAATTTCATAAAAGAAATACAATATAATAGGAAGTGTTGCCATCTGAATCGCAAAACTTCCCGCCAGCGCATTGCCGAGTGCGACGGACCATTTTTTGTGTTTGGGATTTTGTTTTTTCAGAGAAAAGATCTGTTCCAGACATGGCAGCACGATTCCCACGCCGCAGATACAGCCAAACGACAGAAGGAATCCGCTGTAGAACAGATAATAGGGACTATTAATAAGAAGAAACACTGCCGAGAGTGACATGGCGGACAGCAGATCGTAGGTCCGGCCAGTGATTTTTGCACCCATGATGACGACAAACATACACAATGCACGCATGGTCGCTACGCCTTCTCCCGTCAGGATTCCATAGGAAAACAACAGAAATACGCTGATGCTTCCGCCCAGGGGAATGGAAGCACCCATGCGCTGCAGGATGGCAAAGCATCCCATGCCGAGAAGCGACAGATGCATGCCGGAGATGGCGAGCATATGCAGCATGCCGGCCATCTGATAACGGTCTTTGACCTGTGTTTCCAGATTGCTTTTGTCCCCAAGAAGCATTGCCTCATAGACGGGTGCATACGTGTTTCCCGCTGTTTCCAGAGAAGCAAACAGCCGATCCCGCAGCTTTGCCAGTGTCTCACGATAGGACCAGACCGGCAGCTCTTTGATTTCCCCGCGGGCATTCACCATGCGGTAAGAAATGTTCTGCGTCTGGTAATACAGCACGCTGTCAAACTGCCCCGGATTGCCCGCTTCTGGTATTTTCTGCAATTTTCCCGTCATCACAACGCGGCTGCCTACGGGAAAGTGCGCTTCTTCTTTCATATATACTTTTACATTTTTTAGGGATATTACCTGTGACTGCACCTGCAGATAAGAATATTTGAGATGATAGGCGCTTTTGTCAAATGAGCGCTTATAGATTTGTCCATAGATTCGAACGACCTGGGGATGTTCCTGCAGATATGCAGAAACTGCAGGATTCTCCCGGGGCTGCCTGCTGTCAGGAAGCCCCGAAATGTTCATAATCCAGATGACGACCATAAAAATCAGGCACAGCAGGCACAATGGTCTTTTGATAGTCAAGCTTATTGCTCCTCTTTTTGAATCAGCTTGTTTTCTTTTGCAAAGAACTGATCCAGCTGAATACTGTCTTTGAATACAAGATTGTTCTCGCCGTTGATGGAAATCTGCACCTTTTTTGCTCTGCAGTCATCCACGATGGAATTGACGATCGAGTAAATGGCAACAGAACTGTCTGCCAGCGGCAGCGCATCGTCCATAAATGCCGAATCCAGATTGAAGTAGCAGTTGCCGGAATCCACCGTCACACCAAGAATCGTGAAATGTGAAGGAAGCGTCGGATACAGTCCCTCTGTTGCCGGCCCTTTCATCAACTGCTCCAGCACCACTTTTTCCAGCGGCACATTGCTGTTGTAGTACACGGTCCGCTCTTCGGGAATCAGCTTTGTCCCGTCCTCGTTGGTAAAATACAGCTCAATCGTCGCATACTGATACGAATTGATGTTTTCGCCGGAGTATTCCACAAAGGTTTCGTTGTTCATAATGCTGATCGGCATTCCGTTCGAATCCGTCAGTTCTGTGCCCTCTACGGTGAATTTGACATATTTGATATCCGGGAGCTGCACAAACAGCTTCACCACACCGGCGCGGGTCAGTACCTCCCTTGTCGGGCTCATACTGCTGTACGCCTCATTAAAATCGAGTGTCAGCGTTCCCTCCGTGATGGCATGTGTCGTCACCTTCACGTCAGCCGGAAGCAGCGGCAGACATCCGTCGCTTGCCTCGTCTGCCTTGAGAAACTGCATCAGCTCTTTCATCATTGCCTGCGGCGTTTCTTCCTTCGGCTCATAGATATCCTGCACCAGCTCCGTCTCATCCGAACTGATGTAATAGAGATGGTACTTTGCTTCTTTGATCTGTTTTTTCTGCAGATCGGATTTGCATCCGGTCAGCACTCCTGATACCAGCAGAAGGAGTGCCATGCTTATCCAAAACTTCTTCATTACAGTCCTCCCTATGGTATATAAATCAATGGAATCCGCACAGAGAATGTGGTTCCCTCGCCTTCTTTGCTGTAAACTTTGATTGCTCCGTGGTGCATCTGAATGGAACTTCTGGTAATCGCAAGTCCCAGTCCCGTACCTCCGATCTCCCGCGAGTGGGATTTGTCCACCCGGTAAAAACGCTCGAAGATTCGCTCCTGTGCCTCCTCGGGAATTCCCATACCGGAATCCGCTACGGTCACGTAGAAATATTTGTGGTCGGCATCGAGCGATACACGGACCCATCCGTCGTCCACGTTGTACTTGATTCCATTTTCCACGAGATTGGAGATTGCAAGCGTGAATTTGACTTCATCGACATCCGCCTCCACGGTGCGGAAACTGTCGAGAATCAGATCGATGCTGCGCTTATCTGCGATCGGACGAAGACGCTTCAGGATCATCTCCAGAAGCTCGTTCATGTTTTTGTGTTCGATGTTCACACTTTCCGTGGATTTTTTATCCATCTTTACCAGAGAAAGCAGATCTGTGATAATCTTATTTTCCCGGTCAATCTCTGTTGTGATGTCCTGCATAAACTCCTGATAGAGCTCCACAGGCAGATTTTCCTGTCCGACCAGCGAATCCGCCAGCACCTTCATGGAAGTCAGCGGCGTCTTCAGCTCATGAGACACGTTGGATACAAATTCCTGCCGTGACTCATCCAGCACTTTCATTCTCGCCAGCAATTTATTGAAGGCGTCGGTGATTAGTTCTGTCTCTGTATAATCGGATACGGTAATCTCTCCGTCCTGATAACCGTCTGTGAGTGCTTCAATCGACTTCGTGATTCTCGAAAATGGCTTCACAAGTACTCCTGAGAGCAAAAAGCCAATGACCAGAACAAGCGCCACAATGATTCCCTGGATCAGCATTCCCTTTTTCTGGAGAATGTCAATCGTAGCTGCAATCTCACTCGACGAGATACTGATCAGCATCACGCCTTCCGCCTCCTCGGAATCGGGGCATTTCACCGGAACAGCCAGCTGAAGGAGTTCGCTCTTGTCGTTGTACTGCGATGGGCTTTCCCCCTGAAAGCATTTGATCACATCGGGAGAAATCACCGTTTTACCGTCGTCCAGGCTGTATGTATCCTTGATGATCCGGAAATCTTTGTTGATGACAAGAATTCTTCCCAGATACATATTTGCCAGAAGATCCAGCTTACTGGAAATCACCTCGGAATCCTGGTTCTCCATATACCCTTCGTGCACCAGCTGGTTGCAGAGAATGTCGCACTGATTTCTGACGTTGCTCGCACGCAGCGAGACCGCACGGTCTTCGTACGCACGGACGAGACTCTGCGTGATCACCAGCGAGGGAATCGTTCCCATCACGATCAGGATAATCAAAATACGAAAACGGAGGCTTTTAAAAAATTTTGATTTCACTTGAAATTTAAGCGCTGAAATAGTAACCTACCCCCCATTTTGTATGTACATATTTAGGCTCGCTTGGATTTGCCTCAATCTTTTCGCGCAGTCTTCGGATATGTACATCCACGGTACGTACATCGCCCGGATATTCATAGCCCCATACAATGTTCAGAAGATTTTCTCTGCTGTAAACCTTGTTCGGATTGAAGACAAGAAGCTCCAGTACATCAAATTCTTTGGCTGTCAGGTTGATCTCCTTGCCGGCAATAAAGACACGACGGCTCTCGCAGTCAAGACGAAGGTCGCCCACCTGAATGGATTTGCCTTTGTCCTGATTTTCTTCCTCGTGTCTGGTGCGGCGCATGATCGCTTTTAATCTCGCCTTGACCTCAAGGATGTTGAATGGTTTGGTGATGTAGTCATCTGCACCATATTCCAGGCCCAGGATTTTGTCCATATCCTCGCCCTTGGCTGTCAGCATGATAATCGGAACATTGGAAAATTCACGAATCTGCTGACACACTTCCAGACCATCGATCTTCGGAAGCATCAAATCCAGTAAAATTGCATTATATTTATTTTCTTTGGCTTTTTCCAGGGCTTCTTCTCCATCATAAGCACAATCTACCTGCATTCCATCCTGTTCCAGGGAAAAACGGATACCTTTGACAATCAATTTTTCATCATCTACTACCAGTATTCTCTTGCTCATTCTCTTCTAATTCTCCTTCATCCTACCGAAATATCATCTTTTATCTTCTCGTATACACCGCTTTTGATGCCGTTCACATTTTGGATGTCTTCAATACTCTGAAATGCTCCATGTGTCTGTCTATAGGAAATAATTGCCTGTGCGCGTGTCTGACCAATGCCGGTCAGCGTCTGAAGCTGCACCTCATCTGCTGTATTGATGTTGACCTTTCCATTATCCTCTGCCAAAGAGACTTCCCCCTGCAAAGAGTTCTCTGCTGCCTGCACGCCCTGCGGACAGCTGCACTCGCACTTGCAGACCACCTCGATCGGCTGCTGCTGTGCCGGTGTCGCTTCTGCTGTCTCCGTCGGAGTCGGCTCTGCCTCCAGAAGTACGGTCTCGGCTTTGTCCTGTGCACATCCCACAAGCATCATCATGATCATTACCCATATTACGCTTTTCATCATAGCTGTTTTCATGCTTTTTCTCCTTTATAACTGTTTTTTCGCATAGAAACGTCATAAAGTTTTCCCAGCCATGTATAACCATCTTATATTTTAACGAATTATTACAAAGATTACAATAGAAAATATGTTCTTTTATCTTTGCCATTTAAAAATCACAATTCCTGCGATAGAGATCAGCATTCCCATTACTTTTCGCCATTCAAACGGCTGTTTCTGCGCGCCGAACAGCCCGAACAATTCAATCAGATATGCCACAATCAGCTGTGAGATGACAATCAGCATGACTGACTTTGCCGGTCCGAGCGATCCCATGCTCTGAATCACTGTGATCGTGATAAACGCTCCGATCACACCGCCAAGCAGCGTGTATTTATGCTCCACCTGAAACAGCGCTCCCACCTGCGGTCTCCCGGTAAAAAACCACGCAGCCACACAGACAAGAAATGCCGTCAGCTGGACCCATCCTGTCGAAACCCAGAGACTGGATTGCTTTGTCACCTCCGTATTGAATACTCCCTGAATGCTCATCAGTGCGCCTGACAAAAGTGCCGCCAAAAATCCAAACATCGCCTGCTCCTCCGTTTTTTATTTAATATACACTGCGAGGGTCTCTTTTATTCATCATCCGCAAAAAAGGAGACTGCCGCACCGCCTCTTTTGCGGTAACAGCAGTCCCCCGGACTTTTTTTCTGATTCTCTTATAAGCTTTCCAGCTCTTCCTGGCAAACAGGACGAATGCCCTCTTTGACAAGCGCATCGATTGCTTTCTGATTGTTCTCCACACGGAAGATCATGTTTGCCATTCCCTTCTTCTGTGCGGTGAAGCCATACATATATTCTACGTTGACATTGTTAGAACCCAGTACGTGGATGACTTTTGCCAGTCCGCCCGGTGTATCCGGAACAGTCACAGCCAGTACTTTATTGATGGAGATGACATAGTCTGCATCTTTCAAAACAGTCGATGCATTGTAGACATCGTCCACGATGATTCGTACAATTCCAAAATCAGATGCCTCTGCAAGAGACAGTGCACGGAGATTGATGCTGTTTGCTGCAAGAACATCCGTCACTTCTGCCAGTCTTCCAGGTTTGTTCTCCAGGAAAATAGAAATCTGTTTTACTGTCATAGTAATTACCCCCTTGTCCCTGTTATTTCTGCTGATACAGGTTACGTTTATCGATGACACGAACGGCTTTGCCTTCGCTTCTTGTGATTGCTTTTGGATTCACCAGTTTGACTTTGGCGTAAATGCCAAGCATTGCCTTGAGTGCATCTACCAGCTCTTTCTCCTTGGCAGCGACTACTTTCAGGCTGTCGGAGAACATTTCCTGTGTCATCTCTACCTGAACTTCGATCGTATCGCTGTTGTTGACACGGTCTACGATGATCTGGTAGTTTGCCGGATATCCTTTGTTCATCAGAACAGTCTCAATCTGAGACGGGAATACGTTGACACCTTTGACGATCAGCATGTCATCGCTTCTTCCCAGAGGCTTCGTCATCTTTACATGTGTTCTTCCGCAGGAACATTTCTCTCTGCTGAGAATACAGATGTCGCGTGTACGATAGCGGATCAGCGGGAATGCTTCCTTCGTGATGCTTGTAAATACCAGCTCACCTTTTTCTCCATCCGGAAGAACCTCGCCAGTCTTCGGATTGATGACTTCTGCGATAAAGTGGTCTTCGTTGACATGCATACCGGTCTGAGCAGAACACTCAAACGATACACCAGGTCCGGAGATCTCGGTCAGTCCATAGATATCGTATGCCTTGATGCCAAGCTTCTCCTCGATGCCGTGACGCATTTCCTCGGTCCATGCCTCTGCACCGAAAATACCCGCTTTTAATTTGATCTGGTCACGCACACCTCTCTCCTCGATGCTCTCTGCAAGATAAGCTGCATAGGAAGGAGTACAGCAAAGAATCGTGGAACCAAGATCTGTCATAAACTGAATCTGTCTCTCTGTGTTTCCGGAAGACATGGGAAGTGTCAGACAGCCAACTTTGTGCGAACCGCCGTTCAGACCAGGGCCTCCGGTAAATAATCCGTAGCCGTAGCTGACATGGCAGACATCCTGATTCGTTCCGCCTGCTGCCACGATTGCTCTTGCACAGCAGTCTTCCCACAGATCAAGGTCATGCTGGGTGTAGAATGCAACCACGCGTCTTCCTGTTGTTCCGCTGGTAGACTGGATGCGGACACATTCCTCGAGCGGTCTTGCCACAAGTCCGTAAGGATACGCGTCTCTTAAATCATCCTTTGTGATAAACGGCAGCTTGTGCAGATCGTCCACGGATTTGATATCTCCAGGCTCAAGTCCTGCCTCCTCCATTCGTTTTCTGTAGTAAGGTACATTGTCCCATACATTCTGAACCTGTTTTACCAGACGTTCACTCTGCCACTGACGAATCTGCTCACGGGAAGCACATTCGATTTCCGGTTGATAATAACGCTCCATATGATTTTTCCTTTCTTTGGTAATTTTTATAAAAAGACTGTTACATGCATGCAAAGCCTTTGTTTTTCAGGATGTTCTCTGCCTCAAAAATATCATCGGTATGCACGATCACGGCTGATCTCTGATCTTCGTAACCAAATGAAGAATAGATATAATTGATGTTGACATTGCTCTCCATCAGACTGTTCAATACTTTGTCCATAGCGCCCTTTTCGTCATTTAACTGGATTGCAATGACATCGCAGATTTTATTTACAAAACCTTTGGCTGTCAGAATTTCTTTTGCCTTCAGAGGATCATCCACAACCATACGCAGAATGCCGAACTCCGGTGTATCATACGAAGTAAACGCATAAATGCTGATCCCTTCCTTATGTAATTGCGTTGTTACTTTTCTGAGACTTCCCGGCTGATTTTCCACAAATACCGCTACCTGTTTTAACATCTTTTCTCCTCCTTCTCTACACTTTTTCTCTTTTATAATCCGTCTCCGCGAAGGTCTGTCACACGTTTTGCCTTGCCTTCGAATCTCTGCAGACTCATCGGTGCTACAAGCTGAATCACAGCATCCAGTCCGAGTGCCTGTTTGAGTGCCTTGCGGATACGTTTCTCCAGTTCTCCCAGTTTGCCATAGGAATCCAGCAGTCTGTCGTCGATCAGCTCTACCGTGATCGTCATAACATCCAGACGGTTCTTTCTCTCTACCTTGATCTCATAGTGCGGTCCGAGTTCCGGAATCTGCAGGATGACTTCCTCAATCTGTGTCGGGAATACATTGACACCTCGGATGACCATCATGTCATCGGAACGTCCGAACAGGTTTGCCATACGCACGGTCGTTCTTCCGCAGGCACATGGCTCATACATCAGCATGGAGACATCCTTCGTTCTGTAACGAATCAGCGGAAGTGCTTCCTTGCCAAGACAAGTCACTACGAGCTCTCCTTTGGATCCAGGAGGCAGTACCTCTCCGGTCTCCGGATTGATGATCTCCGGAATAAACCAGTCTTCGTTGATGTGCATTCCGTTCAGCTCCGGACATTCACCGGATACGCCAGGGCCGCACAGCTCACTCATACCGTAGTTCTGTGTGCACAAAAAGCTCTTGCCCCATACTCTGTGCATCTCATCACGCATTGGTTCGGTCATTCCCTCACCGCCGAACAGTCCGATGCGTACCTTCAGATCTTCCTCCGGGTCCAGTCCCATCGAACGTGCTACCTCACCGATGTGCAGTGCGTAGGATGGTGTTGCGACAAGAAGTGTGGTTCCCATGTCCTGCATAAACATAATCTGTTTCTTTGTATTTCCGGAAGACAGCGGCATCACGGATGCGCCGATATTTTCCAGTCCTGCGTGAAGCCCCAGGGCTCCTGTAAACATTCCATAGCCGAAGGCGATCTGTGCCACATCGTCTTTGGAGGCTCCGCCCATACATGCGATTCTTGAAACATTGTTGGTCCATACATGCATATCGTTTCTCGTATAACCAACAATCGTCGGCTTTCCGGTCGTTCCTGAGGATGCATGCACACGCACGAGCTCTTTTCGCGGTCTTGCAAACAATCCCATCGGATAGTTGTCACGGAAATCGGATTTATTTGTAAATGGAAGTTTCTCCAGATCTTTCAGTGTTTGAATATCTGCCGGCTTCACGCCTGCGTCATCCATTTTTTTGGCATATGCCGGTACTTTCTCATAAATATAAGCAACCGTCTGTTTGAGTTTTCTCAGCTGGATTGCCTGTATCTCTTCTCTTGAATACGTTTCTTCTGGTGCCCAAATCATTATCTTTTTCCTCCATGTTTTGTTCATTTTTAGTATACCATATTTTGAGAAATTGTTGTAGAATTGTTTCATAAAAGTCTGTAAATAAACATACGAAAGGATGAAACAAATGTACATTGATCTTCATACTCACATTTTTCCGGACAAAATTGCCGAAAAAGCCATTTCCAAGCTTGCCAGCGTCATCCAACGGGAGCCCAGCACGGACGGAACCTACAAAGGCCTGAAAAAGTCCATGGAAGAAGCTGCCATTGACATCAGCGTTGTCTTGCCTACCGTTACAAACCCGCACCAGTTCGACAGTATCATTCGTTTTGCCGACCAGATTAATGAGAAATTCTATGAGAATCCCTCACAGGGAATCCTGTCTCTGGCAGGTATCCATCCCATGGCCGACAATTACGCCGAACAGCTCCGGATCATCAAAGATCACGGCTTTGCGGGACTGAAGATTCACCCCGATTACCAGGGGGTCTTCTTCAACGATATTCGCTGCAAACGCATCATTGACAAGGCAGCCCAACTTGGACTTTTCGTCATCACTCACACCGGCTACGATCCCTACTCCCCCGATCTGGTACATTGTACTGTACCTATGATCCTGGAAGTACTTCGGGATGTACAGCCTGATAATCTTGTACTTGCCCACATGGGCAATAATCTGTTTTATACGGATGTGGAAAATTATCTGCTCGGCAGCAACGTCTATCTCGATACCGCCTACGGCATCAGCCACATCGTTCCCGAACGGCTCAGCGCCATGATCCATAAGCACGGCGCCGACAAGGTTCTGTTCGGAAGTGACACTCCATGGACAACGCAAAGTGAGGATGTCCGTTTTCTCAATCATCTCGATCTTACCGAGGAAGAATTTGAACTGGTCTCTCACAAAAACGCCATGAAGCTTCTTCATTTAAATCATCATTAATCGTTTTCCTGCTCCGGAAGTGCGACCTTCTTATGTACGACGGCAGTTTCCTCGTAGCATTCAAACAATGTATCCACCTGAGTCTGGTCCATTTTCGGAGTCAGAATACTTACCACAGGAACGATGATCAATCCGGCGATCATCGCTGCAGCGCCTGCATTGATCGGGCTGTTAAACATCGGCACGAACATATTCACAACGGTAATGCCCACGCCTGCAGCAAAGCTTGCCCATACGGATGCTCTTGTGACTTTCTTCCAGTACAGTCCGTACAGGAATGGAGCCAGAAATGCACCTGCCAGAGCGCCCCAGGAAATTCCCATCAGCTGTGCGATAAAGGTTGGCGGCTTCAGTGCCAGCACAACAGAGATCACGATGAAAAATACGATCAGCACACGCATCACAAAAAGCTGTGTCTTCTCCTCCATATCTTTCACAAGATTTCCTTTAATAAAATCCAGCGTCAGTGTAGAACTTGAAGTCAGTACCAGGGAAGACAGTGTGGACATGGATGCCGATAACACCAGAACCACAACAATTCCGATCAGCAGATCCGGCAATGTAGACAACATGGATGGAATGATCGCATCAAATGCAATGGAGCCGTCCGGTTTGTAGATGGCCGGTGTGTCATACAATCTGGCAAATCCGCCGAGGAAATAACATCCGCCGGAAATCACGATGGCAAACAGTGTGGAAATGATGGTTCCCGTCTGTACTGCTTTTTCGTTTTTGATCGTGTAGAATTTATGTACCATCTGAGGAAGTCCCCAGGTTCCCAGTGAAGTCAGGATGATAACGCCGAGAAGGTTCAGAGGATCCGGACCAAAGAAGGAAGCGAAGGCTCCCGGCTGTCCTTCTGTCACAGCCACATCACTTGTGAATTTTGACAGTTCCTGCACCGCATTGAGGAAACCGCCGTTGTTGCTCAGTACGGCTGCGATGACGGCTACGATACCGCCGAGCATGATGATACCCTGAATAAAATCGTTGATGGCTGTTGCCATATAACCGCCGAGAATGACATATACGCCGGTCAGCGTTGCCATGATAATGACACATGCCACGTAAGGAATGTCAAATGCCATCCCAAACAGTCTGGACAATCCATTGTATAAGGAAGCGGTATAAGGAATCAAAAATACAAATGCGATGGCAGATGCCGCGATACGGATGGCATTGCTGTCATAACGTTTTCCAAAATAATCCGGCATGGTTGCCGCCTTCAGATGATTGGTCATGATTCGCGTTCTTCTTCCCAGAATCACCCATGCCAGCAAACTTCCGATGATGGCATTTCCAAGACCGATCCAGGTCGCAGACAATCCGTATTTCCATCCGAACTGTCCTGCATATCCGACGAATACAACGGCAGAAAAATAGGAAGTACCGTAGGCAAAGGCTGTAAGCCAGGGACCAACGCCTCGTCCGCCAAGCACAAAGTCATTGACACTTCCTGCATGCTTGCGGGAGTACAGTCCAACCGCCACCATACTTCCAAAAAAGATGATCAGTAACAACATTTTGATTAACATTTCTCTAAGACCCCCTTGTCTTTTTTCTTTCACTTTTACACGTTAAAGTGTTACGCTTTTAATCGTGAAATTGTATAGGAATACTATAACAAAAAAAGCCCCTTTTGACAAGGAGCTTTTGTTGATTCTCTTAATTTTATCAGGTTTCATTCGTATAGCCGTAAATCACATTCGACAAAGATGCAATTGCCTGTACCGGGCCTTCTGTTCCGCTGACGCCTTCCGCCATGATGCAGACCACATATGGTTTGTCTGCATATACGATTGCCGCGTCATTCTGAACATCGTCGAGTTCTCCCGTTTTGTTGCCCACCTGGACACCATCCGGTATTCCTGCCGGAATTTTGCTGCGCCGCGTCTGCGCCAGCAGCAGCTCCATCATTTCACCGGATCGGCTGAACTTATTGATGTACATGTGATACAGGAATTTTCCGCAGTCTCCGACGGACGTATAATTATCTGCTGTGGAATTGTCTGCCAGAAGCAGTCTTCCCATGCTGGTATTGTTGTAACCGTACTGCGCACAGAACGAATTGACTGCCATCATTCCTTTGGCTGCATCGCCGCCTCCCAGAAGCTTCACCAGCTCATTGGCTGCGTCGTTGTCGCTGACCGTGATCATCTTTGTCAGAAGATCCCCGATATTTCCGTTCGAAGAGAGCGCGTCATAATTTTCATAGACAGTGCCCATGATGTAGAGTTTGATCAGACTGGCCGCCTGCATCTTCTCATCGTTGATCGTCATGCTTCCGCCTGTCTTCAAATCCTCCACGTAGACAGCCCATTTGCCGCCCACCTGATTCTTGTAGCCTTCCAGCAGATTTTCCACCTGCGGCTGCAGAAGATCAAACTGTGTGGAGGCATCTGCCTGCTGCACCGCCTCGGTCGGTGTCGGTGTCACTTTGTCTGTCTCTTCCTGTTCTTCTGTCTGATCCTGCTCTCCGTCCACAGACACATACTCGGATTCCACATCGTCGCCCTCGCTGCTGGGGGCTGTTCCGTTTTTCGCCTGCGTCACCGCATCGTTCATCGTACTTTCCATGGATTTCACCTGCAGCTCCATGGCGTGCAGTTTTCCTGAATATATATAAAACAAAACGCCAAGAACCAGGATGACTCCCAGAAGGACTCCGATGATCGCATATAAAATCTGATTGTTTTTCTTCATAATATCCTCTCCTAATTGCCGGCAAAATAAGCATCGATTCCATTGGCAATTCCCTCTGCCATTTTGTCCTGGAAACTGCTGTCTGCCATCGTCGTGTCATCACTTTGATTGGACATAAATCCCATCTCAATAATCGTAACCGGAATGGTGCTCCAGTTGATTCCCGTCATGGTATCCGTCAGCATCACGCCCCGGTTTCCAAATCCTGTTGCCTCGCAGTACGCATTCAAAATCACTTCTGACAGGCGATAGCTCTGTTCATACAGACTTCCCACATACGGATTCTGTGCACTCGGAGACATCGTCAAAGCCCCTCTGACACTGGTGTCATCTGAGCTGTTTGCATGTACACGCACATAGATTTCGGCACCTGCGGCTGCCACTTTCTGCGCACGCTCTGCGTTGCTGATGTTGGCATCGTTATCCTCTCTTGTCATCACAACCTGATAGCCTCTTGACTCCAGAATGCTCTTGAGTTTTAAAGATACATCAAGATTGAGCTGATATTCTTCCAGATGTGTATAATTCCCCGTGGTTCCGGTCGTACATCTGGCTTTCATCTGCGAAGAACCGGGAGCATTCGGCTCCAGCGCCGACATGTCCACCCAGGATCCCTGATGGCCGGGATCGATACCGATGATTCTCCCATTGGAGGTCTGTTCGAAACTGTTGACCGTTTCTGTTTCTTCCTGCTCCTGCGTTTCTTCTTCCGGACTTTCAGGAACCTCCGTCTCCTGCGGCTGTACTTCTGCCTGTGCTTCTTTTGCCTTCTTGTCATCCAGAGCCTTTTGTCTGGCTGTTTTTTGTTCCTCCTCCCGCTTCTGCTGAATGCTTTTGATTTTTTCCTGGTCATTCAATACAGAAATCTGGGCTTTATCAAATGTTTCCTGTGCTGTCTTCACCTGCTTCATTGCCCGTATACAGGTCACACCGGCGAAGAGCACACAAACCGCTGCAAGAATCACAAGGATCCATTGTGCCGGTCTTTTTTTCATCTCATCACTCCTTATCTCATACAGAATAGGACGAAAGCTGCGATGTGAAAATCTGTTCAAAGAAGACTTCCAACATCGCAGCCATTGTTTTTACAGGTTATGTACAAATTCTTTGAATTTATCGCCGCGCTGTTCGTAATTATCAAACTGTCCCCAGCTTGCACATGCAGGAGAAAGAAGCACGGCATCTCCAGGCTGAGCTTTTTCGGCACAGATTTTTACGGCTTCTTCCAGGTTGTCAGCCAGAATCGTGTCGGTAAATCCGCACTCTGCTGCCGCTTCCTGAATCTTTTCTCTCGTCTGTCCGATCAAAACAAGATAACGGACTTTTCCGCCGAAAGCTTCGATCCACGGACGATAATCCGCCTGTTTGTCATATCCGCCTCCGATCAGCAGCGTCGGGCGATTCATCGCCTCGATGGCCTTGATGGCAGCATCTGTGTTAGTTCCCTTGGAATCGTTGTAGTAAACGACGCCGTTTTTCTCTGTCACATACTCAATGCGGTGCTCCACAGCGGTAAACTTGCAGATGGATTCGTGAATGCTCTCCATCGGAACTCCGGCATGATATGCCATGGCAACTGCCGCCATGACATTTTCGTAATTGTGACGTCCCAGGAGCTTGAGCTGATCGGTATTTGCAACAATGTATTCGTTCTTGCCCTCACGGTAGGCAATCTCTTTTCCATGCATGCAGATTCCCTGATCCAGATCATGCAGACTGGAAAACCATACGACTTTCGGTCCGTCCGGTCTCATAGTTTCTCCGAACGCGCGAAGTACCTCGTCCTCATAGTTCAGCACCACCACATCCTTCGGCGTCTGATTTTTTGTGATCAGTTCTTTGACACGGATGTATTCTTCCATCGTATGATGGCGGTTGAGATGATCTTCTGTGATATTCAAAATCGCACTGACTCTCGGATGAAATTCATCGATCGTCTCCAGCTGGAAGCTGCTGACCTCCGCCACGGTCACGGTATCCTGCTTCATAAACAAAGATGCGCCCGTATACGGTGTTCCGATATTTCCAACTACAAAGACAGAATCCTCATAAGCACGCATAATCTCACCCAGCAGAGCAGTTGTCGTGGTCTTTCCGTTTGTTCCCGTGATTGCCAGCACTTTCCCCTTACCCATGCGGTAAGCAAGCTCCAGCTCACCCCACACCGGAATTTTCTTCTCGTAGAACTTCTGCACCAGCGGAATATCCAGCGGAACGCCCGGACTCATGACAACGAGATCCAGAGAATCGATCACTTCCTCCGGAATCTCTCCGATATAAATATCCGGATTGTAGTCACCCTTGATCCTGTCGATCACATCGGCCGCTGTGATTTTTGTATTGCCCTCATAAATAATCGGCTCCGCGCCAACCTTGATGAGTGCATCCGCAGCTCCTACCCCGCTTTTTCCGGAGCCAAATACCAATACTTTTTTGTCTTCTAATTTCATGTCTTCTCCCTCCTACAGTGCCAGCATTGCGATCAGGCAAAGCACTGCTGTTATAATGGAAAATACAGCTACTACTCTTGTCTCAGACCAGCCGCACAATTCAAAATGGTGATGGATCGGCGCCATCTTGAAGATACGTTTTCCTCCGGTCTTTTTGAAATATGTGACCTGAATGATCACAGATAATACTTCCACCAGATAGATCAGGCCGACGATCAGAATAAACAGCGGCATCTGAAGTACATACGCCGTACCTGCCACAAAGCCGCCAAGTGCAAGGGAACCTGTGTCGCCCATAAATACCTGCGCCGGATAAACATTGAAGAGCAAGAAGCCCATCAGTGCTCCTACAACTGCACAGGTGATCGGTTCCACACCACTTTTTGTTCCGATGGAAACCACGCTGAAAAATACAGCTACCATAATGGTGACGCTCGATGCCAGTCCGTCGAGACCATCGGTGAAATTTACACCGTTTACGGTTCCGATGACTGCGACAAACAAAAGCGGAACTGCCAGCCATCCAATGTTGAGATAATGGCCGCTCCAGAATGGAATCAGCATCTCCAGAGACACCTCTGTGTAGTTCAGCAGATAAAATACAAAAATTGCAGTAAAAATCACCTGAAGCAGGAATTTCTGCCATGCCAGAAGACCGTCAGAACGTTTCAGCACAACTTTCAGATAATCGTCCAGAAAACCGATCAGCCCAAACCCAAGTGTCAAAAACAGAATCGGAATGATCTTTGGATAATCTCTGATATAAAACAATGACGTTACCACAACTGCCAGCAGAAAGATGATGCCTCCCATCGTTGGTGTTCCGGCTTTCTTCAAATGTGACTGTACACCATCCACACGCTCTGTCTGTCCCATTTTCAATCTTCTCAAAAACGGAATAATCACTGGTCCCAAAATCACACTGATCAAGAAAGCGATCAGAACCGGTATCACTACTTGCATTTCCATAATACACCTCTATCATTCTTTTGTTTTTTTGTGAAGCAGAAAATTCATGCTCAGCAAATTTCCGCTTCACGGCTTTTTGCCATTTTTCAGTCTCTAGTATATCGCTTTTTTTCTTATTAATCAACAGATTCTTCTGTTGTTGTCTCTGCGCTTTTTTCGGGCAGGATTCCCAGATAAGGAAGTACATTGTCAAAGATATCATGAATCACCGGTGCAGCGATCGTTCCGCCATAATAAATCCCCTGTGGGTTGTGGATGATACAAAGGCCAAGCACTTTGGGATTTTCTGCCGGAGCAAATCCAATAAAGGAAGAAATGTATCGGTGTGCGCTTCTTGGCAGCGTCTGGGAAGTTGCTGTCTTCCCCCCAATCGTATAGCCCTCGATGTATGCATTTTTTCCAGATCCCTCTGAGACTACTTTTTCCAGAACGAAGCGCATGGTTTCTGATGTTTTCTCGGATACGATTCCATCCTTTGTCTCGTACTGTATTTTCTCGACCGTTTTCCCGTCCTCTTTGAGAATGTTCACGCCAAAATGCGGCGTCACTCTGTGTCCTCCGTTGATGAGAGAACTGACGGTCGTGGCAAGCTGAATCGGCGTGATCTGAAACGACTGCCCGAACGTCATCGTGGCAAGCTCCACCAGACCGATATTTTTCTTCTGGTGCATGATCGTTCCCGCTTCGCCGGGCAGATCGATATTGGTGAGACTCAAAAGTCCGAACTGTTTGAAATATTTGTAATAATTGTCCACGCCAAGCCGCATTCCGACATCAATAAATACCGGGTTACAGGAATTTTTGACGCCCTCCAGAAATGTCTCGGCTCCATGACCGGCTCGCTTGTGGCAGTGAATCCGCCGGTCCTCCACGACGCGAAAACCAGGACAGGAAAAGCTGTCGTTGAGACTGACGACGCCTTCCTCCAGTCCGGCGGAAGCTGTAATGATCTTAAACGTCGATCCCGGCTCATACGTGTCATTCAGACAGGGATTTCTCCACATCTGATTCAGAAGCTCCTGTTTTTTTTCCGATGACAAATGCTTCGTATCGATATCATAATTCAGCGTAAACGGATCATTCAAGTCAAATTCGGGCACATTGACCATCGCATAAATCTCTCCGTTTTGCGGGTTCATAAGAAGGATCGATACACGCTCTGCCTGCTTCTCCTCCATGACCTTCTGTGCCGCCTGCTGTGCAAACATCTGAATGTTCCTGTCCAGGCTGATCTGCAGGTCATAACCGGGAACAGGATCTTTTCTGCTCTCTCCGATCTCATCGATTTCTACACCTCTGGCATCGGTGGTGGTCAGAATCTGGCCAGCCTTCCCCTGCAGCACTTCATCGTATTTCACTTCCAGACCGATGATTCCCTGGTTGTCGCCTCCCGTAAATCCAATCACCTTCGAAGCCAGCGATCCATAGGGATAATAGCGTTTGAAATCTTCATCCACTTTCACACCGGCAAGGCCGTACTCGCGAATTCGATCTCCCACTTCTTTTTCTACATTTGTTTTGATGCGCTCAATCGAAGAAACCTTCTCCACTCTTTTTCGAATCGTCTCCTCCTCCATCCCCAGCTCTTTCGTCAGAATGCGGATCACCTTCTCCGGTTCTTTCACCTGGCTGTGAATCACCGAAATGGTACACACGGTCTTATTGTCTGCCAGCACGGTTCCCTTTGCGTCCAGAATCCGTCCGCGCGCCGCCTTGATGTCACGTTCCCGCTCGTGAAGCTGCTGTGCTTTCTGTGAATAATAATCCGACCGGAAAATCATCAGATACACCAGACGCCCGATCAGCCCCACCATCATACATACACAGCAGCAGAAAATAACAAACACTTTCTTTTTATGAAACGTCTTATTTTTTTTCATAAAAAAACCCCGGGAAATCATCACTATCATTTTATGGTGATTTCCCAGGGGTTATGTGTCTGTCAATCAGAATCTACCATCCCATTTCGGCTTCCTCGTTTGTCACACCGTCGGCCTTCTCCATGGCTTCTTCTTCCTCATCGTTGGAATCTTCATCCAGCGGTGCCGGAATATTTGGATCTGAGGTTCCCTCAAAGCTTCCCTCTCCCGTATCAAAAGATTCCTGAGAATCTTCGTCATCTGTCAGATCTGTCAGATCACTGACCGGTGTCGTGCTGTCATCTACGTCCTCGAGAAGCTCCTCGTCTGTGTTTCTGGAAACACCTGCAAATCCTTCCCACAGAGATGTAGTCGGAACATATCCGCCCTCTGTTTCATCCGGAGTCACATTGAGATACGGAAGCACCTCTGACATGATCGCCTGTGCGATATACTGCGGATACGCACTGTTGTCCTGTCTTTCTGCATTCGGTTCATCTACGATCACATAGCAGACAATCTGCGGATTCTCCACAGGAGCAAACCCAATGAAAGATACCAGATATTTCTTATTGCCTCGCGGCAGTTTCTCGGCAGTTCCTGTCTTACCGCCGGAGCTGTATCCCTCCACTTTGGAATAATGACTGGTACCGTACTGGACACTGGCCTGCATATAAGAGCGCACATCCTTGGAGATTCCGGCAGAAATCGTCTGCTTCAGCAGCGTTGGATTGATTGTCTTGGAGACACTGCCGTCACTGTTTAGGATTTTGCTGACGACATGCGGCTGATAATAATTGCCGCCGTTTACTACGGAGCACATCGCAGCGATTTCCTGAATCATCGTACAGGTAAAGCCCTGTCCAAAAGCGGAACATGCCAGATCTACAGGTCCCATCGTATCGGCTCCGTGGATAATACCGGTTCCCTCATTCGGAAGATCAATACCGGTTCTTGTACCGAAATTAAACAGACTCTGGCTCTCCGTAAACTTCTCAATTCCCATCTTCGCACCGACCTGCATCATACCATCGTTGCAGGAATTGGCGATGACATCCATCAACGCTTCATTTCCATGAGAACCCGTGCACTTAATATAGACAGACTCTCCGAAACTCTGTCCTCCGTCGCACACAAAATGCTGCTCTTCCCCGAACGCTCCGCATTCCAAACCGGATGCCATAACGATCGGCTTTACTACCGAACCCGGCTCATACGCTTCTGTCACGCAGTAGTTGTTCCACATGGCACTGAGATTTTCGGAAATCTCCTCGTCACTCATGGCTTCGATTTCCTTCTCACTGTAAACAGTGGAAAGGTCGGTCGGGTCATTCAGATCATAGTGATCTTGTGATGCCATGGCAAGAATCTCTCCGTTGTTTGGATTCATCACGATGGCAGCGACATTTTTTCCGCCCATCCTCTTCATGAATGCCTGAATGTATTTCTCTACGATCTGCTGTATACCGACATCAATCGTGGAGACAACACTGCTTCCATTGGTCGGAGAAATGATATTCTGCTCTACATTTGAATTCTCATTGAAATAGCCGTAGCTTCGTCCGTCCACACCATTGAGAATGGAACTGTACTGACCTTCGATTCCCCAGTCGGAAAGATTGTTGTCAACCGTAAATCCGATCGTGTCACATGCCAGTGATCCGAATGGATAGGAACGCAGATAATCTTCCTCAAACCACACGCCATTGATATTATCTCTGGATTTTTTCTCCTCGTCCGTCAGCTGATCTTCCTCCGAAGGAGATGCATAGGCTTCGAACTCCTTTTTCAGATCCATGGAAATTGCCTTCTTGATAATCTGATACTGGCTGGACTTCGTCTCCTCACTGGTGAGCAGATTTCTGATCTCAGTCTCATCTACCCCCAGAATACTTACCATAGCCTGCACGGTCGGCTCCAGATATTCCGCCTCAGAATTGACGAGCTTACAATCCAGGATCACATTGTACACCTTGTTGCTGGTCGCCAGAACGGTTCCGTTGCGGTCGTAAATATCGCCTCTCTTGGCAGGCAGAACCTGGCTGGTATACTGCTGCTGTGACTGGCTCAGCACCTGTCTTCGATACTTATCACCATTGCTGGCATTGATATATGTGATTCTTATCGCTAAACCGACTAAAGCCAGCAGGACAACCGTAAAAAGTCCCACCAGCTTTTTTCTCATCGTATCATTTATTTTTTTTACTGTTTTTCTTTTCTTTCTTCTGCTCAACTTATCACCTGTCTACACCTGGCACATCCTGATATTGTTTTACATAGCTGCTTCTCTCTGTCTCGTATGTGATAATCTGCTCTTCTGTTGCATACTTCATACCGAGGCGTTTGATTGCAATTGCCTTGATCTTCTCAATATCTGCTGAAGAGCTGACCTGACTGTAATACGCATCATTATCTGCTTTCAGCTGACTGTATTCGGACTCCAAAGCTGCCAGTGTCTTAGCCTTTCCTGTTAATTCTGACTTGAGCTGCAAATAACTCACACACGCAAACACAATCGCCACACAGACAGCAGCCAAAAAGAACATAAATCCCAGGCTTGTACTCGTAGCCTTCTGCCTGTTTCTTTTTGCTGCCTGACTAACTGGTTTCTTCTGTGCTCTGCCGGCCATATCTGCAGGCTCCTCCTGTATTTTCCTTACTGTGTTGCCATCCACGTAAGTTCCTCTATATCTCATATCTCTCCTATAATTCTTTTGTTGATTCCTCGCTGTGTTACTCATTTCTAATTTGGTCCCTCGCAATTATAACACAAACTATATCTTCTTTTCAAATATTCTCAATTTTGCACTTTTTGACCGTGGATTTTGTTCCATTTCTTCCTCGCTTGGAAGAATTGGCTTTCTTGTGACCACTTTTCCCTTTGTTTTTTTGCCGCATACACATACCGGAAAATTACTTGGGCAGGTACACGGGTTCTCGTTTCTCCGGAAAATATTTTTTACAATCCGATCTTCCAGAGAATGGAATGTAATAATACAAAGCCTTCCTCCATCGTTCAGAATGTCGATCATGGAATCCAGAGAATCCCGAAGGACTTCCAGCTCCCGATTCAATTCAATTCTGATTGCCTGGTAAGTACGTTTGGAAGGATGTCCTCCCTTTGCACGTATTTTCATTGGAATGGCCCTCTTAATAATCTCATTAAGCTGACCCGTCGTCTCTATGGGACTTTCTTTGCGCGCAAGAACAATATGCTTGGCAATGTTTTTCGCAAATTTGTCTTCTCCATAGTCACGAATGATCCGAAACAGCTCCGATTCACTGTAATCGTTCACAATATCCCTTGCGGTCTTTGCCTGTCTTTGATCCATTCGCATATCCAACGGTACATCTTCCCGATAGGTGAAACCTCTCTCAGCGTTATCCAGTTGATAGGAGGAAACTCCCAAATCCAGAAGGATTCCATCGACCTGATAAACACCTCTTTTTTCTAATTCCTGGACCATGCGACAATAATTGCTGCGAATGATCGTTGTACGGTCCGCGTACTCCCCTAATCGTTCACTCGCAGCAATTATTGCATCCTGATCTTGATCTATTCCTATAAATCTCCCCTTGGCAGAAAGCTGCTTACACACTTGTGACGCATGTCCTGCACCGCCTAAAGTACCATCGACATATATGCCGTCAGGTTTGATGTTCAGCCCCTCTATGCACTCCTCCAATAATACAGATTTGTGTTTAAATTCCATATTAAATCTCCTGTCAGATAGTCTTTAGATTACAATGCCCATTTCCTGCATGGAAGCAGCAATGCTGTCCATATCATCATAATTACTGTTTTCAATCCATTTTTGTTTGCTCCAGACTTCGATTCTGGTAAGATTTCCAGTAAGTACAACTTCTTTTTTCAGACCGGCAAACTCTCGCAGCGTACTCGGTACAAGAATTCTCCCCTGCCTGTCCAGCTCGCAGGATGTGGCTCCTGCCACAAAAAAACGCAAAAACGCACGGGCATTTTTGTCAGTAAGTGGTAAGGCTTTAAGTTTCTCTTCGAATGATTCCCATTCGTCCATTGGATAAATTGATAAACAACCATCCAGTCCTTTTGTCAGAATGAACTCCTCCCCAAGAGCCTCTCTGAATTTGGCTGGAATAATCAGTCGCCCCTTCGCATCAATTGTATGATTATACTCTCCCATGAACATATCGGTCACCTACTCAAATAAAAGAACATCTGTCTCCCCTAGATGTTCCAGTGAAAGCATATGTCATTGTCCCTCCATTTGCTGCCACATATCACCACTTTCTACCACTTATGCATTTATTCTATACCACAGTCTGAAAAATTACAAGTACAATCCCAAAAAAATTTATGAAGAAATTATGAAAAAGAGGCTGTTCACTTTGTTCTCAGCAACAAAAAAAAGCGACCTGTCTGCACAGGTCGCATCGTTTGTTTTCTATGAATTATGCAAGTTTAGATTTTGCTACTTCTGCAAGTGTTGCAAATCCTTCTGCATCATTTACTGCCATCTCTGCCAGCATTTTTCTGTTCATATCAACACCAGCCAGTTTCAGGCCATACATAAATTTGCTGTAAGATAAACCGTTCATTCTTGCTGCTGCGTTGATACGAGCAATCCACAGCTGTCTGAACTGACGTTTTCTTTCTTTTCTGCCTGCGTAAGAACTTGTCAAAGCTCTCATAACAGACTGTTTTGCTACTCTATACTGTTTAGAACGGGCACCTCTATAACCTTTTGCCAGTTTTAATGTACGATTATGTCTTTTTTTAGCGTTTAATCCGCCTTTAATTCTTGCCATTTCTTAATTTCCTCCTGTTCAAATTTAATCTTATAAATATGGTAAAGCTCTCTTCATTACTTTTGCGTTTGTTGCATCTGTAACAGTAGATTTTCTAAGATTTCTCTTTCTCTTCTGAGATTTCTTAGTTAAGATATGGCTCTTATAAGCTTTATTTCTTACTAATTTTCCTGTACCTGTTTTTTTAAAGCGCTTTGCAGCAGCTCTATTGGTTTTCATTTTTGGCATTTTGTATTCCTCCTTAATTTTGCTAGATAATCTTATTTGCAATGATTCAGCAGAGGATCTGCTGACTATTACTAACGCTTTTCAGTCAAAAACATGGTCATGCTTCTGCCTTCCACCTTTGGAGCCTTCTCCACAGCTGCCACATCGGACAAAAGCTCTGCGAAATCATCCAGAACGTGTTTGCTGGCATGCATATGAGCCATCTCTCTTCCGCGGAAACGAAGTGTTACTTTTACTCTGTCTCCTTTGGAAATAAACTTTCTTGCCGCATTAGCCTTTGTGTTCATGTCATTCACATCAATGTTTGGTGAGAGACGCACTTCTTTAATTTCAATTGTTTTCTGTTTTTTTCTTGCTTCCTTCTCTTTGCGTGCCAGCTCGTATTTGTATTTACCGTAATCGATAATCTTACATACCGGCGGTTTCGCATTCGGAGCAATTTTTACCAGATCCAGTCCTGCCTCCTGAGCTTTAAACATGGCTTCCTTTGCAGACATAATTCCAAGCTGATCGCCATTCGGACCAATTAAACGTACCTCTTTGTCTCGGATTTGTTCGTTAATCATTAAATTGCTAATTGTAGTGCACCTCCATCAAAAAGAATTTTTCTTTTACATATAAAAACAGTGTCGATAGACAGACTATCCACACTTCATATAAATAAACACACCTGCCGAATTGCCTCTGTGTGCTGCTTTCCTATATGAACCCAGGTCGCCTTCTGCGCCAGGGTGAGAGTGGATACTCTTCTTTCCTGTTGCGTACTCTGCTACTCTATCATATCTATGATGCGTTGTCAAGAGATATATCTGTTTTTTTGTTTTTTGTTTCAAACAGCATAAACCTTTGTTTTTTGCGCATACTATTCCGGTACCAAAAACAAATTTAAGGAGGACACGATTATGCCAATGTTAAGCTGTTCCGCAATTACCTGCGTGTACAACAAAAATGAACTCTGTTCCAAAGGAGACATCATGGTGGGCGGCAAGGACGCACACGCTGCTGACGAAACCTGCTGCGAAAGTTTCAAAGAAAGAACCGGACAGGATTACAGCAACTCCGAAGGATGTGGCTGCAAGACCATTCATGTAGACTGCGAGGCGCACCACTGTATTTACAACGAAAACTACAAATGCGATGCTGCCAAGATCGGTATCACCGGTTCTTCTGCATCCAAAAGCCAGGATACTACCTGCGGTACCTTCCGCTGCGATTAATCTCCTGCATGTTTCGCTGAGTTTCAAAAAGGCTATCCGCATTTTGCGAATAGCCTTTCTTCATACTTATTTATGCATTCTCTGATTCATTACTGTCTTTTTAAGAAATCCGGAATCTGGATATCTTTCTTCTGTACGGTGCTCTGCGGCATCTTTGGCTGGCTCAGATTCAGGTTCGGCATTGTGAAGCTTGGGATGGAGCTGCCTGCGGAAGATGTCTTTGCAGCTGTCTGTGCGCCTACATTATTGTTGAAAGAAAATCCTGGTTTCTTTGCATAGCCGGAACGTGCAGCGGTATCATCCAGACCTGTTGCGATAACTGTAATTCTTGCGTAATCTGCATTTGTATCATCATACATAGCACCAAAGATGATGTTTGCGTCGTCTCCTGTGAGTTCCTGAACGTAGCTTGCTGCATCGTTCGCATCCATAAGAGAAATATCTCCGGAAATATTGATGATAACGTGAGTTGCACCTTTGATCGTTGTCTCCAGCAGCGGACTGGATACTGCCTTCTGAACAGCTTCCAGAGCCTTGTCATCGCCTTTCGCCTCACCGATACCGATGTGTGCGATACCTTTGCCTGTCATAACAGTCTGAACATCCGCAAAGTCAAGGTTGATAAGAGCCGGCAGATTGATCAGGTCTGTGATACCCTGTACTGCCTGCTGAAGAACTTCGTCAGCTTTCTTGAGTGCTTCCGGCATGGTTGTTCTTCTGTCAACGACTTCGAGAAGCTTATCATTCGGAATCACAATCAGAGTATCTACATTATCTTTCAGTCTCTCAATACCTGCGATTGCATTGTTCATACGAGCCTTTGCCTCAAAACGGAATGGCTTTGTAACAACACCAACAGTCAGAATGCCCATATCTTTGGCAATGCCGGCAATGACTGGTGCAGCACCGGTTCCTGTTCCGCCGCCCATACCACAGGTAACGAATACCATGTCAGCACCTTCCATGATCTGCTTGATCTCTTCCATGCTCTCCTCGGCTGCCTTCTGTCCAACCTCAGGCTGTGCACCTGCGCCCAGTCCCTTCGTCAGCTTCTCACCAATCTGAAGAACAGATGGTGCCTTGCACAAAGTCAGTGCCTGTTTATCTGTATTTACACCGACAAACTCAACTCCGCCGATTGTTTCTTCTACCATTCGATTTACTGCATTATTGCCTGCTCCACCTACGCCGATTACAATAATCTTTGCAGATGATTCAGCTTCATTTGTCATAATCTCTAACAACGTACTTCCTCCTTTTATCATGCCCTTATTTCAAACCCTGCGGTTAACTGTTCATTCACCTGTATATTACATACATATAGATATATAATACTTTTTTTTCTCAAATTAATCAACCACTAATTTTATTTTTTGTGATAGAATTTTTGGTGATTTTTCTAAAAAATCTATAAACAAAAAATAAAATTTCCATCTGTTACCAGTCTGACGAACTGTCATAACCACTGTCATAACTGCTGCTGTACGAACTGCTGTCATAGCCGCTGTCGTAGCTGCTGCTGTATGAG
>JAUNPJ010000116.1 GCA_030536755.1 Eubacteriales bacterium | reverse complement strand
ACACCCCATTGCCAATAAAAAGGACTCCAACCAAACTTTTCCCAAATTTCGTGGCAAATTCACTTCTACAAAAAGTCTCCGTACCAGATGGTACGGAGATGGTAGAATTGTTACTTCTTAAAATGGCGTTATTCCTCTTTGGGTTCCCACCAACCGATATTATAATAATAGCCATTTCTGACCATGAACGGAACAAGAACCTCAAGTGTTCCCGACTCTGGAATCTCCCAGCCTTCATTTTTCAAGAGGGAGAATATTTCAACTTCCAATTCTTTCGACAAATTTCCCCATGCGTCTGTGATCCTACATGTTTCCTGGCATTCGGGTGTACCTTCTTCAAAGTCGTATGCTTCATCTTCGCCCCACCAGAAATTGTTGCTGGCAACCGCATATGTCCGCGCAAGGCCCTCCTCGGTATGATGCTGATGATACCATTTCCGGATTTCTTCCGGAGTCCACTCGGCATCCGGCTCCATTGACGATGCAATCACATCATCAGAAACCGCCATAATATTTGTACCGGAATCCATCTCATCATCGATGCTCTCCCATTCCTGCGCATAAACCTCGCCCAGAATTGTCACGAGATCGGACGCCATTCTTCCCCTATCGGATAGCGGTTCATCATCAGCTTTGATCGTTTCTTCCACTTCGATGTCGCAGAGTCTGTCGTACAGTTCATCATACTGCTCCTCCGTAAAAGAATCCAGTGCATCTCCATGGATTCCAAACGAATCGTCCAAGAACTTAAGAGATTCTTTACTCAGCTTTTTGAGCTGCTCTTTCATTGAAAATCCCCCTTTAGGACACCAAGCGACCTTACTCGGCCCCTTATACGGAAAGCAGTTCCTTTGTGGAAATCAGCTTTTTCAGCAAGAGGATCCGATCCTCCATATCCATTCCGTCCTCGTTTTGCGGGATCGGATAAGCACGGATCACCGTCTCCGTAGCGTTGTCCCGAAGCAGATATGCCGCATTATCGCATACGATATGCCTGTCTCCATAAACAAGGCGCTGCCCAAAAGAATCTCTGGAAAGGTGCGCGTCATCTGCTTCTTTCAGATACGGCATGTAGGTATTCGATGACCATTGCGATTTTGTCTGCATGACAGAAAACAGATACGGCTTCTCTGAAACGTTGCTATTGCTGTATTTTCCGTAGCTGCCCGGACGGAAGGCATCATATCTGACGTAGTAGTATCGCCACGGGTAAATCCCCGAAGATTCACAGGAAGAGATGAACTCATTGCGAACGCCTAATAAATATTCATTCGTAAACGACTCTGCCTTGGACAACAACTGAATCAGAATCTCCCTTGTCTTCTCAAATCCGATGTTGCCACTTTTGTGGAACAGTTCATCCCATGCAATTTGCATCTTTCTGGAGCCATACTGCCACCGCCATTTGTTCCGTTCCTGCTGGCCATAGTCTCCTATCGACATCAGCGCACAGTCAATCAAATCCCACTCGCACGAGAACAGCGATGCAAATCGTGCCGCATAATCAACATGGTCAAGGCCGATTATACTGATTTGCCCTTTCAAATTGGGGTGGTCCTCCAGTACGTACACGAGTTCTGCCCGATTCGGCTGCTGCGCAAGAAACGCTTTCTTTTCCTTTTCCTCCGCAATCTGGTTCACGTTAAAGTTATTTTCAATCGTATCGCTGACCTCTCCGGTCATCATAACAGTCTGCGTCTGCTGAAGAATGGCAGGCAGTCGATTTCTATCATTTCTGTCGCTGATTTCGTCTTCGGAATTCTGAATCAGGTTATTGACCATGCGCAGTCTCACAATGAACTCCGGAAAGGATATTTCTTTTCTGTGCCGCAAGAAGCAGATAATCGCATACAAAAGCACGATACGATTCAGCGGAAAGAGCCTCAACCGCCCACTTTTATCCGCATAGGAATGGAGGCAGTCTTCAAAAATATCAAGCTTGTTTCTGGAGTCCACCACGATTTTTCCATCTTCATGTGTGCGGGACATACAGGATTGCAGAAACTCTTTCGGACTGCCAAAACCGTCAATGCGGCACCAGCAGGTAAAATAAGATTCGAGCGTTTCAAGATTATGAAGGACGGTTTCCTTTTCTCCTGTGAAGTATTCCGCCAGCAGATTGAACTCATCGGAACTCTTTCCCTGCGGGGATTCCCCCTTCTGATAGCAGATGATATCACAGACAAATCGGAAGTACTTCAAAAACTCATCATCGGTAACCATGTCATCGATGCCGCCGTTATCGGAATCACGGTACTGCCACAGCAAATCGGTCCAGTCCCTGTCTATCTTCGGCATGATTCGTTTTGTCGTTTCCTCATCAACGGAGCGAATGCACCGTTCCAGCTCTGCCTTGAAATGTTCAAATCGGGTCAGAGGTTTCCCGCGGGAGTTCATTTTGATGTACAGGTCATCCGTCAAGCCCATATCTCTGATTGGCAGAAAATAAAAGGTGATGGCCCCGTTTTTGAGTTTATCCCACAAATCCTCGGCATCTTTAAATTTTTCATCGATGGCGTCCAGCATCACAAGCATGGAACTGATAGTGGGGTCCTTTTGCCAATCCAGCGGAAACCATGCCTGGTCGACGATTTCTTCCGACAACGCCGTCTGGAAGGAGGGTGTAAAGGTTGTCAGTTCTTTGCAGAAATATCTGGCACTGTATCGCGTTTCATATCCAAAACGCGACAGAAAAGCGGAATCCTCTTTGGAAACCCTCGCTTTTTTTGCCGCATACCAATACAAAAGGAACAGGGTTGTCAGCCGTTGCTGCCCATCCAGCGGGGTCATCACACCGTTTTCATCAATATCTCCATACACAAAATCAAGCGTGATTGGCTCGGAAAGAGCCCCATGCAGCGAATCCAGAAATCGGCTCCTGACACGATCGACCTCCGGATCACGCCTGCCCTGCGCATAGTCTCTTTGAATGATCGGAATAATAATCTTTTGAAGGCGGACGGATTCCTTGCCATCGGTAAAATCCGTTTCAAAAATATCCATAAACGAATGCAGTGTGCTATTCATTTTATAATTCCTCCACGCAAGAGATTGGCTCCGCCAGATAAGGAGAAAGCACCTTGTTCATTGCTTTGATGTATGCAACCCGGTCTGCCAGTCCCCAAAAATGAAGCTGATTGTCTTCCGAAGGGGTATAGTATTTCAGAAAGACCATTTTTGTGCAGAAGGGAATGTACTGGCCGTTCTTGTCCATCTCAACAATCCGGTTTCTTTTCACATCAAACGTGGAATTGTTGAGTGCGGCGTTGTCATCAGAACGCAGTAAGGCCAGATTGCTTATGGAATGCATATATTCTGCATTTCCCTGTACAGACAGCAGACTGACCGCCTTCTGCTGGAGTTCATCAAATTCTGAACGCTCCAGCTTTTCTTTTTCAATGGCGGACTGCATTTCAGCGGCGAGGGTTTCATCATGTACGACAGAACGGACGGAGGGAATGTGAAGTCTCAGCCATTCCTTCCACATCTCCTGCGTGCGCAGGCCTTCCGACTGCTGTGCATGGATATGCTCCAGCGACCACGCCGCTTTTCCACTGCCATCAAATTTGAACTTGTCAAAGGGGAACCACTGCGTGTGTTCACCGTTCAGGCGCACAGACTCCACATTAAACAACAGGAGGAGGGTGCTGATTCGCTTATAATCCAGCGGCTTCTCATAACTCAGGTCCGCATAATTCCCCTGGATTACGATGCTGTCACGTATACAGGAATCCAATGCGGAACGAAATTCCTGTTTCGTTTTTCCTGCAGAAAGGCTGAAGATTCCCTGAAGTGTCATCTTCTCGGAGGCAATGAGATACCCAATCTTGTGGTAAAGCTCGTGATTCTCATACCAGTCTTTTAGCAACAAAAATGTCTGCTGGATTTTACGCCACAGATTCTCCAGAGACACGGTTTTCCCAATCTCGTCCAATTTAAAAAATGTATAATATGGATCACGACTGTCCACAGGCTTTTCCGAAAGCAGATCAAGAATCAAATCAATTCTTGTCTGGTAGCGGGCATGGGCACGATTCGTCAGGAAATACCACAGGGAATCATCATGGAGTTCTTTCTCCATTGTATCCCACTGCAGTGAAATTTCCTCCTGTTTTTCACGATCCATTTTTCCTTTGCCGCCGCTGCTCAGAAACATAGCCTTTACGAGCTCGGCGCTGGTGAGGGGAATTTTTCCGATGTTCAATCGGGTAAACAGAGAAATGGCATCCTCATTTTCACCAACCTCATACCAGATGATTTTCACATCTTCCTTGAAGTATTCAAAAATGTGCAGAACTCGAATTTGTAAATCTTCTTCAAACCATTTCTTTATGGTTTCATAGGCATTTGCGATGAACCAAAAATCAATATTTTCTTCCCGCCGACTTGGGTCAATGGACCGAAGGAAGTCTGCAGAATGCTCTCTTGTTTCATAGACGAGGTCAAAGGCTGGTTCGCTGAAGAATGGATTGACATTCTTCATGTAACGATAAATCAGATACAGCGTCGTCAGTCGCTGCTGGCCGTCAATCAATTCGTAGAAATCGCCTTTCTTCCTGACAACAACAGGCTGGAGGCAGTAGTTTTTCTTTCCGTTGGAATAGACATCATTCAAGAGGCGCAAAACCTCGTATTCACCCCAACGAAAGCCCCTCTGGTAGGAAGGCACAAAAAAAGTTCCTTTCACATCACTTACCAGTTTGGTCTCTAAAATAATCTGACGATTTTCCATTTCATTTCCTCATTCTGAATTCATGGATAGAAGATATCCTTCTATGCCTTCCGTTTATTTCTTTCTGCATTTCTTTCCAAAAATCGCCTCAAACCTGACGCTCACTTTTTCAATCTAGGTCAATCTAGGGTTTCCTTTTTTTCATTATAACACACCCCATTGCCAATAAAAAGGACTCCAAACAAACTTTCCCAAGATTTCGTGGCCACTTCTACAAAAAGTCTCCGTACCAGATGGTACGGAGATAGTAACTGATTCGTCAAGATTTTGCACCGAGGAAAGTTGGCAGACCAACCGTCCTGTAAACGCATCTGAATCTTGACATAATCTTCGTAT
>JAUNPJ010000058.1 GCA_030536755.1 Eubacteriales bacterium | reverse complement strand
AACCTGTCCCCCTGTCCACCCCCGCCTATTTCCTTTTTGAACGGATATATACAACACTGCTGATGACGATTAAAATCTGTGCTCCAACAACTGCAAGCATCGGAATCCCGGCTCCAATCTTAAACCAGTCCTCCCCGAAATAAGACAAGGCAAAAGACCAGGCGTTCGCAGATACATGAAGAAGAATAGGTGCTTCCATCGTATGAAAATACTCCATGAACCAGGCAAAAATTATGCCAAGCACAGATGCATACAAAAACTGCGCCATATTTCCGTGGAACACTCCAAAGATCAGTCCCGATAAAACGATTGCCGTCGGACAGCGAAAGTAATCTTTCAGGCGCTGAAAAATCAGTCCGCGAAATACAAATTCTTCTGCGATCGGTCCAATCAGCGCGCCGCACAAAAACGTGATCCAGAATTTATTGGACATAAGGACTTTGCTCGTCTCCTCACTGTAGGATGGAAACAGTTCAAAAATATGAAGCACTGCCATGAGAAAATTCACGACATACGCCAGCGAAGCACCCAGTCCGATCATCCACATGATCTTTGACAGACTCAAATGATTGTGATGTTCCAAAAGCGGGTTCCGCCTTCTGCTGTCCATCCGCATCATAACGATAGCAATCGGAATCATAACCACGCCAGCCACCGCAGTTGCCCACAGCGACGACTGCATGATTCGATTACTCGTCGCTCCGAAAAACAGCAGAGGAATCGAGATCAGCATAGATGTCACGATCATCAGTATCTCATAAATCAATGCCGGATATATTACCCTCCAGATTCCCCGAACGATACCATCCCGACGGGTCAGAGGGATAATCCGAAAAAATCTGCAAGTTCCTCCGCCGATTTGGCTATATACACCGGATGCACTTCCATAAGCTCCTGCATATCGCCATAGCCATAAGAAACAGCAACACAGTCAATGCCCATCGCTCTTGCTCCGATCACATCATACTTGCGGTCACCGACCAGCACAACCTCCTGCCTTCTGTCAGAAACGCCAAGTCTTCTCAGCGCTTCCTCCACAACTTCCGCCTTGCTGGTGCGCTGTCCGGAAAGCTCACTTCCCACCACGGCATCAAAATACGAATCCAGTGAAAAATATTTCAGGATTTTGTCTACAAAATACTCCGGCTTAGAAGAAGCCACGCCGAGCAGATACCCCTGTTCTTTCAACTCTTTTAAAAGCTTTTGGATACCGTCATAGGGACGGTTTTCATAAAGACCCACAAGGCTGTAACGCTCACGATAGTACTGGACAGCCTCCCTTGCGCGTTCCTGTGAAATATCACAGAAACTCATAAATTGCTCCATGAGAGGAGGTCCCACAAAAGAGCGCAGTTGCTCTAACGGGTACTCTCCCATCCCAAGCTTCTCAATGGCATACTGTACGGACTTTGTAATTCCTTCGCCGGAATCTGTCAGTGTGCCGTCGAGATCAAATAAAATCACTCGATACATTGCGTATCTCCTTATCTTTGTTACATCTTATCCGGTGCGGAGAAACCGAGAATATCGATTGCTGTCTCCAGAACTCTCTGTGCAAAAGCAAGAAGAGCAATCCAGGACTGTCTCTTGTTCTCATCCTCTTCACCGAGAATCTTTGTCTCATGATAGAAATGATTAAAGGCATTTGCCACGTCATAAATGTACGCACAAATCTTATGAGGCGCTTTTTCCTCATAGGCATTTTCAATCGTACCGGCAAACTTGCCAAGCTCCAGCATCAATGATTTCTCGCTCTCATTGAAAGCACCGCTCATGCTGCATGCGGCAAGATCTCCGCCCGCCTCCACATAACGGTTAAGGATCGATTTGATACGCACGATCGTATACAGGATATACGGACCGGTATCTCCCTCAAAGGAGGTAAATCGATCCACATCAAACACATAATCCTTGGTCGCCTGGTTGGACAGGTCGCCGTATTTGATAGCTGCCAGTCCGACTGTCTGTGCCGTCTTTTTAGCATCCTCGGATTTGACGCTTCTGTTTTCTACGATTTTCTTGTACATTTCCTCATTGATCTCACCGATCAAGGTTTCCAGACGCATGACACCGCCCTGACGTGTCTTAAACGGTTTTCCGTCCTTGCCATTCATCGTGCCAAAGCCGAGGAAAAACAGCCCTGTGTTCTCATCCACCAGCTTTGCCTTTCTCGCGCAGCGGAACACCTGTGTAAAATACAGCTCCTGACGTTTGTCCACGACATAGATGATCTCATCCGGATGAAACAGCTTCATACGCTCCACAATCGTTGCCAGATCGGTCGTATTGTACAGAGAAGCACCGTCAGATTTGAGGATCATGCACGGCGGAATCTCCTTTGTGTCAGTCTCTTCTTTGACATCCACCACAAGTGCACCCTGGTCAAGGTGTGCATATCCCTCATCTTTGAGATACTGCACCATATCCGGAATATACGGCTGGGCATCGGACTCCTTCTTCCACAGATCAAATGTAACATTTAATTTTTCGTAGTTCTTTTTGAGGTCAGTCACAGAGACATTGAGAATGTGGTTCCACAATGCCATGTAGCCGGCGTCTCCCTGCTGCAGTCTGTGTGTTGCCTCCATCGCTTCCTCTTTGTATGCTTCATCCTCTTTGGATTTTGCGCTGGCTGCCGGATAAATTTCCTCCAGCTCACCGATCGTAAACGGTGCCTCAGATGGATATTCTCCCTCATAACCTTCCTGGAAATACACCAAATCCGGCTGACGGTGACGAAGCTCGGTAATGATCAGTCCCATCTGCAGTCCCCAGTCTCCCAGATGCACATCGCCAATCACTTTATGTCCCATAAAACGTCCGAGACGCTTGATGGATTCCCCGATGATCGCAGATCGAAGATGTCCGACATGAAGCGGCTTTGCCACATTCGGGCCGCCGTAGTCAATCATGATTGTCTTCGGATTTTCTGCCTGTGTTACACCGAGATGATCATCTGCTGTCATCTCTTTCAGATAATCCGCAAGAAATTCCTCTTTCACTCTCAGATTGATGAATCCCGGATTCACGGCATCCACCTGAGAAAAGACACTGCTGTCCTGCAGCTGTGCCACTACATCATTGGCAATCATAATCGGCGCTTTCTTGTAAGCCTTGGCACCTGCCATCGCTCCATTGCACTGATATTCACACAAATCTGGTCTATTTGACACAGATACTCTTCCATAAGAAGCATCATATCCTGCTTTTTCAAAAGCCGCCTGCATTTCCTCTGCAAGCAGATCAATAAGTTTTTTCATTATTTTGACTCCTTCGTATTTACTGTTCACATGATATTTTGGAGCACGCCACTGCCACAGCTCCCGGTCCAATATGGCAGGCAACGCTCAGAGAAAGCGGCGCCATATGGATTTCAAAACCAGGGAATGCCTCTTCCAGTTCGCACTTCCACTCCTCTGCTTCCTCGCTTCCACAGGTATAAGCAGCCTCCAGCTCCAGTTTTCCTTCTTCAATCTCTTTGGCAAAGCGTTTTTCAAAATCCGCCTGTATGGCACGGATCATCGTCTTCTTCGCCTGCTTTTTACCGCGGCATTTGGAGAAAGCATCCAGTTTCTCCCCCTGAATCTGCAGTACCGGCTTCAGATTGAGCACCGTTCCGATGGCGGCAGCAGCAGGAGTGATTCTTCCGCCCTTTTTCAGATATTTTAATGTTTCCAGCGTGATATAAATGCTGGACTCCATCTTGTCTTTTTCCAGAATCTCTTTGATTTCCGCCGCAGATTTTCCTGCTTTCGCCAGTTCAACGGCATCTCTCACAGATCTGCTCTGTGTCACAGAAATCCTCTGATTATTAACTACCTGTATTTTTCCATCATAGTCCTGTGCAAGCATCAAAGCGGTCTGGCAGGAAGTACTCAGTCCACTGGACATTGGAATATGAACGATCTCCTCACATTCCTCCAAAACACGATCCCACAATTCCAGAAGTTCTCCCGGCGACGGCTGGGAGGTGGAAATCTCCGCATTATCCGCCAGTTTCTCATAAAACTGCTCCTGACTCAATGTAATATCTTCCAAAAACAATTCTTCATTAATATAAAACGGCATCGGAACTACTGTGATCCCGAGTTCTTTTGCCTCACTTTGCGTAATACCACTATTGCTGTCTGTAACAATGGCAACTTTTTTCATGAATTCATCCCTCTCTTAAATTTTGGAACTTTTTGTCATAAGAAAACGCATTCCTGTCAATGCGTTCTTATCATTCTATCACATTCCATTCCATTTCTCAAGACTGTGCCTTTGTACTTTATTGAATTTTCCATGCAAAGAGAGTATAATAGAGCAAATGTAACTGTTCAGCAGGTAATATCTGTGAGGATACTGAACAGATACGAACAAATGATTTTACCAGGAGGAATACATATGTCTTATAAAAGTGAAGCTTTTGCAAAAACTGCAGAAACAGTGATGAAAAAATTCGAGAAGCGTGGAATGACCGCTTTCTACTGCCCAACAAAAGAATCGGCAAAAGAGAAAATTTTAAGTCTCATGGAAAAAGGCTCTTCGATTACATGGGGAGGCTCTGAGAGTATGGTAGAAGCCGGTGTCATGGATGCCATCCGCAACGGCGACTATGAGCTGATCGATCGTTCCACCGCAAAAACTCCGGAGGAACAGCGTGCCCTTTACGGCAGAATGGTATGCGCCGACTATTTTCTGACCAGCACAAACGCATTTACCAAAGACGGTGAACTCGTGAACATTGACGGTGCAGCCAACCGTGTGGCATGTATCGCACACGGCCCTGCTCATGTCATTGTTCTTGCCAGCATGAACAAAATGTGTGCCGATGTGGACGCTGCAGTCAAACGTATTCGCACAGAAGCCTGCCCGCCCAATGCGATCCGTGTCGGCGTAGATACTCCGTGTTCCGCCACAGGTGTCTGTGCAGACTGCCTCTCTCCGGGATGTATCTGTGCACAGATTCTTGTCACACGCAAATCCAGAATTCCAGGACGTATCATTGTCGTTCTCACGGAGGAACCGCTTGGATTCTGATTTTTGCAGCATCGAAATATATGCTTTTCCATACAAAAAGAAACGCATCTTTTCCGTCTTATCTGACGGAAGGATACGTTTCTTTTTGATTTTTTATTTTATTCTCTTCTCAATGCATCAATCGGATTGAGATTCGCCGCCTTGATGGACGGCAGAAGTCCAAATACAATTCCAATCACCATCGAAAATACTACAGAAATCACAATCGCCGGAATGCTGATGGCGACAGGAATAGATGCCACTTTTGAAATCACTTTTGCCAGAATCAATCCAACCACAACGCCGATCACACCGCCAAGACTGGTCAGCACAGCTGCCTCTGTCAGAAACTGAAACAAAATTCGATTCTTTCTGGCACCGATTGCTTTCTTCAGACCAATCTCACTCGTTCGCTCTGTGACAGACACCAGCATAATATTCATGACTCCAATACCGCCGACCAGAAGCGCAATACTCGCAATCCAGATGAGCTGCCGATTTGTGCTCTCACTCAGCTCCTGCTGCTGCTGCGCCCGTTCCAGAAGATCGACTGCTTTGTATTTCAGTTTGCTGCTGTCGGTGATCGCCTCATTTAAAGTTTCGGCTGTTTTCTGTCCCACCTTACTCATGGCGTCCGTATTCTTTGCACGGACAACCGCATTTTCCGGCTCATCGTATTTGTAGATGATGGGCCAGCAGCTGTTCGGTATCAGCACAGTACCGGACATATCCTGGTTGTACGTGTAGTAATCTTCGATAGAATTGATCGTAGGCTCATACGTGGAAGAATTCGTATACACGCCCACCACCGTAAATGGCTCTCCTTTGATTTCAATTGTTTTTCCCAGTGGATTTTCTTCCCCGAACATACTGTTGACCGCGTTGTTGTCCAACAGTACTACCTTGCGGTATTCACTGAAATCTTTGTCCACAAAGCCTCTTCCATTTTGAATGATATAACCGCAGGTATTCAGGTACGCACTGTCCACACCGTAAATCTTGCCTCCCTGCAGACTGGAATCATCGTAGTAAATCCCATCCGCATAGGTTCTGCTGTAGAAAAAGGATGCGTTTTCCACATTTTCCAGATTCCTTACTTTCTCCTTGATTTCCTCAGTAAGAATCGGTGTCTTCTTACTGGTATCGCCCCACGCAACGTCATAGACAGAATCGCCGTCATTGAGATTCACGGTAACTGCATTGTTTCCTGCTCCGATGAGATTCTGCTTGAGCATCTCACTGGTTCCGCGGATGGTCGATACGATGGAAATAATCGAGGCAATTCCAATGATAATGCCGAGCATCGTCAGGAAAGAGCGCATTTTATGGGACCAGATTCCCTGAAAAGCAAGTCTGATATTTTCAAGCATCGCATTTCTCCTCCCTAATAATATCCATATACTTCATCCAAAGATCCTTCTTTCGTCGGTGCACCTTCCTTCACACCTTTTCCGTACGGGAATGCAATCTTATCTTCCATGGTCAGTCCCGAAGTGATGGTCACGGTATAACCGTCAAAGCTTTTCGTCGCTGTGACAATCTGCTTTTTCAATTTTCCGTCTTCTTCCTTGAATACATAATACACGCCGTCTTCATAGCGCACAAATGCCGCATCCACATACAGCGCATCGCCCGTCGAGGCATCGCTGTCAATCCGAAGGCTCACCGATTCCCCATTGTTTGGCTCGGCATCTCCCAGCACCACTGCTATAAAAGGATAATAGGAAACATTCGGATTGCCCATACCGGAATAATACTGCATTGCATTGTCCGCCGGGAACTGGGATATCTCCCTGATTTCTGCCTGGAAGTTCAGTCCCGTCTCATAGGAAGTGACATTGAGTGACTGCCCCACAGTGAGGCGGTCCAGCAGCAGTTCGCTGACAGCACCTTTTACATAAAGTCCGTCATCACTCTCCACAACGAGAAACGCATCTCCATCTGCCTCTCCTGTCACCGGATCTCCCACGGTCGTAACCTGACCATCAATCGAAGCCAGTACCGTCTGATTTTTGATTTTCTTTTCAAGCTTGGAAATCTGAAGTTCATTCGTCTTAATCTGAATTTTCAGAGAAGCAATGGTCTGTTTCTTCGATTTGATGACTTCCTCTCTTGTAAATCCAATCTCGCCATCTTCTCCATCATCGTACCAGTCTTCTTCCCCATCGCCCCAGTCTTCCTCCGGCTCCGGCGTCGGTGTCGGCGTCAGCACCACGGTATTGTCCGACGGCAGTATGGCTTTTTCCACCGAAAAAAATTTCTGGTCCTGGGGATCCATTGATTCCGAACCGCCTTTTTTCACATAATACCCGATCAGAGAAGCCTCTGGATTGCTGTGATCTGCAATCTCATTATTCTCATGGAATTCTATTCGGTACCAAAACGGTGCCATCTCCTCAATCTTCTCGCTTCCCTGTTCATCATATCCTGCCATTTTATTCAAAAAAGAGCCCTTGACGATGATATACTCCTCTTTTGCATCGCAGAGAAAACAGTAAGGATCTTTTGCTGTTCCCGTACCCTGGTAGGGAATCGAATCAAAATCAAGCACCTGGTACACTTCCGCCTGCGGCTGCGGTGTCTCAGTCGGCTCCGGCGTTTCTGTCTCCTGCGGTGTCTCCTCCGGCATTTCCTGTGTGTTCACAACCGCAAGAGGACGAAAAGCATTTACTCCAATCATTCCGGAGGATTTTGGCACCTCAAGCGCTGCCATATCATCGTCTCCAGAATCGCTGCCGCTGTCATAATTTCCAAAAGAAGCATTGTCCATATCATCCGCCTTCAGCGCTGCTCCGTTTTCCAACTCCTCAAGCCTGTCCTGCGTTTTTTTCAGGTCTTTCTCATTTTTTTCCTTTGTCAGTTTCTCAATGCTCAATTCCATCTCTGTCAGGGTAGTATCGTACGACATCAGCTTATCACCTGTTTTGACCCTGTCGCCTTTCTTTACATACACTTCATCAATGACTGAATCACTTTCCAGCTTTACTTCCTGTGTGACATGCGTCGTGATCTGTCCGCTCAGTTCCTCCTGACTCTCATCATAAAAATAATTCTGCGCCAGGCTCTCCATCGGAACAACCGAGATGACTTTTGCATTCGCCTGCTTTACTGTATAAAAAATCCCGGTTCCGGCCGCCGCCAGCCCAATGATCACTGCCGCTGCCAGCACGACCCTTTTCTTTTTATTCATGCGCAGACACCTCTTCCTCTCTGAGCACACCGTCTCGAATCAGAACTGTACGTTTTGCATGCGCGGCAATCTCCGAGTCATGCGTAATCATCAATACCGTCACGCCCTCCTCATTCAGTTTTTGAAACAGTTCCATCACCTGCTGACCGGATTTGCTGTCAAGAGCCCCCGTCGGTTCGTCTGCCAACAAAAGCTTCGGACTGTTCACGATGGCCCGGGCAATCGCAACTCTCTGCATCTGTCCTCCCGAAAGCTGATTCGGAAGAAAATCCACGCGCTCCGCAAGCCCCACACGCTCCAGAGCGGCAAAGGCAATCTCTCTGCGCTTCTTTTTCGGCACACCGGCATAGTTCAGCGGCATCATCACATTTTCAATCGCACTCTGTTTTGCCAGAAGATGAAAGCTCTGAAAAACAAACCCGAGCTTGTGCAGACGCATATCCGACATTTCATTTTCGGAACACTTGCTCACATCCATGCCATCCAGCAAAAAGCTCCCCGAAGTAGGTTTGTCCAGACAGCCGATCAGGTTCATCAATGTTGTTTTCCCGGAACCGGACGGTCCCATGATTGCCACATATTCTCCCTCTTCCATCGAAAAATTAACATCTTTGAGGACCGGAACTTCCATTTTGCCCTGCTGGTAATTTTTATAAATATGCTGCATCTCCAGAATCATCAGGGTTCCACCTCCTCGTCCACACTCATGCTGCTGTCAAATTCGCCCTCGAAATCACTGTCTACACTGCTGTCAAAACTGCTGTCCATGCCGCTGTCAAAGCTGCTGTCCATACTATCTTCCGGATTCTGACTTCCCGGCGTCTGCCCATTGGAATTGATCGCTGTCTCCATTCCTTCCTCCAGCGTATCTTCCGGAAATGCGATGCAGTCCTCTCTCGTCAGGCCTTCCGTAATTTCATATTTTCCAAGGTTCTCATCATATTCTCCCAGAGAAACGGTTCTCTTTTCCAGCCTGTCCCTGCTGGAGGAAGCCCACACATACGGTGCCTCTGTATCCACATCCACAAGATAGAATTCATCCAGCCAGACGCCCTCCTTCACCTCGTCCTGCCCATTGTCAGGCTCAATGTATACGTGCTGTCCAAGAATCAGCCCATCAGCAGAGTCCAGTTCTACATAAAATGGATAATTCGAAGAAGAGGTCTGTGTATCCGATGATTCTCCATAGCTGTACATACTGTCCATATTATTTCCGGATGATTCAGGTTCTTTCGTATCCACCCCGGTCATCACACCGGTCCAGGTCACATCTTTATCCACTCTCGAACGGATCAGAACAGGTTCCCCTTCGACGATCGAATTCATATTCGTCTCATTGATCATTCCCTTCACCCGGTAAGTTCCTGTCGCCACAATCGTAATAAAAGCCGTCTCCGCCCCGGAATCGCTCGACCCGGAATCCATATCCGAATCATTGTTGCTGATCACCGATTCATTGATTTTCTTAATCACACCTGCAAGTTCACTTTTGACTTCCAGATCACCCGAGGAATTTTTTAATTTTTCTATCTGCTTTTCTTTTGTCTTCTGGTTATATTCATTTTTCTTGAGATTCATCTGTGCAGTCTGAATCTCAATCGTATAAGAAAGCTGCTCTTCTTCTTTTGCCTCTTTCTTCTCTTTTGTAAGCGTATCAATCTGGTTCTGCAGACTGTTGGCTTCATTTTTTAAGCGTTCCAGATCAAGCTCTGCCTGGGCAAGATCGTCCTGTGCAGCACTTTCATCATACTCAAACAGTACATCACCCACATGAACCTGATCTCCTTCTTTGACCTTTACGGTCTTCACCTTACGGCTGCTGTCCACCTTTACTTTTACCGTTTTTTGAGGCTCTACCACTCCCGCATAGCGGTTCTGTGTTCCCGAAACATCGCCCATCAGCGTTGCAACCGTCGTCACATATACTTTATTCTGTTCTGATGAAGAACCTTTATGATTCCATAAATACCAGGAAACGCCACCTGCCACAGCGACTGCTGCAACTGTTCCCCCCACAATTGCAATTCGTTTCTTCATAATATCCTCCAATCTTAAGCCGCAAATGTTCTTAAATATATATGCAAAAAGCAGCATATATTTTTATATTATAGCAGATTCATCCTGAAAGTAAAGCATTCCACAGTGTATCATTTTTCTCCGTTTTGCGCACGGTCCTGATGCATCCGGTTGACATTTTTCTCTTATCTGTTACACTGATAATATGCATAGAAAGGATAACCATTTATGATAAGAAAAGCACGATTACTTCCTCTTCTTCTCCTCCCTTTGGCTCTTTGCCTGACAGGGTGTGAAAATGAGGAAAAAGCCGCTGTAGAATCTGTCATTACGAGAGATCTTGACAAACTGAAAAACCTGGATGCAGATACTGCCCGCGAATACATTTCAGCTGAAAATCTCTTTCCTGACAGTACAGCCACCGATTCCGGTCAGGATTCCGTAGAAGATTTTATTTCCAATTATTTTCAGAATTTTGATTATAAAATACTGGAGATTAAGACCGACAAGGATTCTGCCACAGCATCCCTGCGTCTGAATACGCTGGATGCGCAAAGCCTCGCCAGAGATTATACAGGGGCACAGCTGCAAAGCCAGATTCTGGATGTTGCTTCGTCCAGACAGGAGACTTCCAACAAAACTCTGCAAGATCATTACCAGCTTCTCTGTCAGCTTATGGAAAACAACGATTACGAAACAGTAGAAAACAGCTGTACTATCCATCTGCAAAAAATGCAGGATACGTGGATAATTCAGAAAACAGCTGCTCTGGAAAATGACATTATTGGCAATTTTATCACATATGTTTCCAACTCCAATCTGCTGACACCGGAAGAAACTCTGAATATCTATCTGTCGACGATTCGTTCCATGAGCGAAGATCAGCTTATTTGTTATTTAAACCTGAACCAATATCTGAACAATGGCGATCCCACCGCAGACGAATTTACATCCGTCATCATCGATCAGGTCATGTCTGATTTTACTTACGAGATCAAAGAAACCCTCCAGGAAGGATACAATGCCACCGTTTATCTGGATGTAACTACCTTCGATATCGATGCAGTGATTGACAATTACAACACACGCTATCAGAATTATCTGAAGACACCGGAATCTCTTTATGCCGGAACTGACGGACGTCTTAAGGAATCTCTGGAACTTATGCAGGAATGCCTGGAAAAAAGCACCGCAACGACTACCTTAAGCGTTTCAATCCCAATGGTCAATGATGGAAAATCCTGGACTATCCAAAGTCCCGAGCAGATTGGCAACTCTATTTTCGGCAGTCTGACAGAAAGCCTCTCGTTCGATTCGAGCTGCGACTCTGGTTATGACTCCGACTATGATTCCGGTTACGACTCCGATTCCGACTCCAGCTATGATTCCGATTACAATTGATCGAATCGCACAAAAGGAAGTGACGATACCTGTGTATCGAACACTTCCTTTTTATAGATGATTGTTTTCTATGTATTCAGCTCAACTGTTTCTATGCCGCATCGTTATTGAATACATCTTTGTCGATCAGTTTATCCTGACATGCAACGATCGTTGTACATACTGCATCTCCTGTAATATTGACAGCTGTTCTTGTCATATCCAGAATACGGTCGATACCCATGATGATACCGATTGCCTCTACCGGAAGACCTACAGAAGCAAATACCATCGATAACGTTACCAGACCAACACCCGGAACACCGGCTGTTCCGATGGATGCCAGCGTTGCTGTCGCGATTACAGTCGCATAATCACCTGCTGAAAGCTGAATGCCAAACGCCTGTGCCGCAAAACAAACGGCAACACCTTGCATGATCGCCGTTCCATCCATGTTGATGGTCGCTCCGAGTGGAATCGTGAAAGAAGAAATCTTCTTGGAAACACCCATTTTTTTGCTCAGCGTCTCAATGGACAGAGGAATGGTCGCATTGGATGTTGCTGTGGAGAATGCAAACGCCATAACCGGCAGGAATTTCTTGATAAATTTGAATGGATTCAAACCGGTAAGCAGTTTCAGCAGAATCTGATAAACACCAAATCCGTGGATTGCAAGTGCCAGCAATACGCAGCCCATGTATTTTAACATCGGCACAAAAGCATCAAAACCAAGTGTTGCAAATGTTTTTGCGATCAGACAAAATACACCGATTGGTGCCACTTTCATAACTGCCATGGTCATGTCCATCATCAGATCATTGAACTGACTGAAGAAATTGGCAACGGTCTCTGCCTTCTCTCCACGTCCAGCCAGCAAAATACCCACAAACAGTGCAAACAGGATGATTGGAAGCATATCGCCGTTTGCCAGAGCGCCAATTGGATTCTTCGGAATGATATTCAGCAGTGTATCTGCCAGGCTGGTTGCCTCCTGTGTTGTGACATCTGCCACCTGTACCTTGGACATATCCAGACCAACGCCCGGCTTGAACAGCGTTCCGATCGTCAGGGCAAGTGCGATTGCAAGCGCTGTTGTGACGAGATAAAAGCCGATTGTCTTTACGCCCACTTTTCCAAGACGTTTGGTGTCACCGATGGCCATACTTCCACATACCAGAGAACAGAATACCAGCGGTACAACAAGCATCTGCATCAATCGGATAAATCCGTTACCGATCACATAAAAAATACCATTGATCAGCACGTCATCACGGAAGCTGCTTTCCGGCACTGCATAGTGAACGATCACACCAGCTACCGCACCCAGAAGCAATGCGACCAGAATAATGGTAGTTAAATTCAATTTTTTCTTTTCTGTATTGTTGTTGCTCATTCAATTTCCCCCTTACTATTGTTTCAGATATCCATTTTCCCGCATGTAATCTTCCAGTGCTTCCTGCCAGGATACAGGTGTCTCAATATTGCTTATGCGAAGCATAAGATTATCTAAAACAGCATAAGAAGGACGAAGCTCAGAACCAGGAATCTGGCTGTTTGGCACACGAACAATCTCCACATCCAAGCCTGCCAGTTCTACGATTTTCTGAGCGAACTCATAACGGCTGCAATAGCCAAGCGTTGTTGCGTTGTAAGTTCCGTATGCACCTGCCTGAATCAGACGATGGATGCATTTTGCAACCTCTTTTGCGCTTGTAGGAGACGCAAACTGGTTACCCGCAACCGGTATCTGTTTGGTAGATTTTGCCTGTTCCAAAATATCTGTCACAAAGTTTTCTCCTGCTCCATATACCCAGGAACTTCGGATAATCAGATATTTCTGAGCGAGATCTTTTACAAAGTTTTCCCCCGCAAGTTTGGAACGGCCATAATTAGACAGCGGAAACGGTGTCGCAAATTCATCATACGGTGTTTCCGCACGTCCGTTAAACACATCATCGGTTGACAGCTGAACCAGTGTTGCCTTGATTCTTCTTGCAGCAACACTCAAGTTTCTCGCACCGAGTGCATTGACACGGAAGGCATCCTCTTTGTTGCGCTCACAAGCCTCCACATCCGTGATTCCCGCACAGTTGATGATGACTTCCGGACGATTGACATCCGCATAGTACATCACTGCCTCAAGATCTGTGACATCCACATCCTCGATGTCTGTCTGTACCAGTTCTGTCTCACGCGTGTCCAGCAGCTTTGCGAACTCTTTCCCCACTCGTCCGTTTGCGCCGACAATCCATACTCTCTCAACTTTTGTACTCACTCTCTTACCTCCTTTTTGTTTTTACAAAAATAGCTGCTGTAGAATTCCCCTGTCTGCAGCAACTATTTTCTTTGTATAGCATTTATATTCTGTTCTTCACCCTACTGTTCCGAACATTTGCTATCAATGATTAAGGCCAGCTCATCAAGCTGTTCCTGTGCGACCGGTCCCGGAGCCTCCAGCATCAGATCGGATGCATCTTTCACCTTCGGGAAGGCAATGACATCACGAATGCTGTCTCTCTTGGCCATCAGCATCACAAGACGGTCCAGGCCATAAGCAAGACCTGCATGAGGCGGAACACCATATTTGAACGCATTCAGCAGGAAGCCAAATTTCTCATGTGCCTGCTCTTTTGTAAAGCCAAGAGCCTCAAACATTTTCTCCTGAATATCATCCTGATGGATTCGCACACTTCCGCCGCCAATCTCGTTGCCATTTAATACAATATCATAAGCCTTTGCACGCACTTTTCCAGGATCTGTGTCGAGAAGATCAAGATCTTCTTCCATCAGCATCGTAAACGGATGGTGCATAGCTGTAAAACGATTTTCCTCCTCAGACCACTCTAACAGAGGGAATTCCGTGATCCATACAAACCGGAATTCATTCTTATCTAAAAGATCCATCTGTTTTGCAAGCTCCAGACGAAGTGCTCCCAGAACACTGTATACCACTTTGTTTTTGTCTGCGGCAAACAGAAGCAGATCTCCTGCCTCACCTTCCATGGCAGCAACCAATGCCTGCATTTCTTCCTCTGTCATAAATTTAGCGAAAGAAGATTTCAGGCTGCCGTCCTCCTGGATGGCAATATAAGCAAGACCCTTAGCGCCATAATCTTTGGCAAAGGATACCAGTTTATCAATTTTCTTACGAGGCATAGCGCCCTGTCCCTTGGCATTGATACCACGAACGCTTCCGCCATTTTCAATTGCGCCTTTAAACACAGCAAATTCGCAATCTTTTACTACATCGGTCACATCGTGAAGTTCCATACCAAAACGCAGATCCGGCTTATCAGAACCAAAGCGATCCATCGCCTCCTGCCATGTCATTCTCTGGATCGGAAGCTGCACATCCACATCCAGAACTTCTTTAAATAATTTTGCAAGAAATCTCTCATTCACATCAATGACATCGTCGACATCCACAAAAGACAACTCCATATCGATCTGCGTAAACTCCGGCTGTCTGTCTGCACGAAGATCCTCATCACGGTAGCATCTTGCAATCTGGAAATAACGGTCGTAACCGGAACACATCAAAAGCTGTTTCAGAATCTGCGGAGACTGCGGCAGCGCATAGAATTCTCCCGGATGCACACGGCTTGGCACCAGATAATCTCTCGCTCCCTCCGGAGTGCTGTTGCAGAGAGTCGGTGTTTCAATCTCTAAAAATCCCTCGTTTGCAAAAAATGTTCTTGTCACAGTTGCTACTTTGCTTCGCAGCATCAGGTTTCTCTGAAGATCCGGACGTCTCAGATCCAGATAACGATATTTCAGGCGCACCTCTTCTCTTGTCTTGCTGTCCTCTTCAATGGGGAACGGAGGTGTCTCCGCCTCAGATAAAATGCGAAGCTGCTTTGCTCGAATCTCAATCTCACCGGTAGCCAGATTGGTGTTTACCGCACCGGAACGTGCCTCCACCGTGCCGACTACTGCGATTACAAATTCACTTCTCAATTTTCCGGCTTTCTCAAAGCCCTCATGGTCAATGCTTCCATCCTCAAAAATCAACTGAATGATTCCGGAACGGTCACGTAAATCCACGAACACAATTCCGCCTTTGTTACGGCTTTTCTGCACCCATCCCATTAAAGTAACTTCACTGCCGATTTCTGCCTTTGTCACTTCTGCACATCTATGTGTTCTGTGCAGTCCCTTCATTGTCTCTGCCATTTTTTTATCCTCTTACATTCTATCCTTAAAGAACTCCTGAATCTCTGTGTAACCTTCTGCTGCCAGTTGTTCTTTCTGGAATTTTTTATTTTTCTTCATTACAGAAATATTTACCTGAATGCCATTCTGGCGCTCCTGTGTGGCCTGCTCAAACACCTTCAGAAGCTGATCTGCCGGCATATTTTTCTCAACAAGAAATGCTTTTTTCTGATTTGCAGACGGCACCTGATAATTGCGATCCATCAGAAGCATGATAATACGCTCAAAACCAACGGAAAAGCCCACCGCACTCACATTCTGTCCGGTAAACTTTCCGATCATCTCATCATAACGTCCGCCGCCGCCTACAGAGCCGCCGTACTCGTCCATGGCAATCTCAAAAATGGGTCCGGTATAATAAGACATTCCTCTTACCAGTGTCGGATCAAATTCAATCTTAAATTTGGCTGTCTTGACTGCATCCACACTCTGAATGATCGTCTGCAGATCCTTCGCTACGTTTGCATCCATGACATCCCGAAGCACTTCACCACAGTAACGGACGCCCTCAATATCTCTTGTAATCTGATCAAACAGAGACAGATATTTTTCCACTGCCTCCTGCGGGAACCCTTCGTCGAGAAGCTCGCTGCGCACACCGTCAATCCCGATCTTGTCCATCTTATCGAGAATGATAAATACCGTATTGTAGCTTTCTTCCGGGAAACCACTGTAAGCAGCCATCGCCTTTAAGATCTTACGGTCATTGATACGAATCGTAAAGTTTTCAAAGTCCAGCTTGCCAAGCAGTGTACTTGTCGCAAGAATCAGATCGATCTCTGCCAGACAGGACGGCTCACCCAGGATATCAATATCACACTGCATAAACTGACGATAACGTCCCTTCTGCGGTCTGTCTGCTCTCCATACATTGCCCATCTGCAGTGCCTTGAATGGAGACGGCAGCTCATTGGCATTGTTCGAATAATATCTGGAAAGAGGCACGGTCAGGTCATAACGAAGACCGCCGTCCACCAGATCCATCTCCTCTTTGGCACTGTCTATTTTCAGCTTTTCGCCTCTTTTTAAAATCTTAAAGATCAGTTTTTCATTATCACCGCCCTGCTTGCTGCTCAAGTTCTCAATGTGCTCCACACAGGGTGTCTCCAGAGAAACAAATCCAAAACTGCCATATGTCTCACGAATGAGATTCATGGCATAATTGCGGATTTCCATTTCTCTGGGCAGAATATCTCTCATGCCGGTAACCGGCTTTTTTTTCATTGCCATAATGTCCTCCTCTTTTTGCACTGCGCTTTCCTGCGCTCTTTTTTATTATATCACAATATATCCTTATGTACCACTCTCTGAAATGCCAGGAAAATTTCCATATCAAAATTTTTCACTTCATCGATCATCTTCTGCATAGCAGATTCCAGGTCCACCGCCGAACGATGAGGTCTTCCCTCCTGCATAGCCGCAAACACATCACAGACATGAAGGATTCTGGCACCATAAGGGATAGCCTCTCCTCTTAAATTTGCCGGATAACCGCTTCCATCATAATTTTCGTGATGATACAGAATACTGTCAAGAACAAACTCCGAATATCCATGATTTTTGACGGCTTCATATCCAAGTTTGGAATGCATGCGTGCATACTTCAATTCCTCGATCAACATGGGATTTTCATCACTGTAAATATATTTCACCAGTTTCAGGCGTCCAATATCATGGAGCAGCCCTGCAATGGCAAGTTCTCTGCAGACTTCCGCTTCAAGTTTTAACTCCTGGCCAACTGCAAAGGCAAGCTTGCTGACCAGAACCGCATGTTCCAGTTCTTTGCTCATATCGATGACAATGGTGTCATCCTCTTTTTTCTTCACATACACTGCCGCAGTCATCTGTGACTCCTCCCAAATACGTTTCAATTCCAACCCGTTTTCTCTCGATCATCTCGTCAATTCTTTCCAGATAATTGGTAACGTCCTTTACATTTTCCACACGTTCAATGCGTTTTCCATGGTCAAACACCAGCTTCGTGGAAGCTCCTGCTCCCAGCGCAAAGATCGGCTGTTTTTCCTCCATGATCAGAATGTTGTAAATTCCTGCCTTACCTTCTCTTGCATAACCAACATTCTCAAAGTTGCCCGCCATATTTTTCTGTCGATACAGATAATAAGGTCCCATCTGCATCTGTCGGGCATAGTCCATCGTCATATCCATGATTTCCTGACTGTTCTCAAAGGTCATTTCCTGATATTTTTCCTTAAACATGGACAGACGTGCTGCACGTTTGACCGCAAGAGAATGCACGGTAAGGCTGTCCGGATCGAGTGCTTTTACTTCTTCCAGAGTCTTTTGTACCATCTGCTTATCCTCTCCCGGCAGGCCGATGATCAGATCCATATTGATGTTGTCAAAGCCCATTTCACGCGCAAGCAAAAAGGCCTGCTTCGTCTCTTCTACGGTATGGCGCCTTCCGATGATTTCCAGCGTCTCCTGATTCATCGTCTGCGGATTGACGGAAATTCTTGTAACAGGAAAACGTTTCAGGACTGCCAGTTTCTCACGGGTGATGCTGTCCGGACGCCCCGCCTCCACAGTAAACTCCAGCAAATCTTCATAAGGGAAATATGTTTCCAGACAGGTAAGAACTTTTTCCAGCTGTTTTGGATTTAAAGTGGTCGGTGTGCCTCCTCCGATATAAATCGTATTGAGCTTTCTGCCCTTCATAAAATCAGCTGTCTTTTGCATTTCATAACACAGTGCATCCACATAGTCATCGACCTTTTTCTCCCATTTCTGCAGCGGATAGGAGCTGAAAGAACAATAAAGACAAATGCTCGGGCAAAACGGAATTCCGACATAAAGGCTGTATCCCCGCTCGTAATCGATGTCTTTCAAAAGTTCTTTTTCCCGGTTGGCGATCGTAATTGCCAGAGCCGTCTTTTCATTGGACAGATAATAGGTCTCCCGCAGATAGCGGGCAATCTCCACATTGCTCATCCCCTGCTCCAGCATCCGCATGGGAAGCTTGGTTGGACGGATTCCTGTCAGATTTCCCCAGGGAAGTGTTTTTCCCGTATGTACCGAAAGCACCCGGTAAATCATACGCTTCAATTCATTTTTTGTCTCTGTTCGGTCTTTTTTATAATCAATCGCTGTTTCTTCTGCACAGCAAAGGTGCCCATCCTCAAAAAGTGACAGCCCTATTTTATCCAGGCTGTATTCCAGCTTTGCTGCAGTGGAGTAATCCGAAACGGAAAAACCTTCCCCATAGCAAAGCGAAATCTGTTTTCCAGGATAAAAGGCCATCACAAGTGAATGGACATCATATTCAAAATCTCTCTGGTTAAACCAGATGCCTATTTCATTATTCTTACACAAAAGGATTGTACCTCTTTTCATATTCAATTGTCGTATGATCTCCATGCCCCGGAAGAACTGCTGTCTGATCCGGCAGCATCTTTAGCAGCTTATGCAGACTTGCCGTAATCTCACCCATGCTTCCGGTCGGAAAATCGGTACGCCCAACAGAGCCGCAGAACAGCATATCACCACTGACGAGAATCTCCTCCTCTGCAAAATAGTAACAACAGCTTCCAGATGTATGTCCAGGTGTTGCAATCATCTGTATGTGAAATCCTGCAGCCTCGAAAGCCTGATCATCTGTCAGAAATACATCCGCCTCCAGAGTATCTGTCATTCCATAATCCTGTGACAGATTCATATATGGAGTCAGCAGCAGTTTTTCCTCTTTTTTGGACGCATAGACCGGAATCTTATACTTTTTTCGAATCTCATCTGCTGCCAGAATGTGATCAAAATGTCCATGTGTCAGTAAAATTGCTGTCGGAACTGCCTGCATAGACTCTGCCATGGCAATGATCTTCTGCGGCATATCTCCCGGATCTACGATCAGAAGTTCTTTTGTCTCCTGATTCATCAGGAAATAGCAATTGGTATAAACCGGTCCCACCACACACTGGCGGATTGTCATATTTTTCATGTTTTTCCTCCTCAACCTATGGTTCGAACCACATCAAGCACACTTTCCACCTGTCGGAGTTTCTCAATCAGACTATGAAGCTCTTCTTTGCTTCCGATTTCAAAACTCATGGAAATCGTCGCCTTCTCCTGTTTATTGGTACGGCTGTTGGTACCTCTTACATCGATCTTGCGTTCTGTCAAGATCTTCATAATATCTACCAGAAGACCAGTACGGTTATTGGCAAATATACTCAGTTCTGCCAGATATTTTTCTTCTGCCTTTGTGCCAGGATTCTGCCATTCTGCCTCGATCAGACGTGCACGATCCATCTCGCTCATATTCAGCACATTCACACAGTCTGTTCGGTGAATCGATACACCGCGTCCTCTTGTCACAAACCCTACGATTTCATCGCCTGGAATCGGGCTGCAACATTTGGAAAAGCGAACGGCCACATCATGGATGCCCTTGACTACGATTCCGCCTTTTTCTTTGCGGACCGCTGCTTTTTCCTGATTTTCCCGAACAGCCTCCAGAACATCCTCGTCTGTCATCTTCGCTATATTATCTTTGTTGTAACAGTCAACCAGTTTATTCAGAACCTGTCCTTCCTTCAGACCGCCATGTCCGATAGCCGCCAACACAGAATCCCAATCACGGAATCCATATTTGCGCATCACAGATTCCATGTATTTTGATTTTGTATACTTGCTCAGCTGCATGCTTTTGGAGCGTGCATAGGCAGCCAGAAGTTCTTTTCCCTTCTGGATATTATCTTCCTTCAGCTCCTGTTTGAACCAGTTGTTGATCTTATTCTTCGCCTGTGTACTCTTAACCAGCTTCAGCCAGTCACGGCTTGGCCCCTGCGAATTCTGAGAAGTGATGACCTCGATTCGGTCACCGTTTTTAATCACATATTCAATCGGTACCAGCTTTCCATTGACACGGGCACCTACCATCTTATTGCCGACAGCACTGTGAATGCTGTACGCAAAATCAATCGGCGTAGAGCCTGCTGGCAGTGTTTTTACATCTCCGGCCGGAGTAAAACAATACACATTATCTGCAAACAGATCAAGATCACTCTTGAGCAGGCTCATAAATTCCCGGTTGTCTGACATATCGCGCTGCCATTCCAGAATCTGGCGAAGCCAGCTTAATTTCTCCTCCTCACTCTGGCTCGGCGGACGCTTGCCATCCGAAGATTCCTTATATTTCCAATGGGCAGCAATACCAAATTCTGCTGTCTTATGCATCTCGTAAGTACGAATCTGAATCTCAAACGGCTGTCCGTTTGGCCCAATCAAAGTCGTATGCAGGGACTGATACATATTTGGTTTCGGCATGGCAATATAGTCCTTAAAACGCCCCGGAATCGGCTTATACATTTCATGGATCACACCAAGAGCTGCATAACAATCTTTCACGGTATCAACCAGAATACGAACAGCAAACAGATCATAGATCTGATCCAGTGTTTTGTCCTGGTTGACCATCTTTTTATAAATACTGAAAAAATGTTTGACACGTCCTGCGACCTGCGCGTCAATACCTGCCGTTTTGAGATGGTCCTTTACCTCTTCCACAATTCCATTTACGAACTCCTCACGCGCACTTTTACGCAGAGAAATTTTGTCGACCAGATCGTAATATACATCCGGCTTCAGATATTTCAAAGACAGATCATCCAGCTCAACCTTAATCTTGGAAATACCAAGACGCATGGCAATCGGAGCATAGATGTCCATGGTCTCTCTTGCCTTCTCCTGCTGTTTGTGGGGCGGCATATACTGCAGCGTTCTCATATTATGAAGACGGTCTGCCAGTTTGATCAAAATCACACGGATATCCTTGGCCATAGCAAGAAACATCTTTCGAAGATTTTCCGCCTGTACCTCTACTTTGTCGGCCGAATAATTCAACTGTCCCAGCTTTGTCACGCCGTCTACCAAAAGAGCAACCTCTGCCCCAAACTGTTCTGTAATCTCTTCTGTGGTCATAATGGTATCTTCCACAGCATCGTGAAGAATTCCGGCCACGATCGTCTCTTTGTCCAATTCCAGATCTGCAAGGATAATCGCCACACACAGCGGATGAATGATATAAGGCTCACCGGACTTACGCAACTGTCCCTCATGGGCATTCTTTGCCACCTGATAAGCACGCTCAATCATAGAAATATCATCGGATGGATGATATTTTCTGACACTGTTGATCAATTCCTGATACAAAACCTCCGGACTTGTAAAATCTTTCATTGCTTTTACGCTGGCATCTGCTTTTTTTATAGTATCTAATTTTTCCTGCATCGTAGCTGCATTTTTCTTTCCCACCGCTCATCACCTGCACTTTATCTTCTTTTGTTTTTCATTATTCCCCTATATACAGTATAATTTCACCGATAAGTATATCATTTTTTCTTCTTTTAATCAATTATTAATACATTTCTCTAAAAGAACTATTTACTGGTAATTCTGTATGGTAATACGCAGCGTCTCACTCCCCTGCCAGACATGAAGCTGAGGATAGTAAACAATACTTACAATTTCCTTTTGGGAAGCAAATTCACAGAATTTGTCTCCCTCCCCAAAATACACAGCCGGCCACATGCTTCCCGTCTCATCCATCACCTTCATCTGCACGACATTCCTGTTTTTTCCAACCACACGCGCAGAGAGAATACGCACATCCTTCTGAGCAAACAACGGTCTCGGATTTCCCTTTCCGAACGGTTCAAGCATTTCCAGTTCCTGCACAAGGGAAGGCTTCACATAGGACAGCGGCATGGGAACATCAATCGTTACCTTGGGAATCAGCTCCCGCTCTGTCAGAGTACATACCTCGTTGATTTTTCTGCGAAACAGCTCTACATGTTCTTCCGGCATAGATAGTCCTGCCGCCATGGGATGACCGCCAAACTGTGTCAGAAGTTCTTTGCATTTGATCAGCTCATCATACATGGAATAGGCTTCAATCGAACGGCCGGAGCCTTTCACGCCCTTTTCTCCTCTGGTCAGGACAAAGACCGGTTTATAATAACGCTCTCTCAGCCGTCCTGCAATGATGCCCGCAAGACTCTCATGACAGTCCGGAAGATACACCACCAGCACTCTGTCCTTCTGCAGACCAGAGGTTTCCAGTGTATTTACGGCCTGTTCCACTCCATCTGCCGTCATCGCCTTTCTGGACTCATTGATCGCAACCAGATCTCCTGCAATTCTGACAGCCTCTGCTCTGTCAGAAGCTTTCAGAAGAGACAGCGAGCGCTGTGCCGTATCCAGCCGCCCACTCGCATTGATGCATGGACCAAGAACAAATCCGATATGATAGGCATTGATCGTCTTATCCTGAAGACCGGTTGCCTCCACCAAAGCCCGGATACCGGGATTCACAGGATTTTGCAGCCTTTTCAGACCTTCTTTTACGAGGATTCTGTTTTCCCCAAGAAGATCCATCACATCGCCCACCGTCGCAATGGCAACCAGCTCCAGCAGTTTTTCATGCTCTGCGCTGTCAATCCCACATTTCTGATACAGGGCCGTCACAAGCTTATATGCAACCGCTGCACCGCACAATTCCCGAAAAGGATAACGGCAGTCTTCCTGCTTGGGATTCACAACTGCATCCGCAGGGGGAAGTATGCTGACTCTGCTTCCATCCTCCCGCTCCTCATAAGGGATGCTGTGGTGATCCGTCACCAAAACCTGCATTCCCAGTTCTTTTGCAAGGGAAATCTCTCTGTATGCGGCGATTCCATTGTCACAGGTAACAATCAGATCCACTTGATCTTCAAACGCCCGCCGTACCAGATGCTCATGCATTCCGTATCCATCCTGTATCCGGTCCGGAATATACGTATCCACAATCGCACCTGCCCGGCACAGCCCTGTCAGAAGAATATACGTAGACATCACACCGTCAATATCATAATCCCCGATAATGCGTATCTTTTTTTTCTGTTCCACAGCAGACACGATCATATCTGCTGCTTTCTCCATATCTTTCATCAGCCACGGATCATAAAGATCCTCCAGACTGCCATTGAGGTACTGCTCAATCGCTTCCTCTCCTGTGACATCACGGTTTCTGATGATTCTCGCTGTCACAGGGTCAATCTGAAACCGTTGACCAATCGCCTGAAAATCTGCCCGTTTGGCAGTGACTACCCAGCGTTCCATTTTTCATCTCCTTTAAATTTAACTGCAAAAAAGGCGCAGGTCTTTGACTGTTGCATCAGCGACCTGCGCCTTTTTACCTTTCATTTACTTTTTCATCTGACGTGTTTTCAGCACATACCACAAAGCACCTGTGATGCAGACAGAGGAATATCCGCCGCAGATAATGCCTACCATCAGAGGCAGAGCAAATTCACGGATTGAAGATACACCCAAAATAAACAGAAAAAGTACCATGACCAGAGTCGTAAAGGAGGTATAAATACTTCTTGTCAAAGTCTGTGTGATACTCTTATTTACAACTTCTGCCAGATCCTGTTTGCGTTTCATGCCTCTCATATTTTCACGAATACGGTCGAAAATAACGATGGTGGCATTGATGGAGTAACCTACAATCGTCAGCATACATGCAATAAATGTATTTCCCACGGAAACTCTTGCCAGTGCATAGAAAGCAAGCACAACCAGAACATCGTGAAGCAGTGCAAGAACTGCACTTCCTGCAAAACGGATATCCTTGAAACGGAACCAGATATACAGCAGCATAAAGAATGTCGCTACGATAACCGCTGTGATGGCATCTCTCTGCATTTCAGCACTTACAGTAGAAGAAATACTCTCTGATGTGATCAGATCTTCGTCTACCTCAAAGTTATCCACCATAATCTGGTTGAATTCCTGTCTCTCATCCAGCGACAGCTCTCTTGTCTTGATCACAACCTGATTGGTATCCACAACTTTTGTAGCCTGTACATTGGAATCTCCGGTCAGATCCTCTACCAGAGGGATTACTTTTTCATCAACTTCTTCCATGGACATGTTTTCATTGAACATAACCGTTGTCGCAGTACCGCCCATGAAATCAAGACTGTAGTTTAATGCCTTGCCTTCGGTTGCCTGATGGATTCCCATCAGTACAGGACCTGCCAACACAAGAACAATCGAAATTGCAAAGAACAGTTTTCTCTTTCCAAGGAAATTCACCGGCGTTCTTTCTTTTGCCTTACCGTAGAATTTTTCATCCTGCACGCCAATCGAATACAGTGCATACATCACGTATCTGGAAACGACCAGTGCAGTAAACATGGACATCACAATACCAAGTGCCAGTGTGTAAGCAAAGCCTTTGACACTTCCGGAACCCAGCCACATCAGAACAAGCGCTGCGATCAATGTAGTGATATTGCCGTCAAAAATAGCAGAAAATGCTTTTTTGAAACCAGACTTGATGGCATTTCTCACCGACACACCAGCTGCGATCTCCTCCTGGATACGTGCATAAATAATAACATTTGCGTCAACCGCCATACCAATACCAAGGATGATACCGGCGATTCCCGGAAGAGTCAGTGTAATATCAAACGCATTGAGCGTAATCAGAATCAATGTCGTATAAACCAGAAGTGCAATAGAAGCAACCACACCTGGTACACGGTACATCAGCATCATAAACAGCATAACTACAATCAGTCCGATGACTGCCGCTTTCAAGCTGGTATTGATCGCATCCACACCAAGCTGTGCTGCGACAACACTGGAACGCAGCTCTGTCAGTTCCAGCTTCAGGCCACCGATGCGGATGAAAGATGCCAGTTCTTTTGCCTCCTCAATGGAGCCCATTCCATCGATCTGACATTTTCCGCCTGTGATTGCTTCCTTAACAGTCGGCGCGCTGATGACCTCACCGTCGTATACGATAGAAATCTGTTTGCCGACATTTGCAGAAGTTATCTCCGCAAACTTCTTGGAGCCCTCGTCTGTAAATGTCAGACTTACAATGTATTCGTTATTCTTTGTGGTCTGATCCTGCGCAACCTGTCCCTCTGCACTGGCTACGTCAGAGCCCTGCAGAACTTCATTGCCTTCTGCATCCTGGAATACCAGAGAACCTGGTTTGCCAAGGTCTTCGAGAATTTCATTGGCATCTGTTACACCAGGGATCTCAACGTTGATACGCTTGTCTCCCTCCTGGTATACCTGAGCCTCTGTGCTGTACTGTTCCACACGTTTCTGCAGCTTATAAATCGTATCATCCATATCTTCGCTGCTTGGATTCTTGTCTTTTGTCTGATATGTAATGCTGACACCACCGGACAGATCCAGACCAAGATTGATATTCTTGGCAGCACCGGTTCCAGTCGGTCCCCATCCTACAATTGTGGTATAGGAAAGAAAACCGAGAATGATGGCAGTGAGAACAAGGACAAGAATGCCTCTCTTCTTCTTCATCATAATTCTTATTTCCTTTCTAATTTTCTTCCGCCAGAGCAGCTTTTATCATGATGGCACATTCCACACGCTTGCGCTGTAGTTCACAGCCAATCTCATACGTGGAATTGATGGTTCCATGCATATTGAAAGAATTTGCTGCGCAGCCTCCGCTGCAGTAAAATCTGGCAAAGCACTTTTTACATTCTTCCTTTGTGTATACATTACAGTGACGGAATTCTTTCTGAATCTCAGGAGTCTTGATTCCCTCCCAGACATTTCCCATCAAAAACTGCTCTGTTCCAACAAACTGATGACAGGGATACAGATCTCCCCACGGAGTTACGGCAAGATATTCTGTTCCAGACCCACATCCTGACAATCTCTTGTATACGCATGGTCCTCCGGTAAGGTCAATCATAAAATGGAAGAAATGAAATCCATTGCCTTCCTTCTCTCTCTTGATCATTTCCTTTGCCAGAGCATCGTATTCTTCAAAAATCTGAGGCAGATCTTCCTTTCGGATCGCGTAATCCGCCTCATCCGGCGCCACAACCGGCTCCACAGAAATCTGCTTAAATCCCTGATCAGCCAGACTCAGCACATCTTTGGAAAAGTCCAGATTGTGATGTGTAAAAGTACCTCTCACATAATACTTATCCTGGTGACGGCTCTCTGCAAATTTCTGAAATTTCGGAAGAATCAGATCATAGCTTCCTGCTCCTTTCGGGAACGGTCTCATGTGATCATGAACTTCTTTTCTTCCATCAATACTAAGCACAACATTGCCCATCTCCTGATTGGCAAATTCCATAATCTCATCATTTAGTAAAACTCCGTTCGTGGTAAGCGTAAAACGGAAATTTTTATTATGGATTTTCTCCTGCTCACGGCCATAACGAACCAGATCCTTTACGACCTGCCAGTTCATCAAAGGCTCACCGCCGAAAAAGTCCACCTCCAGATTTCTGCGGCTTCCGGAATTGGCAATCAGAAAATCCAATGCCTGTTTTCCAGTCTCATAAGTCATCAGTTCACGGTGTCCATGGTACTCTCCCTCTTCCGCAAAGCAATAACGGCAGGCAAGATTACAGTCATGGGCAATATGAAGGCAAAGTGCCTTCACGACCGGTTCGTGATGTTCTGAAAACTGCTCAATGGCATTTTCATAAATATCAGTTGTAAACAGCATGTCGCTGTCTTTCAGCTCCTGAATTTCCTCCATGGCATTTGCCACATCCTGTGCGGGATATATCTTGTTCAGGATCTCGACTGTCTGTTCTGAAGTTTTTCCCTGATCCAGAAGCCCCACAGCTTCATAAACAAGCTCGTCTGCAACATGAATGCATCCACTGTTAATATCTAAAATAATGTTGTATCCATTATTTTTGTAACGATGTACCAGACTCATGGTAATATTTCCTTCCTAAATGCACTATAAACGCCAAAAACAGCGGCTCGCCACCGCTGCTTTGGTATGCACATATCTTAAAAATTATTTTGTGTTCTCACAGCTCTGATTTCCTACTGTACAGGATGTCTTGCAAGCTGACTGACAGGATGTCTGGCACTCACCGCATCCACCTTTTTTTACTGTGTTCTGCAGGTTCTTTGTATTTAATGTTTTGATGTGTTTCATGTAATCATTCCTCCAAAAAACTTTTCTTATTTCCACTTTTATGGTTATCGCATACAGTATAACACATAATATAAATTTTTCAAAGTTTTTTTTGTGCAAAACAGAAGCTTTCTGATGCCTATGCAAGCATGCCTCCAAGCACGCCTCCTCCTGTACAAAGCAGCAGTGTGAACAGCATCTGCGAAAAATTTATAGCACCCCCACGTCCTATCACACAGGAGACTGCTGTCAAAAGCAGGAAATAGGCAATTCCTGCCGCGGCTCCCCAAAGAAATTTTCTGTGCCGGATGTTTCTTCCCGCAAGATATCCTCCGAAAAAGCAGGATAATATGTACACTGCTGTAATACAGGCATCCACCGTTTTTTCACCCAGATCAAAACGAAACAGCAAAAAAGCGACCACCAAAAGCAACAGCAAAGTCAGAAAATAAGCTCCCGTCAACGCCTTTAAAAGACTTTTTCCTTTCATAAAAACAACCCTCCCACATCAATATATGGGAAGGGCTGTAAAACTATTCGTCCTTTTTGGTGTCTGAACTTGTTTTCTTTCTGCTTCTCATCGTCACTGCCGTAAGCATGGCGATCATCGCTGCCAAAGCCCCTGATAACGCATACGGAAAGATATTTGTGGTATCTCCTGTCACTACACCAAATCTTCTTGTTTTTGTTGTCGATGTAATATTGTTATTCGAAGAAACATTGCTGTCTGCTGCATATGCAGAAGGTGTGCTGGTCGGTACATTAGAGGAAGCCCCTGCTGTCGTCTGCGTGTTTACAGAAGGTGTAGTTGTCTGCGTATTTCCGGTATTTGTATTGGAAGTATCAACAGATGGTTTTTCTGTGGAACCTTTATAGCCGTTGTCTGCAATCTCCTGTCCTACCAAAGGCTTGCTTCCTGCAATTTTCTTGACAGAAGAATTCACCGATGCTCCAACAGCCTCTTCCTCATGCGCTGTATCCTCTTTCAGTGCTTCTTCTTCCTGATTCTCTTCTATCTCAGATTCTTTCTCAGACTCATCCTGATTATTCTGATCTGGCAGCTCATTTGCTGTGTCCTCATCATCCGCAGCAGGTGCCTCAGATTCTTTTGATTCCGGAGTCTCTGCCTCTTCTGATGCCGGGGCTTCTGTTTCCTCCGGTGT
>JAUNPJ010000057.1:18185-28916 GCA_030536755.1 Eubacteriales bacterium | reverse complement strand
ACAAACCTGTCCCCCTGTCCACCCAACCTGTCCACCCTGTCCCACAAAATTGTATAGAAAAAAGAGAAAACTTGAAAAATAAGAAAAAATGAAAGAAAAAATCCTTCCTTTTTTATGAAATAGAAGAAGAGAAAAAAGAGAAAACAGGAAAGATAATTAAGAAAAAATCCTATAATATCTGATAATTTTAAATAAAATAATAAATAAACAAATAATCTGATAATTTAGAAGAAAAAAAGGTCTTTACATCAGGACATAAATCATGTATAGTATTAACAAGTTAAAGCAAAAGCGAATATAGAGAAAGGAAGAAAGCTTATGGAGAGAACGTTATACGATCCCCGCTTTGAGCATGATAACTGTGGTATAGGTGCCGTGGTTAACATTAAGGGAGTGAAAACACACGAGACAGTAGCGAATGCGTTAAAGATAGTAGAAAACTTAGAACATAGAGCAGGCAAAGATGCCGAGGGAAAGACAGGAGATGGTGTTGGAATTCTGTTACAGATTTCACACAAATTCTTTCAGAAAACCTGTCAGTCCATCGGCATTTCTTTATGTGAAGAAAGAGATTACGGAATTGGTATGTTCTTCTTCCCACAGGATGAGATGAAAAGAAACCAGGCCAAGAAAATGTTTGAGGTCATCGTAAAGAAAGAGGGAATGGAATTCCTCGGATGGAGAAAAGTGCCGACTGCGCCGGAAGTTCTTGGAACAAAAGCACGCGAGTGTATGCCGTATATCATGCAGGGATTCATCAAACGTCCGCGCGGTGTTGCAAAAGGTCTTGATTTTGACCGCAAGCTGTATGTGGTACGCCGAATCTTCGAGCAGTCAAATGACAATACCTATGTACCGTCTCTGTCCAGCAGAACAATCGCTTACAAAGGTATGTTCCTGGTGGGACAGCTGAGAACCTTCTTTAAGGATCTGCAGAGTCCGGATTATGAATCTGCGATTGCCATGGTACATTCCAGATTCAGTACTAACACGAACCCGAGCTGGGAGAGAGCACATCCAAACCGTTTTATTGTACACAACGGTGAGATCAATACAATCCGAGGCAACGTAGATAAGATGCTTGCCCGTGAGGAAACGATGGATAACGGTGCTCTGGGTGAGGATTTATATACCGTTCTTCCGGTTATCAATACATCCGGTTCTGACTCTGCGATGCTTGATAACACACTGGAATTTCTGGTTATGAACGGCATGCCGCTTCCGCTGGCAGTGACGATTCTGATTCCGGAACCATGGGACAACAACCGTACCATGAAACAGGAGCAGAAGGATTTCTTCCAGTATTATGCAACGATGATGGAGCCGTGGGACGGTCCTGCATCCATTCTGTTCAGTGATGGAGATATCATGGGAGCGGTACTTGACCGCAATGGACTTCGCCCTTCCCGTTATTATATTACAGATGATGGATATGTCATCCTTTCTTCTGAAGTCGGTGTTCTTGATATTGACGAATCTAAGATTGTGAAGAAAGAAAGACTGCATCCTGGCAAAATGCTTCTGATCGATACGATTCAGGGAAAAGTAATTTCAGATGAGGAATTAAAAGACAATTTCGCCATGCAGCAGCCTTATGGGGAGTGGCTCGACAGCAATCTGGTCAATCTGGAAGATCTCAAGATCCCGAATGAGAGAGTACAGGAATACTCCAATGAGGAGCGTGCGAGACTGCAGAAAGCCTTCGGTTATACATACGAAGAATACCGCACTTCCATTCTGAATATGGCTGCCAACGGAAGTGAAGGAATCGGTGCCATGGGTATTGATACACCGCTTCCGGTACTTTCCAAGAAGCATCAGCCACTGTTTGGCTACTTCAAACAGCTGTTTGCACAGGTAACAAACCCGCCGATTGATGCGATCCGTGAGGAAGTAGTAACCTCCACAACTGTTTATGTTGGCGAGGATGGAAACCTTCTGGAAGAAAAACCGGAGAACTGTCATGTACTGAAGGTAAACAATCCGATTCTGACAAACACAGATCTGATGAAAATCAAGGCTATGAAGGCAGAGAACTTCAAAGTTGAGACGATTCCGATTACCTTCTATAAAAATACACACCTGGATAAAGCGATTGAACATCTTTTTGTTCAGGTAGACCGTGCACACAGAGAGGGTGCCAACATTATCATTCTTTCTGACCGCGGCATTGATGAGAACCATATGGCGATCCCGTCACTGCTGGCCGTATCAGCAGTGCATCAGCACCTGGTTAAAACGAAAAAACGTACTTCACTGGCAATCATTCTGGAGTCCGGTGAGCCAAGAGAGGTACATCATTTTGCAACACTGCTCGGCTACGGCGCATGTGCGATCAACCCGTATCTGGCACAGGACAGCATCCATGAGCTGATTGACAGCGGAATGCTTGACAAAGATTACTATGCGGCAGTTAATGATTATAACCATGCGGTATTAAGCGGTATTGTCAAGATTGCATCGAAAATGGGTATTTCTACGATTCAGTCTTACCAGGGTGCTCAGATTTTTGAGGCAATCGGTATTGATGAAGGCGTGATTGATAAATACTTTACCAATACCGTCAGCCGTGTAGGCGGTATCACTCTGGAAGATATCGAGAGAGATGTCGATGAGCTTCATTCAGCAGCATTTGATCCGCTGGGACTGGAGACAGATCTGACTTTGAACAGCCTTGGACGTCACAAATCAAGAAGCGGCGGTGAGGAGCATCTGTACAATCCAAAGACAATCCATCTGCTTCAGGAGTCCACAAAACGCGGCGATTACAAGATGTTCAAAGAGTACACAGAGTGTATCGACAATGAAGAACACATTGGCGTTCTCCGTGATCTGATTGAACTGAAATATCCGAAAAAAGGTATTCCGATTGAGGAAGTGGAAAGTGTAGATTCCATCGTAACACGATTTAAGACAGGTGCGATGTCTTATGGTTCGATTTCTCAGGAAGCACATGAGACACTGGCCATCGCCATGAATATGCTTCACGGTAAATCCAATACCGGTGAGGGTGGTGAGAGCCTGGATCGTCTGACGATCGGACCGGATGGAAAGAATCGTTGTTCTGCGATTAAACAGGTTGCTTCTGCTCGATTTGGTGTTACTTCCCGCTACCTGGTAAGCGCACAGGAGATTCAGATCAAGATGGCTCAGGGCGCAAAACCTGGTGAGGGCGGCCATCTGCCAGGAAAGAAAGTATATCCATGGATTGCGAAGACAAGACACTCTACACCTGGTGTAAGTTTGATTTCACCTCCGCCTCATCATGATATTTATTCCATCGAAGATTTGGCGCAGCTGATCTACGATCTGAAAAACGCCAATACCGATGCAAGAATTTCCGTCAAACTGGTTTCAGAAGCTGGTGTAGGTACAGTCGCAGCAGGTGTTGCAAAAGCAGGTGCACAGGTTATCCTGATTTCCGGTTACGATGGAGGTACAGGAGCTGCTCCGAGAAGTTCTATCCACAATGCTGGTCTTCCATGGGAGCTTGGTCTTGCCGAGACACATCAGACACTGCTTCAGAACGGCCTGAGAAATAAAGTCCGCATTGAGACAGACGGTAAGCTGATGACTGGTAAACACGTAGCAATGGCAGCTATCCTTGGAGCTGAGGAGTTCGGATTTGCAACGGCTCCGCTTGTAACGATGGGATGCGTGATGATGCGCGTATGTAATCTGGATACCTGTCCGGTCGGCGTAGCGACTCAGAATCCGGAGCTTCGTAAGAGATTCCGCGGAAAACCGGAGTATGTTGTAAACTTTATGAGATTTATTGCGCAGGATCTGCGTGAATATATGGCAAAATTAGGTGTTCGTTCTGTGGATGAACTGGTAGGAAGAACCGATCTTCTTCAGGCAAGAACGGATATTACACAGGAAAAAGCAAAGAAAATTGATGTTTCCAGAATCCTCTGCAATCCATATGAGGGAACAAAACAGAAAGTCATCTTTGATCCAAAACAGGTATTTGATTTCAAACTGGATGAGAAGAAAGACAGAACTGTTTTGATGAAACAGTTTAAGACTGCTCTTGAAAGAGGACAGAAGAAGAGTGTGGAACTGGATGTCACCAATACAGACCGTACCTTCGGAACGATGTTCGGTGCAGAAATCACCAAGAAATATGGCGATGATGTACTGGAAGACGATACCTTTGTTGTGAAATGTAACGGTGCCGGCGGACAGAGCTTCGGTGCATTTATTCCGAAGGGTCTGACTCTGGAGCTTGTTGGAGACAGCAACGACTACTTTGGAAAAGGCCTTTCCGGCGGTAAGCTGATCGTATATCCTCCAAAGGGAGCAAAATACAAACAGGATGAAAACATCATCATCGGTAACGTTGCTCTTTACGGTGCTACCAGTGGTAAAGCCTTTATCAACGGTGTTGCCGGAGAACGTTTCTGTGTCCGTAATTCTGGTGTTGTGGCAGTCGTTGAGGGAACCGGCGATCATGGATGTGAGTATATGACCGGAGGCCGCGTTGTCATCATCGGCGAGGTAGGAAAGAACTTTGCAGCAGGTATGAGCGGTGGTATCGCTTACGTTCTGGATGAGAAAAACAATCTTTATACAAAAGTAAATAAACAGATGGTTGCCATCGAGAAAGTAACCAATAAATATGACGTACAGGATGTTAAAAATATGATTCAGGAGCATGTGGCCAACACAAATTCCGTAAAAGGAAAACAGATTCTGGAACATTTTGAAGAATATCTTCCAAAATTCAAGAAGATTATTCCTTACGACTACAGCCGTATGCTGGCTACGATTGTGAAGATGGAAGAGAAGGGCTTAAGCAGCCAGCAGGCACAGATCGAGGCATTTTATGCCAATACAAACAGATAAGGAGGGATGAGAAATGGGAAAACCATCAGGATTTTTAGACTATGAGAGAGTAACTGCAACAGCAGAAAAACCAAAAGACAGAATCAAACATTTTAATGAATTCCATCAGCATCTCCCCTTGGAAGAGCAGCAGCTTCAGGGCGCAAGATGTATGGCGTGCGGGGTTCCGTTCTGCCAGGCAGGTATGATGATCGGCGGAATGGCTTCCGGCTGTCCGCTGCACAACCTGGTTCCGGAGTGGAATGACCTTGTATACCATGGCAACTGGGAGATGGCCTATAAGAGGCTGACAAAGACGAACAGCTTTCCGGAGTTTACCTCCAGAGTGTGTCCGGCACTGTGTGAGAAAGCATGTACCTGTAACTTGAATGGAGAACCTGTCTCTACAAAAGAAAATGAATACGCGATCATTGAGACTGCTTACGAGAGAGGATATGCAAAGGCAAAACCACCAGCTGTGCGTACCGGCAAAAAGGTGGCAATTGTAGGAAGCGGCCCATCCGGTCTGGCAGCGGCAGATCAGCTCAACAAACGTGGTCATGACGTAACGGTATTTGAGAGAAGAGATCGTATCGGAGGACTGCTCCGCTATGGTATTCCGAATATGAAACTGGAGAAACGCATCATTGACCGTAAAGTCAAAGTGATGGAGGAGGAAGGCGTCAAATTTGTCACCAACGCGGACGTCGGCAAGACAATCAAAGCAGACCAGCTCTTAAAAGATTTCGACAGAGTGGTTCTCTGCTGCGGCGCTTCCAATCCGCGTGATCTCAAGAATCCGGGAAGAGATGCCAAGGGAATCTATTTTGCCGTTGATTTCCTGACAAGAACGACGAAGAGCCTTCTGGATTCCAATTTTGAGGATAAACAGTTCGTGGATGTAAAAGGCAAGAATGTCATCATCATCGGCGGCGGTGATACCGGAAATGACTGTACTGGAACTTCCATCCGTCTTGGAGCTAAGAGCGTCACACAGATTGAGATGATGCCGAAAGCGCCGGATACAAGAGCAGCCAACAATCCGTGGCCGGAATGGCCGAAGGTCTGCAAGACCGATTACGGCCAGGAAGAGGCGATTGCCAAGTTTGGTCATGATCCACGTGTATACCAGACAACCGTTACCGAGTTTGTGAAAAACAAAAACGGAGAACTGTGCCAGGTTAAGACCGTAAAACTTGAACCGCAGAAGGACGAGAAGACCGGTCGTATGATGATGGTTCCTGTCAAAGGAACCGAGGGCGTGATGCCGGCAGACATTGTACTGATCGCGGCTGGTTTCCTGGGATCACAGGAATATGTCACAAAAGCATTTAATGTAAATGTAGATGGACGTACCAACGTAGCAACAGCTCCAGGCAAGCATGCCACCTCTGTAAAAAATGTATTTACAGCCGGTGATATGCACCGCGGACAGTCACTGGTCGTATGGGCAATCCGTGAGGGACGTGAGGCGGCAGAGGAAGTCGATGCCAGCCTGATGGGATATACAAATTTATATGTTCAGTAAATGAGAAAAAGGTGTTCCTGCAAAAGTGCAGGGGCATCTTTTTTTGCGCTTGGAATGTCTTCAGAAATTCTTAAGGAAATCCTTACAAAAGTGTAAGACCAGGGTACTGGGAATCAAAGGTAAAATAGTATATTATATTTAGGAAAGAGATTGACAATGGAAATTTTATGTATTATTGTATTAATTAGATAATACAAAAGGCGGGGAAGCTATGGAAAAATTAATTGAAATCAGAGATATGTGTAAAATTTACAATCCAGGTGAGAATGAGGTGCGAGCGCTGGATCATGTCAACCTGGATGTGTATGAGGGAGAACTGGTGGCAATCATTGGGCATTCTGGTTCGGGAAAATCAACACTCATGAATATGCTGGGATGTCTGGACGTACCGACCTCCGGGCAGTATTTTCTTCATGGGATGGATGTTTCCTGCCTGACCGACAACGATCTTTCTGAAATCAGGAATCGTGAAATTGGATTCATTTTTCAGGGATTCAATCTGATCAGCAATCTGACAGCCGTTGGAAACGTGGAACTCCCTTTGATTTACAGGGGCGTGGGCAAGGCGGAGCGTGAACGGCTGGCACATGATTCACTCTGTATGGTAGGGCTGGAAAAACGAATGAATCATAAGCCATCCGAGATGTCGGGCGGACAGCAGCAGAGAGTTGCGATTGCGAGAGCCATTGCGGCAAGACCACCGGTGATTCTGGCAGATGAGCCGACAGGAAACCTGGATTCTTCCTCCACAAAGGAAATCATGGGGATTCTGCGGAAGCTTCACAGCGAGGGAAGGACGGTCATTATCATCACACATGACGATGAAATTGCCGCACAAGCGAAGAGAATCATTCGTATTATGGATGGAAAAATTGTAGAGGATTACGAAAATGAGAATTATGAAGAGATAAAGGAGTGTGAAAAAGATGTCTAAAAAAGAAAGGAAAGCAAAAACGCCGAAGAAACCGGAACAGATAAAAAAGGACAAAAAAAGAAAGAAAATCATTCTTAGCGTCTGTGCCGCTGCTGTTGTGGGCGGCATTGCAGTGACAAAAATGATGCCGAAGCAGGATGCTGTTCCTGCAGTTCGTGTGTCTGCGGTTAAAAATGGGGACATTACTTCTGTTCTGGATACCAGCGGAACCGTCATCAGTCTGAAGACAAAGACTTATTTTTCACCGGTCAATGCCAATATCCGTGAATACAACGGCAAAGTTGGTCAGGTGGTAAAAACAGGTGACATGCTGGTGGCTTTTCAGACAGACACTCTGGAGGAAGATAACCGAAAAGCAGAATTAACAGCAAGTTCTACGATCAACGGAAACAAAGATACCATGGAGAAAAATCAGAAAACTCTGGATGAGGCAGCAGTGGCAAGCCAAAACGTAACGATTCTTGAAAATGATATCAAAAATTACAAGAATTATATCCGTGATCTAAATGCGGCAATCAGTAATCGAACGCAGCAACTGGCAGATGAGGCATACAATGATGCGGTTAATAATGCCGAAAGTCAAAGCGGACAGCTGGCAAAATTGAATCAGGCACTTGTTCCAGCTGCCCAGAGAGAAACGCTTCTCTCGTCCAACAGTGATCTGCAGGCAGAAATTGATCAGTTGTCTGTACAGAAATCACAGGCAGAATTTCAAGAGGACGACGCAACGGCAGATATTCTGGAAAACCAGATTGAGGAAAAGGAAAAACAGATTAATGAAAACACAAAGAAAATTGAAAAGCTGGAAAAAGAACTGGGAGATTATGCAGAAGTTTCAGCAGAGGAAATTCAGAATCAGATTACAGCATTGTCTTCGGCTTCTGTAAGCTATACATCGGCATCGGATGCATCGGCAGATGTGCAGATTGCCCAGTGGCAGCTGGACATGCAGAATGCCCAGGAAACGCTTGCACAGCTTCAGAGTGACCTGGCAGAAGAAAAGGCAAAAGTATCGGCAGGAGACGCGGTGGTGATGACGGAGGCCGGAAAGAAAGTTATGGACAGCAGCAACAATATGGCGGAGCTGGAGTCTGCATCGGTAGAGGAACTGCTGAAAAAGGGACGCCAGGGAATCCATGCAGAATTTGACGGCATTATAACGAAGGCAGATCTGACAGAGGGAACACCGGCAGCACAGGGAATGGAGCTGGTTACGGTATCAAGCAACCGTGAGGTGGCTGTTCGTGCGGCAGTTTCCAAATATGATTTTGGAAAATTAAAAGAAGGACAGAAAGCTGCGGTGACGATTGGAAATAATGAATACAAAGCTACGGTGGACAGCATCAGCAAGGTGGCCCAGACGAATGAAAAAGGTTCTCCGGTGATTACCTGTGAGGTAAAACTCGATAATCCGGATGACAATGTTTTTCTTGGCGTGGAGGCGAAGGTTTCGATTATTACTGCTGAGGAAAAAGGCGTTCTGATGATACCGACAGAGTCCGTCAATACCGGAAAGGATGGAACGTTTTGTTATGTTCTTCGGGATGGCGTTGTAACAAAATGCGATGTAAAAACGGGTGTGAATTCTGTGGATGCAACAGAAGTGTTGAGTGGACTGAAGGAAGGAGATACGGTGATTGAAGAACTTCCGGAGGGCGTAGAAGAAGGAAGCGAGGTTCGTGCAGAAGAATGACACAGCTATTAGAATATGTAAAGATGGCTTTATCCAACATTAAGGCGAACAAAGGCCGGTCTGTGCTCACAATGCTTGGAATCATTATTGGCATTTCTTCAGTCATCACGATCATGGCGGTAGGTGACGGCTTTAAAAAGGAAATGGGAGATCAGTTTAATTCCATGATTGGCGGTCAGCTTGCGATTTACATGGGTGATGAAGCTTATAGTAATGAAGATTATATCACTGCGGATGATTTGGATGCTTTGGAAGAAATCACGGGGGTGACCGGCACATCGCCATTTTGCAGTGATTCTGGTACCGCTATGGTGCCAAAGGGAGAATTTAATGTAAACTTAAGCGGAGGCGGAACGGGAGCACAGGAAGTGGCCATGCTTAATGTTGTGGAAGGACGTTTTTTTAATAAAAGTGATATTTCCACAGGAAACCGCGTCTGTACGATTAAAAGAGAAGATGCCATGAAAGCGTTTGGAACGGATGATGTGCTGGGGATGAATATAGAAGCTACTTTATACCAGGTGACACTGGATCTGACTATCATTGGCATTACAGAGGATAAAAATGCAGGAAACAGTGGAGCGATCGCTTCGATGATGAGCGGCGGATACAACATGGAGAAGACGATTTCTCTCGATATTCCCTATACACTGTTTGAAAGCTTTGGATGGGAAACGAGTGACAATATTTATGGATTCTATATCACCACGGACGGTGAGACACCGACAGAACAGATTTCGGATGAGGCGATGAAACTGCTGAAGCAGCGTCATCATGTGGAGGAAGAAGATTACTATATGCTGGAGGATGCAGATGCCCAGATTAAATCCATAGAATCCAGTATGGGCATGGTGACTGCGTTTATTTCTCTTGTGGCAGCAATTTCGCTTCTGGTCGGCGGAATCGGCGTTATGAATATCATGCTGGTATCAGTGACAGAACGTACCAGAGAGATTGGAATCCGCAAAGCCCTGGGAGCAAAGACAGGCTCCATCATGATGCAGTTTCTGGCTGAGTCGGCGATTATTGCGGGAATCGGAGGTCTGATCGGAATTATACTGGGAACAGTGCTTGCATATACGATCTGTTCACTTCCGATGCTGAACTTCACACCGGGAATCAAAATCAGCACGATTCTTCTGGCAACACTGTTTTCGTCTGGTGTGGGAATTTTCTTTGGAATTTATCCGGCAAAAAAGGCTGCAAAAATGAGCCCGATTGAGGCATTGCGAAGAGAATAAAAGAAAAATATTCACATTTTTTGTGAGAAAAAAAATACAAAATGCACAAAATGTTCACAGAATTATCAAGAATATTCCAGGCTCGTCTCTTGATTATGAAATTATGTTATGTTACAATGTGCTCATATGGGACAGAGAGACGAATGCTGCCCTATGATATGAAAGAATAGCGTTACACATGCTGATAAAAAGCAACAGGCAGACTGAAGGGAGTCTTTGAATGAAAAATAAATATGTAACAAAAATGCTGTGCATTACTTTAATCTCCGCGATGGTAATGTCCAGCTCTGTGGGCGTTTTTGCCAGTGCGGAGGAGACGCCTGCAGCAGAACCAGTACAACAACAGGAAGAGATAAGTCAGCCGGAAGAAATAACTGTTCCGGAACCGGAGGAACCTTCAACGCCGGCCCCGGAAGAGCCGATCGATACGCCAGATACGCCAGAGCCGACCGACACGCCGGAGCCGGAGGAGACCAACGATCCGCAACAAACCCCGAAGCCGACTCAC
>JAUNPJ010000057.1:0-18175 GCA_030536755.1 Eubacteriales bacterium | reverse complement strand
CGGATCCGACGGAGACTCCGACACCAGATCCAACGGAGACACCGGATAAAAATACGAGCAAAGTAATAGATTTGATTGATAAACTCAGCAAGAAAGACAAATTGACGAAAGAAGAACTTGAGAAGGTGCGCAAGGCGTATGATGCGTTGTCTGAGGAAGAGAAAAAGCTGGTAAGCAATTACGATATTCTGGAAAAAGCGGAAGAACAGTATCAAAAAGACAATGTAGAAGTTGACAATGTGGACGGTGATGACGGAAATGGAGGCAGTACAAACGTTTCCTATGACTCAAACGGTTATTCTGCGGTGGAAGGCGCTGCAGTTGTGTATTCCGGAAGCGTTGGCGTAACGAATCTTCATGCTGGAAGATCTTTTTATCTGGATCAGTTAAAGGACACGTATGCACTGTCGTTTGATGATGAATTTGAAGATGTGATGGATTCCATTGAGAAGGAATACAAAGAGAAGAATAAGATCAGCGATGATACAGAGATTCTTGTTCGCAACTGGCAGGATATCCTGGCTGTCTATGTTTTGAAACAGACGAATGCAGGCAAGAAAGAGATCAAGCTTGACAAGACATCGAAGGCTGCACTGGCAGATATTTTTGAGGAAATGAATCAGGTTGTGCGTGACAAGAAAAATATTTTGAAGGTTTCTTATGAAGATCTTCATGTTTCTGATTATGCAAAGAACCACAAAGATGAACTCAGCAAAAGCGATAAGGCGCTTTTGAATAAATACACATCGAAGGATTGTGCATTGTTGTGTTCTACCGTTACTGCCGCAAAAGGATTTATCCGTGAGAGTGCAGGTGATGATATTTCGGAAGAACGTGTGAATGTGATTTCCGCTGCCTACAGCCTGGTTGGAAAGGTAGGATATTTCTGGGGCGGAAAATCAAGAGTTATTGGCTGGGATTCCAGCTGGGGAACGGCTGCTACGGTCAGCGCAGGCGGAAGCACATCTTCCGGTACAACAAGAGCGTATGGACTGGACTGCAGCGGCTTTGTCACCTGGGCATTTGTCAATGGATATCAGGATACAGAAAAGGGTGATGCCATTGGCGAGGGTACAACAGACCAGTGGGAACACTGTGAGACGATCAACGCACAGGATGCGCAGCCGGGAGATCTGGTATTTCAGCGAGGACCGGAAGGCGGCAGCAACAACCACGTAGGTATTTTGGTTGGACAGACAGATGAAGGTGACTGGATTGCCGTTCATTGTTCTTCAGGTCAGAATGGTGTTGTTGTAGGAGAAGCATACTCTGCAAGCTTCCGCTATATCCGATGCCCGTCCGTTTTCCCGACGAAGGAAGAAGTGATCGCGCAGCGTGAGGCAAAAGAGCAGGAACTGATGGAGCAGTCACTGGTATTGACAACAGAGAAGAAGCAGAAAAAGACTGACAATGATATTACAAAGCAGATTGCAGTGGAATCTTCTGAGGAGACTGTTGCAGTGGAATAATTGCATAAAGAAGGTATAAAGAAGGGCTTTGCATAACGCAGAGCTCTTTTCTTGTATAATCAGCTTGACAAATATAGAAAAAATACATATACTTTGTTTGAATAGTTTGATAATCAAAATAATAGCAAAGGTAAATAAATATGACAATTAGAATTAGTGGAACGGGAAGTGCGCTTCCGGAAAAGGTAATAACAAATGATGATTTATCGAAAATAGTAGAGACGAATGATGAATGGATCAGCAGTCGGACTGGTATTCGGCGGAGAAGAATTGCAGGGAAAGGCGAGTCTGTGGTTACAATGGGAAGTGAGGCAGCCAGACGTGCGTTGGAAAATGCAGGAGCACAGGCGGGAGAAATCGATCTGATTCTTGTTGCCACCTGTTCCGGTGAAAGTTATTTTCCAAGTACCGCCTGTCAGATTCAGGCAAAAATCCATGCAGACCGTGCGGTGGCTTTTGACATCAGTGCTGCATGCTCAGGATTTTTGTTTGCGCTTCATACAGCACAGGCATATCTGGCATTAGGCGTCTATAAAAAAGCACTGGTGATTGGAACAGAGACATTGTCCAGGGTGATTGACTGGACAGACAGAAGCAGCTGCGTTTTGTTTGGAGACGGCGCCGGCGCCTGCGTAGTGGAAACATCGGAGACTGGTTTGATGAACTGGGTACAGCATTCGGATGGAAGTCAGGGTGATGTGCTGGTTAGCCGTGCTTCGGCATTTCCAACACCGTCAGAGCCGGATGGACATCCGGCCGTTCCTCTTCAGATGGATGGGCAGGCTGTGTTCAAATTTGCGGTAAAAACAGTTCCTCAGTGTATTATGCAGGTGATGGAACAGGCGGGAGTAGAGCAGGAACAGATTAAATATTTTGTTCTGCATCAGGCAAATAAAAGAATTATCCAGTCTGTTGCCAAACGATTGAAGGTTGGGGAAGAAAAATTCCCCGTCAACCTTGACAGACGGGGAAATACATCCGCGGCCAGCATTCCGATTCTTCTGGATGAGATGAACAGGGAAGGAATGCTGACGCGCGGGGATCTGCTGGTGTTGTCCGGCTTTGGCGCAGGACTTACCTGGGCGGCTGCCCTGTTAACGTGGTAATGCCACAAATACGGCCACAGAACGGGCACGGATCAGGAAAGAATCTTTGATCATAGGCATCTGATCCTCTGTATAGCAGTCTGCTGTATCTGCGTTCACGGCCAGATGCCAGTGCAGGTTTGCGGGAAGTGCCGGAAGAACAAATGTTTGGTCTTCCCAGAATACATTGATGGCAAGATAGACAATATCATCAGTGGTGCTGTTTTGTGGTTTTCCGGCAAACATAATCCCCATATATTTTGTCTGGCGGTCAATATGATTGTTTTCGGGATCGTTGGTGTACGCACGGATTTTTGGAAAGCCGTGAACGGAGGCTGCGACATCCCCGCATATGGTTCTGTGCCTTTTGCGAAAATGAATCATATAGGAGCAGAAGTCAAAGAGGTCTCTGTTTTTATCCAGAAGACTCCAGTCCAGCCAGGAAATTTCATTATCTTGGCAATAGGGATTGTTGTTGCCGCCTCTGGTGTAACCAAATTCATCGCCGGCCAGAAACATCGGTGTTCCGCGGCTGCACATCAGTACCGCAAAGGCGTTTCGAATCATTTTTCGTCGGAGACTGTTTATCTGAGGATCATTCGTTTCGCCTTCCCAGCCGCAGTTCCAGCTTCGGTTGTCATCGGCACCATCGGTGTTGTTCCAGCCATTTGCCTCATTGTGTTTTTCGTTGTAAGAATACAGATCATACAGGCTGAACCCGTCATGACAGGTAAGAAAGTTTACAGAGGAATTGTAGCCTCTGTATTTTTTCTTGCGCGTATAAAGATCGGCGGATCCGGAAAGACGGTTGGCGGCCTCTGGAGCCAGGCTGTAGTCACCCTTCAGATAATTGCGCATATCATCCCGGTATCGCCCATTCCACTCAGCCCATCGTCCCTCAGCCGGAAAGGAACCGACCTGATACAGACCGCCGGCATCCCATGCTTCGGCAATCAATTTTACGTGGCTGAGGATGGGGTCATATGCAAGACTTTCCAGAAGCGGTGGATTTGAAAGTGGTGTCCCGCTTGGACTTCTTCCAAGAATACTGGCGAGGTCAAATCGAAATCCGTCGACGCGGTAATTGATGACCCAATAACGAAGACAGTCCAGAATCATCTGGCGGACGATCGGATGGTTGCAGTTGAGCGTGTTTCCGCAACCGCTGAAATTGTAATAGTTGCCATCTGGTGTCAGCATATAATAAATATTGTTGTCCAGTCCTTTAAAACAGAAAGAAGGACCTTGTTCATTTCCCTCAGCCGTATGGTTGAATACCACGTCTAAAATAACATTGATTTCATTCTTATGAAGTTCATCGATCAGCTTTTTTAATTCGGTACCCTCGTGGTTGTGCTCATCGGTAGCTGCATAGCTGGTGTTTGGGGCAAAAAAGCCGACGGTGTTATATCCCCAGAAATCCAGTAATTCTCTGCCGTTGTATTCTCTTTTTGACATTGTTTCGTCAAATTCAAAAATCGGCATCATTTCTACGGCATTCACACCGAGAAGCTTTAAGTAAGGGATTTTTTCACGGATAGCATCGAAAGTTCCCGGGTGAGTGGTGTGGGAAGTCGGGCTTTTTGTGTATCCGCGCACATGCAGTTCATAGATGATCAGATCACGCATACGAAGAGAAGACTGCTCGTAGTGTCCCCAGTCAAAGTCGTTTTTGACAATGCGTGCGCGGTAAGGGGACTGCATATCCGGGCGTTCTCCCCATACTTTCTGTCCTGTGACTGCCTTTGCATAAGGATCCAGAAGAGGTTTTGTTTTGTCAAATAGAAGACCTTTCTCAGGATTGTAGGGACCGTCCATTTCATATGCATACTCCAGACCTTCAATATTCAGATTAAAGATCATCATGGAATACACTCTTCCAAGTCGGTATCTCTGTGGGAAGGGCAGCTTTGCAAATGGTTCCTGTTCGCCTTCACGATAAAGAAGAAGTGTACAGGAGGTTGCATTTTGCGAGTGAATCGTAAAATTGACACCCTGGGATATCGTGGTTGCTCCGTTTATTTCATAGATTCCGGGACAGACCTGAAATCCGTTAATGACATCTACCGGATGGTAGGAACGAATATCTTTCATGTGATTGATTCTCCTTATTTTTTTTGTGTTAATCCTTAAACTTCCTGTTTGTAGTCGTATGTGCACCACTTTCCTGGTCAACGGAACACTTTCAAACGGCAAGGTTTGGCTTGAGGGTTTCCGAACAGCCATTTGCACAGGGGAGGCTTTCCACATCAAGTGCGATCTCTCCGCCTGTGCGGTGGTATCCCTCCCGGGCGAGTGCAGGTCATGTGGAAAGACTCCGGAAGTTATCGACCCGAAAACCATGTCATTGGAAAGTGTTCCGTTGACCAGGAAAGTGGTGCACATACAACCCTACAAACAGGAATTGAATTGCAAAAATACCTGCGTTTATTATAAAAAGATTTGCCGTTATCGTCAATGTCTGGTAAAATAGCCAGAATAATAAAAAGAGATGTGGTTACTGTTCACACGGCACTGTTCCGCGAGGTGTTTTGGCATGAATATGCCAAAATCCCGAGACATACAAGCCAAAATTCCATTGCCGAAGGCAATTTGGAATGAATTTTGGCTAAGTTACTGTGAACAGAGTGAACAGTAACGAGATGTGGAAGAAGGAATGGATATGAATAAAGTGAATTATCAGAAAGAATTAGATCAATTGATTGAAAAGCTGGAACAGACGAAAGAAGTACCTCGATTGTTTTTGCACAGCTGCTGTGCTCCATGCAGCAGTTACGTGCTGGAATATCTGTCCCGGTATTTTGAGATTACAGTTTTTTACTTTAATCCGAATATTGCTCCTGAGGAAGAATATCGAAAGCGTGTGGAGGAACAAAGACGGTTGATTGAACAGCTGCCGGCTGTGCATCCGATTCAGTTTGAAGAGGGACGTTATGTGCCGGAAGAGTTTTACAGCAGAGTCAGAGGGCTGGAAAAAGAACCGGAGGGCGGTGCCAGATGCAGAGTATGTTTTGAAATGCGCCTGGAGGAAGCGGCCCGTCTGGCTGCTCAAGGCAGCTATGATTATTACACGACAACGCTGAGCATCAGTCCGCTCAAAAATGCACAGGTACTGGCGCAGGTTGCTTTGGAGATGGGGGGAAAATGGGGTGTTCGGTGGCTGCCGTCTGATTTTAAGAAAAAAGAAGGTTATAAGCGCTCGATACAGCTTTCGGCAGAGTATGATTTGTACAGACAAAATTATTGCGGATGTATATTTTCCAAAACAAAAGAAGAATAGATGAAAAAAATAAAACGATGCTTGCCTGAAGTCTGACGCTATGTTATGCTGAGTATAATCAATCAGCATATTTATGCGGACAGGAGGCGGGTATGAAAAGGAAGAAAATAAAAGAGTTATGGGTTGCATTTGGGGTTGTTGTTGGACTTTTGCTTGGCATGTCAACTGTAGCTCTGGCGGCGGAAGATGACAGAACAGTTACAAATGAGACGAAAGAGACACTTCCGGAGCCGGCTTATCTGGAGCAGACAGGGGCAACAACTACGAGTGTATCAATTTCATGGGGTGCGGTCAATGGAGCAGATGGATACAGAGTAAAGCTATCTTCAGATGGAGGAAATACATACAGTGTGTTAGGAGATACTCAGAGAACAGCTGTAAAAATTACAGATTTAAAACCGGATTGTAATTACATCGTCAGAGTTTTTGCTTTCCATGAGTTGGATCCTTATGGATATTATAAAGAAATTCGTGTATGGACAGCTCCAAAGAAAGTTTCGCTTTCATCCTATGCATTCAGCGGCAGTGGATGTACTTTTTATATGAAAAATCCCGGAGCGAATGTGGATGGATATAAAGTGACTTATAAAAATTATAAAACAGGAAGCAGTGCAGCGAAATATGTGCCAGGTTATGGGGCATTTTCGATTCCTTTTTCCGGCAGCTGCTTTTATAAAGCAACTATTACACCTTATGTAAAAATCGATAATAAGATGTATTGCAGTTCAGGAAGTGTGACGACCTATGTATCATCCCAGCCGAAACTGCAGCGTAAATCGTTCACCAGCAGTTCTATGACGGTAAAATGGCCGAAATGCTATGGCGCAACCAGTTATTCTGTTTATTTAAAGAAACCGGGTGCCAGTTCTTTTTCAAAAGCGGCAACAACAACGGCACTCTCTTACACGGTGAGAGGAATGAAAGCTGGATCGAATTATCAGATTAAGGTGGTTGCAAACAAGAAGGTGGGAAGCAAGACATATCAGTCTGAAAAGTCTGCGTATTATACGATGCGAGTATATTACACATATCGATAAAGAAAAAATGCATAAGGATGCGGTCAACCTTTGACTGCATCCTTATTTCGTGGTAGACTAAAGCAAGTTTGAAAATATGTATAGAAAAGAGGAATGAACATGGCACAGTTATGGGGAGGACGTTTCACAAAAGAGACGGATCAGTTGGTGTATAATTTTAATGCATCTATTTCATTTGATCAGAAATTTTATCAGCAGGACATCAGAGGAAGCATTGCGCATGTGACGATGCTGGCAAAACAGGGCATCCTGACAGAAGAAGAGAAAGAGCAGATCATCGAAGGTCTGCAGGGTATCTTAAAAGATGTGCAGGAGGGAAAACTTGAGATCAGTGATAAATATGAAGACATTCACAGCTTTGTGGAGGCAAATCTGATTGACCGCATCGGTGAGCCGGGCAAAAAGCTTCACACAGGAAGAAGCCGCAATGATCAGGTGGCTCTCGATATGAAGCTTTATACAAGAGATGAGATTCTGGAGGTGGATGCTCTTTTAAAATCCCTTTTGGAAGAACTGCTGAAAATCATGGAGGAGAATCTGGACACCTTTATGCCTGGATTTACCCATTTGCAGAAGGCACAGCCGATTACGCTGGCGCATCATATGGGCGCATATTTTGAGATGTTCAGGCGTGACAGAAGCCGTATGACAGATATTTACAAAAGAATGAACACTTGTCCGCTCGGATCTGGGGCCCTGGCCGGAACGACGTATCCGTTGGACAGAACATACACGGCAGAGCTGTTGGATTTTGACAGCGCAACTTTAAACAGTATGGATTCTGTATCTGACCGTGATTATCTGATTGAATTTTTATCTGCGCTGTCCACAATCATGATGCATTTGAGCCGATTCAGCGAGGAAATCATTATCTGGAATACCAATGAATATCAATTTGTCGAGATTGACGATGCTTACAGCACCGGAAGCTCGATCATGCCGCAGAAGAAAAATCCGGATATCGCAGAGCTGGTACGAGGCAAGACAGGACGTGTGTATGGAGCGTTGATGTCCATGCTGACTACGATGAAAGGAATTCCGCTTGCATATAACAAAGACATGCAGGAAGACAAGGAACTGACATTTGATGCCATTGATACAGTGAAAGGCTGTCTGGCTCTGTTTACCGGTATGATTTCTACGATGACTTTCAATAAGAATCGTATGGAAGACAGCGCAAAAAACGGATTCACCAATGCGACTGATGCGGCAGATTATCTGGTAAATCATGGTGTGGCGTTCCGTGATGCCCACGGCATTGTGGGACAGCTGGTGCTGTATTGCATCGACAAAGGCATTTCGCTGGATGATATGTCTCTGGAAGAGTATCAGAAAATCAGTCCTGTATTCCAGGAGGATATCTATGAAGCAATCAGCATGAAGACCTGCGTAGAGAAGAGAATGACAATCGGCGCACCCGGACAGGAGGCAATGAAGCAGGTCATTGCTGTAAATAAAAAGTATTTAGAAGAAAATTAGAAAAAAGTGTTGATTTTTTGTGGAATATGAGATAGTATTGTTCAAGAAAGACAAATGTTTGCGGTGCAAGGACAAAAGAAGGAAAAATGCCCTGTATGTCTGCGGCAAAAAAGATAGAGGAGAAAGAAAGGTATGAGTGAGAAGTTAAGAGTAGGTATTTTGGGTGCAACTGGTATGGTGGGTCAGAGATTTATCTCTCTGCTGGATGGACATCCATGGTTTGAGGTAGTGACATTGGCTGCAAGTGCAAGAAGTGCAGGCAAAACATATGAAGAGGCTGTAGGCGGAAGATGGAAAATGGATACTCCAATGCCGGAAGCTGTTAAGAATATTGTTGTTATGAACGTAAATGAGGTAGAGAAGGTTGCTGCTACCGTTGATTTCGTATTTTCTGCTGTTGATATGAGCAAAGATGAGATCAAGGCAATTGAGGAAGAGTACGCAAAGACAGAGACACCGGTTGTTTCCAACAACAGTGCACACAGATGGACACCAGATGTTCCGATGGTAGTTCCGGAAATCAACCCACAGCATTTTGATGTGATTGAGTTCCAGAAAAAACGTCTGGGAACAACCCGCGGATTTATCGCAGTAAAACCAAACTGCTCTATTCAGAGTTATGCACCGGTTCTGACTGCATGGAAAGAGTTTGAACCATACGAAGTGGTTGCTACCACATATCAGGCAATTTCCGGAGCTGGAAAAACATTCAAAGACTGGCCGGAGATGGAACACAACATCATTCCTTACATCGGCGGTGAGGAAGAGAAGAGTGAGAAAGAGCCGCTCAGACTCTGGGGTGAGATCAAAGACGGCGTGATCGTACCGGCGACAGAGCCAGTCATTACATGCCAGTGTGTACGTGTGCCTGTACTGAACGGACATACAGCAGCTGTATTTGTAAAATTCAGAAAGAAACCAACCAAAGAGCAGTTGATTCAGGCTCTGAGAGATTTCAAAGGACTTCCTCAGGAACTGGAACTTCCAAGTGCACCGAAGCAGTTCATCCAGTATCTGGAAGAAGACAACCGTCCACAGGTTTATGAGGATGTGAACTATGAGCGCGGAATGGGTGTATCCATCGGACGTCTGAGAGAAGATACTGTATACGATTACAAATTTATCGGACTTTCTCACAACACGGTTCGCGGTGCAGCTGGCGGTGCTGTTCTCTGTGCAGAGACATTGAAAGCAAAAGGTTTCATTCAGCCAAAATAAATGAAATAAAGTTGATACAGGCAAGAGCTATCACAGAAATGAGGTGGCTCTGCCTTATTTTTTTCTATATCTGACAGAAAGGGTTGAAAAAATCGGCGATTTTTGTTAAAATGTCATTAAGTTAATTTTAGGGGGAGGATATATTCTGTCAACAATATATAATTGACGTTCAGAGTGTATCCTTTTGATTGAGAAAGGAGATCAATCTATGAATTACGAGGACGTACAAAAATTTTCAAACGCAGCTGCCGGAAAGGCGGCACTTCTGGAGAATAACTTTGGTAAGTATTTTATCCGTGCGATCATGGCGGGATTCTTTATCTCTGTTGCTATGATTTTCTCCAATGTAGTAGGCAATGTGTTTAAAGAAGCAGATCCGGCTATGGGCAAATTCCTGGGAGCTCTTGTATTCTCCATCGCGGTGCTTTTGATCGTGTTTATCGGAAGCGAGCTGTTTACGGGAAATAACCTTGTGATGGCATTTGGCGCTTATGACGGAAAAGTCAGCTGGGGACAGGTTTGTAAGGTATGGGTAGTAAGCTATATCGGAAACTTTATTGGATGTTTTATTTTCTCACTGATTTTCGTATTGGCAGGTGCATCAGGAACAGCCGATTATTTTGGCGGATTTATTGGAAACAAACTTTCTATTCCTACCGGACAGATGTTTTTCAGAGCAATTCTCTGTAATTTCTTTGTATGTCTGGCCGTTGCGTGCGGTATCAAACTGAAAAGCGAAAGTGCAAAATTCTGTATGATCGTGCTGTGTATCAGCGGCTTCGTAGTAAGCGGATTTGAGCACTGTATCGCAAATATGAGTATTTTTACTGTATGTTGCTGCCTGGTTCCTGGATTGTCTGTAGGTGCGATCATCAAGAGTATGGTAGTCGTAACAATTGGAAATATGATTGGCGGTGCAGTTCTTCTGGCATGGCCGCTTAGAAAGATGAGTGCAGATAAGTAGTATGTCAAAATCTCTATACATAGCAGAGAAGCCGAGCGTGGCACAGGAATTTGCCAAAGCCCTGAAGGTAAATGCCAGACGCCAGGACGGTTATCTGGAATCTGAATCAGCTGTGGTGACCTGGTGCGTTGGGCATCTGGTCACCATGAGTTATCCCGAAAAATATGATGCAAGGTTAAAAAGGTGGAGTCTCGATACCCTGCCTTTTTTGCCGAAAGAGTTTAAATATGAGGTCATACCTTCTGTGAAAAAGCAGTTTGAGATTGTCAGCGGACTTTTGAGCAGAGAGGATATTGATACCATTTACGTGTGTACCGACTCCGGACGAGAGGGAGAGTATATCTATCGGTTGGTGGAGCAGATGGCACAGGTAAAAGGAAAATGCAGAAAAAGAGTCTGGATTGATTCGCAAACAGAAGAAGAAATTTTGCGTGGAATACGGGAGGCGAAGGATTTGTCAGAATATGACAATCTTTCGGCTTCCGCATATTTACGTGCAAAGGAAGATTATCTGATGGGAATCAATTTTTCCAGACTTTTGACATTGAAATATGGAAACAGCATTGCCAGTTACAGAAAGACAAAATATCAGCCGGTGTCGGTGGGAAGAGTCATGACCTGTGTACTTGGCATGGTTGTGCGCAGAGAACGGGAAATCCGTGAGTTTGTGAAAACACCGTTTTACCGTGTGATTGGTACGTTTGCGTTGGAGGAAAGCAGCTTTGATGGGGAGTGGAAAGCGGTGGAAGGCAGCCGTTATTTTCAGTCGCCAAAGCTTTATAAGGACAATGGTTTTCTGAAGAAGGAAGATGCCGAGACGCTGATCGCATACCTGAATGAACCGGCTCCGGTCGAAGCACTTGTAGAGCAGGTGGAAAAGAAGAAAGAAAAGAAAAATCCGCCGCTTCTGTTTAACCTGGCAGAACTTCAGAATGTGTGTGCAAAACTGTTTAAGATCAGTCCGGATGAGACACTTCGGATAGTACAGGAATTGTATGAAAAGAAGCTGGTCACTTATCCGCGTACAGATGCGCGTGTCCTTTCGAGTGCGGCGGCAAAGGTGATTTACAAAAATATTTCCGGTCTTCGCAGCTATGGAATCTGTGCGCCTCTGGCGGAGGAGGTTCTTCAGATGGGAACCTACAAAACAATTGCCTCCACCAAATATGTCAATGACAAACAGATTACAGACCATTATGCGATTGTTCCGACGGGACAGGGACTTGGGGCATTGCAGGGACTCAGTCAGAGATCGCAGCGCGTGTATGAGACAATTGTGAGACGTTTTTTGAGTATTTTTTATCCTCCTGCTGTGTATCAGAAAGTATCTGTGATTACGAAAATAAAAGAGGAACGTTTTTTCGCTTCCTTTCGTGTACTGGTGGAACCGGGCTATCTGAAAGTGGTTCCCAATTCCTTCTCAAAAAAGAAACAAGAAGGAGACGAAAGTCAGGAGGAAGCCTGTGATGAAAAACTTCTGGCCGCACTGCAGAAGCTGAAGAAGAATGGTGTGCTTCCGGTAAAAGCACTGCAGGTGAAAGAAGGGGAGACTTCCCCGCCAAAACGCTACAATTCCGGCTCCATGATTCTGGCTATGGAAAATGCCGGACAGTTGATTGAAGATGAGGAATTGCGTGCACAGATCAAGGGAAGTGGAATCGGTACCAGTGCAACAAGAGCAGAAATTCTCAAGAAACTGTTTACGATTGAGTATCTGGCGCTGAACAAAAAAACGCAGGTCATCACCCCGACATTATTAGGTGAGATGGTTTTCGATGTGGTCAATCATTCTATTCGTTCCCTGCTGAATCCGGAATTGACGGCCAGCTGGGAAAAAGGGTTGACTTATGTGGCAGATGGTGATATTACTTCAGAGGAGTATATGGAAAAACTGGAGAATTTTATCACGCGCCATACGCAGAGTGTGATGAGACTCAATAATCAGTTTGAATTGCGGCGTTTTTATGATGCTGCGGCAAAAAATTATAAAAAGTAGAGGAGTGATTGATATGAAAAATTATACCATTGCAAAGTTACTGGATTTAAATGAGACAATTGCGGCGGAACTGTTTGCAGGCAAGACTTATCCGTGGGAAGTTCTTCCTGAGATTAAGGATTTTATTCTGAAACTGGGTAAAACTCTGAATCCGGATGAGTATGAATTAAAGGGAGAGAATGTATGGGTGGCAAAATCTGCTTCCGTTGCTCCAACCGCTTTTATTAACGGACCGGCAATCATCGGAAAAGACGCTGAGGTGCGTCACTGTGCATTTATCCGAGGTAATGCTATTGTGGGAGAGGGCGCAGTTGTGGGTAATTCCACAGAACTGAAAAACTGTGTGCTTTTTAATAAAGTGCAGGTGCCTCACTACAATTATGTAGGTGATTCTGTGCTTGGATACAAAGCACATATGGGAGCCGGTTCCATCTGTTCCAATGTAAAATCGGACAAAAAGCTGGTTGTTGTCAAAGGTGACCAGGAATCCATAGAGACGGGAATCAAAAAATTTGGTGCCATGATCGGAGACAACGTAGAAGTCGGATGCGGTTCGGTGCTGAATCCTGGTACTGTCATTGGACGCAGTACCAACATATATCCACTTTCCTCAGTCAGAGGCTGTATTCCGGCTGAAAGTATTTACAAAAAAGCCGGTGAAATCGCACAGAAACATTAAGAAAGCAGACCTTTTCGCATCCAGACAAGAAGTAAAAGATGCAGAGGATAGAATAGATAAAAAGCATATTTTGCAGCGGAGCGTTTCATCCAGCCCCGCTGTTTGTTGTACAGGCGGATGGGGAGAAAGGCGAAGGCGGCCTCCCATGACCACAGCAGACATACAGAGATTCCTGCTGCGGTCATGGAAAAGAAGTCCTGGCGAAAGAAAAACAGGATTGCGATCAGTAAAATTCCCTGCCATCCGTAGTCACAGTCAAACAGGATGGAAATTCCCATGCCAAACAGTAAAACGAATGCCTGAAAGCATATATTTTCCGAAAACCATTCCATTCCCCATAAAACCAGAAGTCCGATCAACAGCGTAAAAAATATATTCTGAGAATGCAGAAAGGAAAATGTTTCGGAGAAGGCCATGTCGTAAGGTAATTCAGAGAGTATGGCGAAGATGCAGAGCCTTGCGGCATAGCGTGCACGGCTGGAGGTATGTAAGAAGCCTTCTGTCAGAAGAAAGCAGAAGACTGGGAAGGAAATTCTTCCGATTCCACGGCAGAAATACTCCAGGAGTGAAGTCTGAGGAAAGCAGCGCAGCACAAGATAATCCAGATGATCAATGAACATACAGATGGCTGCGAGTGTTTTCAGCGAACTTGCGCTTAGTCCTTTTTGTCGATTCATGCCGTAATTCCTCCATAGAAAAAATGAAATAAAGTGATTTTTGTCATATTTGCAACTATTATAGCACAAATGTTTACAAAAATTTTCTGGAATTTTCTCTTTACTAATTCGAAAGTTTGTGAGAAAATAACATCAGGTATGTGTTATTAATTTAACACTACAGAAAGTCAATCTACCATTGAAAGGAGTTTTAAAATGATTTATTCACATGAAGTAGAAATGATGTGTCCTGTAGCACAGGGCGTAAACCATGGAGCTGCTCCAATTCCAGAAGAAGCAAAATGGGTAAAAGCAAAAGAAATTAAAGATATCTCTGGTTTCACACATGGTATCGGCTGGTGTGCTCCTCAGCAGGGTACCTGCAAATTGACATTGAACGTAAAAGAAGGTGTGATCCAGGAAGCTCTGGTTGAGACGATCGGATGTTCTGGAATGACTCATTCTGCAGCTATGGCATCTGAGATCCTTCCGGGAAGAACAATTCTGGAAGCTCTGAACACAGACCTTGTTTGTGACGCAATCAATACTGCTATGAGAGAACTGTTCCTGCAGATCGTTTACGGAAGAAGCCAGAGTGCTTTCTCTGAGGATGGTCTTGTAATCGGCGCTGGTCTGGAAGACCTTGGTAAAGGACTTCGTTCTCAGGTTGGTACTATGTATGGTACATTAGCAAAAGGACCTCGTTATCTGGAGATGACAGATGGTTATGTAACAGGTATTGCTCTTAACGAAGATGATGAAATCATTGGTTACAAATTCGTGAACTTTGGTAAAATGATGGATTTCATCAAAGCTGGTGATGATGCAAACACAGCATTTGAGAAAGCTCAGGGTCAGTATGGCCGTGTTGCGGATGCGGTTAAGATCGTTGATCCTAGAAAAGAATAATCCCGTCTTACATATCAAAATCAGTCATGAACGATAATATAGGAGGATAAAATAATGGCTTTATTTGAATCATATGAAAGAAGAGAGAAGCAGATTCTGGCTAAATTAGCAGAATACGGAATCAGCTCTATTGAAGAAACTGCAGAGATCACAAAAGCTGTAGGGCTTGATGTATACAAAATGGTAGAAGGCATTCAGCCAATCTGTTTCGAGAATGCAAAATGGGCATACACAGTAGGTGCTGCAATTGCGATCAAAAAAGGCTGTACAAAAGCAGCTGATGCAGCAGCAGCAATCGGAGAAGGCCTTCAGGCTTTTTGTATTCCAGGTTCTGTAGCTGACCAGCGTAAAGTAGGTCTTGGACATGGCAATCTTGGAAAAATGCTTCTGGAAGAGGATACAGAGTGCTTCGCATTCCTGGCTGGACATGAGTCCTTCGCAGCTGCTGAGGGTGCAATCGGTATCGCCGAGAAAGCAAACAAAGTTCGTCAGAAACCTCTGCGCGTTATTCTGAACGGTCTTGGAAAAGACGCTGCTCAGATCATTGCACGTATCAATGGATTCACATATGTAGAGACAGACTATGACTACTATACAGGCGAGTTAAAAGAAGTATTCCGCAAAGCTTACTCTGATGGACCTCGTGCAAAAGTTAACTGCTACGGTGCTAACGATGTTCGCGAAGGTGTAGCAATCATGTGGAAAGAGAACGTAGACGTTTCCATCACAGGTAACTCTACAAACCCGACACGTTTCCAGCATCCAGTAGCTGGTACATACAAAAAAGAGCGTGTTGAGGCTGGCAAGAAATACTTCTCTGTAGCATCCGGTGGTGGTACAGGACGTACTCTGCATCCAGATAACATGGCAGCAGGTCCAGCTTCCTATGGTATGACAGATACTCTGGGACGTATGCACTCTGACGCTCAGTTTGCAGGCTCTTCTTCTGTACCTGCTCACGTTGAGATGATGGGTCTGATCGGTGCTGGTAACAACCCAATGGTAGGTATGACAGTAGCTGTAGCTGTAGCTGTAGAGGAAGCACTGGCAAACAAATAATTTGCAGAAAAAGCAATTCAATGCACAAAAGGAATTCTCGTTTCTCTGAGAATTCCTTTTTGAATGCTGAAAGATATTTTCAGAGAAAATACAACAAGATAATCTTTGTGTGTATAGAGTATTTGTGCTATAATCAATTTAACGAATTCCTGTCTGAAATTAAGAAAAGACAGGAAAAGGTTTAATGAATTTTGGAGGTGTCAGATGGCCAGAGGAAGAGTAACAAAAACTGCAGAAAAAGAAGTTGTAGAAAAAGTGACAAAAGAGGCTCCGGCAGAAACAAGTACAGTAAAAACAGAGGGAAAGACTGCTGAAGAAGAGCCAGCAAAAGCAGTGAAGGCTGTCAAAGAAAAAGAACCAGCGAAAACAGCAAAGACTGTCAGGAAAAAATCGACAGCGAAAGCGGCAAAGGCTGTCAAAGAAAAAGAACCGGCGAAAGAGACAAAAACTGTCAAAAAGCCTGTGAGAAGAAAGAAGACTGTCAAGGAAGAAAAGCCTGTTGAAGCAGTAGAAAATGTCAAAGAAGAGAATGCGGCAGAAGAAGCAAAAGTTGTAAAAGCAGTGGAAGAAATGAGAGAGGTGAAAGAAGCAGTGGAAGAACCAAAATGCGAAGCAGCGATCACTCCAAGAAGAAGTATTGCGTTTATCGGATCGGAATGTTATCCGTTTGTAAAGACTGGAGGTTTGGGAGATGTTATGTATGCACTTCCAAAAGCATTGGTAAAACAGAATTGTGATGTGAAAGTAATTCTTCCGCGCTATAAATGCATTCCATGGAAATATCAGGAGAAAATGACATACAAAGGTTCGTTCCAGATGAATTTATGCTCAGACGGCAGAGCTTTCTATGTAGGAATCATGGAGTATGTATGGGATGGCGTTGTGTATGATTTTATTGACAATGAAGAGTTTTTCAGCAGCGGGGATCCATATGTGAATCTGATTGATGATATTCCGAAATATTGTTATTTCTCAAAAGCTGCATTGGCTGCGCTGAATTATATGGACTGGATTCCGGATATTATTCACTGTCATGACTGGCAGGCAGCTCTTGTTCCGGTATATTTAAGAACGCTGTTTGAAAATACAAAACTGACTTCTGCAAAAACAATTTTCACGATTCATAACTTGCGTTTCCAGGGAATTTATAATATTCCGACGATTCAATACTGGTCAGGACTGCCGGATTATGTATTCAATAAAGATGCATTAAAACAGGGTTACAGAGATGCAAATATGTTAAAAGGCGGATTGACTTATTCCAACATCATTACCACAGTCAGCCATACATATGCCGGAGAAATTCAGACAGCATATTATGGTGAAAAGCTGGATGCACATTTAAGATATCATGCAGGTAAACTAAGAGGCATCGTGAATGGTATCGATTATGATATCTGGAATACGGCTACAGATTCCAGATTGTATGCAAATTATGATATCACGAATGTTCTGGAGAAAAAGAAAGAAAACAAACGCAACCTGCAGCAGGAATTGGGATTGGTTCAGGATGAAAATAAATTTGTCCTTGGATTGATCTCCAGATTAACAGATCAAAAAGGATTGGATTTGTTGAATTCTATTATTCCGCAGATTATGGACGAGCATACCCAGATTGTTGTACTTGGTACCGGAGATTCTAAGTATGAGGATTCTTTCCGCTACTATGAAAATGCTTACAAGGGAAGAATCTGTTCCAACATCATGTATGATGAGACAAGAGCACATAAAATCTATGCAGGTGCGGATGCCTTATTAGTACCGTCACAGTTCGAGCCTTGCGGATTAACACAGTTAATTGCAATGCATTATGGAACTGTGCCGATCGTTCGTGAGACTGGCGGATTAAAAGATACCGTAGAGCCGTACAATATGTATTCCAATACAGGAAATGGCTTTACGTTTGACCGTTACGATGCAGGCCTGTTGTTAGATGCAATCAACAGAGCAAAAACATTGTATTTTACAAATCGCTGGTGCTGGGATGAGATGGTTCAGAGAGATATGGACAAGAACTTCTCCTGGGACAATTCTGCAAAACAGTATAAGGATTTGTATCTTGAATTAACAAGATAAGATTTGCACTCATATAAGGAGAGTGCCGTTTTCACGCTGATTGATTCAGCCGGGGAAGCGGTACTCTCCTTTTTGCGTTTTCCTGTTTGTCGGGGTGGTCGTATGTGCACCACTTTCCCTGGTCAACGTAACAGATTCCCAACGGCAAGGTTGGGTTTAAGGATTTCCGAACAGCCATTTGCACAGGGTGGACTTTTCACATCAAGTGCGATCTCTCCGCTTGTGCAGGCAACCTGTTGATTTTCTTGGTTTGGCTGCGCCGCCTATG
>JAUNPJ010000056.1 GCA_030536755.1 Eubacteriales bacterium | reverse complement strand
GCAATCTGGAATGAATTTTGGCTAAGTTACTGTGAACGGAGTGAACAGTAACGAACAGTCAGGAATTGTTGCTGCTCATATGGCACTGTTTTGGAAAGAAAATAAGAATTGATAGAGTCGGACATTTTGGCGCATATACTATATCAGAATGAAGAAAAGAGGCAAAGTATGAAGGCCAAAAAGCTGACGGGCAGGGGGATTCATGTAGCAGTGCTTGACACTGGAATCTATCCCCATGTGGATTTTGAAGGCAGGATCCTAAAGTTTGCGGATTTTGTTTCTTATAAAAGTCAACCGTACGATGAAAATGGACACGGAACCCATGTATGCGGCATTCTGGCCGGTTCTGGCCGCGGATGCCATTATCAATACAGAGGATGTGCACCGGAATGCGGGCTTGTTGTGGCGAAAGTGCTCGATCAGTATGGCAATGGAAAAAAAGAAGTGATCCTGAGGGCGTTCCAATGGCTGTTGTACGAGTATCAGCGCCTCGGTGTGCGGATCGTTAATATTTCCGTAGGAACAACCTATAATTCTCCAAGAGAACAAAAAGGTCTGCTTGAAGGAGTGGATGCATTGTGGGATGCGGGGCTCGTGGTAGTAGCTGCGGCCGGAAATCAGGGACCAACTCCGGGCAGCGTGACAGCACCGGGAAGCAGCAAAAAAATTATTACTGTTGGCTCCAGTGATATGCTGACGGCTCACAGAGACGCATCCGGAAGAGGGCCTACGGGAGAATGTGTCTGCAAGCCGGATGTAGTGGCACCGGGGTATCAGGTGATGTCCTGCATTCCTTCTTATGATGGAAAGCCTGCGTATGGCAAAAAGAGCGGAACTTCCATGTCTACGCCTTATGTGTCGGGGAGTATTGCGCAGATGCTGCAGAAAGATCCGCAGCTTACGAATGTGGAAATCAAGATGCTTCTTCGCGATAGTGCAACGGATATGGGATACCCTCACAATGTGCAGGGATGGGGATTGTTTGACCGGGAAAAATTTCTGAAGTTTTAAAAATACATCAGAAGAGTCACAAAATAATTGACGAGGGAAAGAGATGTGGCTATAATTAGTAATTATTATAGGGATGCCTGTAATTGCTCAGGCACACAGTATGTGTCTGAATAAAACGAAGAGGAGGAAGTTATTATGAACAAAATTGAGATGAAGACACCTTTGGTTGAGATGGACGGAGATGAGATGACCCGTATTCTCTGGACCATGATCAAGGATGAGCTGCTGCTTCCGTTTGTTGATTTAAAGACGGAGTATTACGATCTTGGTCTGGAAAAACGAAATGAGACAAATGACCAGATTACCGTAGATGCGGCCAATGCAACGAAAAAATACGGTGTTGCAGTAAAATGTGCGACAATCACTCCAAATGCGGCACGTATGGAGGAATACGACCTCAAAGAAATGTGGAAAAGCCCGAATGGAACCATCCGTGCCATTTTAGATGGAACTGTTTTCCGTGCACCGATTGTTGTCAAAGGAATTGAGCCATGTGTAAAAAACTGGAAAAAACCGATCACACTGGCTCGTCACGCATATGGTGATGTTTATAAAAACACAGAGATGGTCATTCCAGGTCCTGGAAAGGTAGAACTGGTCTATACTGCTGAAGATGGAACGGAGACAAGAACTCTGGTACATAACTTTACAGGAGCAGGTGTTGCGCAGGGAATGCACAATCTGGACAATTCCATTGAAAGCTTTGCGAGAAGCTGTTTCAATTTTGCCCTGGATACAAAACAGGATCTCTGGTTTGCCACAAAGGATACCATTTCCAAAAAGTATGATCACAGATTCAAAGATATTTTCCAGGAAGTATTTGAGAAAGATTTCAAAGAAAAATTTGAGCAGGCAGGTATCACCTACTTCTATACACTGATTGATGATGCGGTTGCCCGTGTCATGAAAGCAGAAGGTGGATTTATCTGGGCATGTAAAAATTATGACGGAGATGTTATGAGTGATATGGTTTCCTCTGCATTTGGTTCTCTGGCAATGATGACATCTGTTCTGGTGTCTCCTCATGGATATTACGAGTATGAGGCTGCCCATGGAACGGTACAGAGACATTATTACAAACATCTGAAAGGGGAAGAAACTTCCACAAACTCTGTGGCAACGATTTTTGCATGGACAGGTGCTCTCAGAAAACGTGGTGAGATGGATGGCATCGCTGAATTATCTGCATTTGCTGATAAGCTGGAAGCTGCAACTCTTGCTGTCATCGAAGGCGGAAAAATGACAAAAGACCTTGCACTGATCACGAGCATCGAAAATCCGACGGTATTGAACAGCCGTGATTTTATTCTTGCAATTCGCGAGGAACTGGAAAAAAATTTATAGAATAGAAAATAATAGAAAGCCTTGTCATACGTGTTTGTACGGCAAGGCTTTTTTATGAGAATTATTCCTGACTTTCCAGTTCTTCCCAGCGTTCCATCAATTCTTCGAGTCGGGTCTGAACATCAGCTTGTTCTTTCGTCAGTTTGACACATTCGGCAAGGTTGGTAGCAATTTCCGGCAAAGAAAGCTGCTGATCGATTTTATCACTTCTTGCCTCCAGGGAGGCGATTTCGTCTTCTACTTTCTTGAGATCGTTTTCGCGCTTGCGGCGTCGTGCCTGTTCTTCCTTCTGCTGCTGCCAGGAAAGCTTTGTTTCTGAGACGGACACGGCGGGCGTGTGTTCTTCCGGCTGTGCAGGCGCATATTTTTCCGTCAATTCGTCCTTTTTTTCAAGATAATAATCATAATCACCGATATAATTGATGATGGCATGATTCGTCAGATCCAGAATCCGAGTTGCGGTCTGATTGATGAAATAACGGTCATGGGACACATAAAATACGGTTCCAGTGTAACTGTTTAAGGCATCCTCCAGAATTTCTTTGGAGGCGATGTCCAGATGGTTGGTCGGCTCATCGAGAATGAGAAAGTTCGCCTCAGAGAGCATCAGTTTGGCCAGTGAGACGCGTCCGCGTTCCCCACCGCTCAACGAGGAAATCAGCTTAAACACATCATCGCCGGTAAAGAGAAAGGCTGCCAGCATATTACGGATCTGTGTCTCGGTAAGTGTTGGATATGTGTCTGAGATTTCCTGAAATATAGTCTTTTCCATATGAAGTACATGGTGCTCCTGGTCGTAATAACCAATCTGTACTTTGGAACCGAGTTCGATAGCCCCATTGTCTGCGTCCAACAGACCATTGATAATCTTCAGCATCGTGGTCTTGCCGGTTCCGTTGCTTCCGATCAGAGCAACCCGCTCTCCGCGTTTGATCTGGAAAGAAATATGATCGAAAAGAGGAAGTCCTGGAAAGGATTTGCTCAGATCTTCGACTGTCAGCACATCGTTTCCGCTGATGACTCTTGGCTCCAACTGAATGCGCATCTGATCCTGTACTTCCATGGGCTTTTCCAGACGTTCCATCCGATTCAGCATTTTTTCGCGGCTTTCAGCACGCTTAATGGACTTTTCGCGGTTGAAGGATTTCAGTTTGGCGATGACCGCTTCCTGGTGTTTTAATTCTCTTTGCTGATTGAGATAAGCCTTGTACTGAGCATCCCGAATCTGCGCTTTTTTTACACCAAAGGCACTGTAATTTCCACTGAAGGACATGATTTGTCCGTTTTCAATTTCGATGACTTTCGATACCACTCTGTCCAGAAAATAACGGTCATGGGAGACAATCAAAACTGCTCCGGGATAATTCATCAGATAAGTCTCCAGCCAGGAAATAGAATTCATATCCAAGTGGTTAGTCGGCTCATCCAGAAGCAGCATATCCGGTTTGGACAAAAGCAGTTTGCCCAGGGCAACCCGCGTTTTCTGACCTCCGGAAAGCTCAGAAACTTTTTTGGAAAAATCTTCCTCTTGAAAACCAAGTCCTTTCAGTACACCGGTTAATTCGCTGCGCAGGGCGTAACCGTTCTCCTGTTCAAAGCGATGAGTCAGATTAGTGTAGGCATTCATCAGGGAAGAAAGCTCTTCTCCCGATACATTCTGCATGGATTTTTCGATTTCACGCATTTTGCGCTCCATATCCAGGAGATACTGCTTTTCTGATAATAATTCGTCGTAGATCGTCTGCTCGCTGGATACATCCTGATACTGTGCAAGATAGCCCAGAGTCTTGTCTTTGGCAATCACTACCTGCCCGGAGTCCATAGAAGTCTGTCCGAGGATGATGCGCAGCAGTGTGGTTTTGCCGGCGCCGTTATTTCCGATGAGCGCTGCTTTTTCGTGATCCTCTACATGGAAAGAAGCATCCTTTAAAATGGATACTTCTCCGAATGATTTATAAATATTTTGACATGATAAGATCATGAGAACCTCCTTGAAAAAATTTCTAACCTATTTTAACAAAAAAAATGTGGAAATTCAACGAAGAATCCGGCAATTTATAGAAATATTTGTGAAATTTAGTTTGACAATAAAATAACAGTTAGATATAATAAAAATTGATTAGACAAGGAGGGTTATGCTCATGGATGATAAAGGAATTTCCAAAGCGGTGATCAAACGCCTGCCGAGGTACTACAGATATTTAGGGGATCTGATGAATAATGGGGTAGAGAGAATTTCATCCAGCGACCTCAGCAAAAAAATGAGAGTAACAGCTTCACAGATTCGTCAGGATTTGAATAATTTTGGCGGATTTGGTCAGCAGGGTTATGGATATAATGTTCGATACCTACATACGGAGATCAGCAAGATTCTTGGACTGGAAGAAGAGCATCCTATGATTATCGTAGGAGCCGGTAATTTGGGTCAGGCACTGGCCAATTATGTGGAATTTGACAAGATGGGCTTTCGGCTTGTTGGTATTTTTGATATCAATCCTGTTTTGGAGGGAATTGGTGTCAGAGGAATTGAGATTAAAATGATCAGCGATCTGCCATTTTTCCTGAAAGAAAATAATGTAGAGATTGCAACTTTAACACTTCCCAAAAACAAAGCGGCAGAGATGGCAGAACTTCTCGTAAACAATGGAGTAAAGGCTATCTGGAATTTTGCCCATTTGGATTTGAATGTGCCGGAGGATGTTATTGTGGAAAATGTTCATTTGTCCGAGAGTCTGATGACGTTATCGTATAATCTGAGCAAATACAAAGAGGAACACAGTCAAAATCACGAGTAAGATAAGCTGCCGTAAAGCCCAATAGGTTCTTTGCGGCAGCTTTTTCTATAAAAAAGGAGGTCTTTATGAAGAAAATAGTCAATTGCAGTCAGATGAAAAATCTGGATCGACACACCATTGAGATGAAAAAAGTTCCGTCTCTTGTCCTGATGGAGAGAGCGGCTTTAGCGGTAGCGGAAGAAATGGTGAGAGAACCGGACAGGCTGCAGAATACTCTGGTCGTATGCGGAACGGGAAACAATGGCGGTGACGGTGCAGCGATTGCCCGTATTCTTTCTTTGTGGGGATACCGTGTGTCCGTACTGTTTCTGGGAAATCCACAGCATATGAGTGAGGAAACCAGGGTGCAGAAAGACATTTGTGACAGTTATCGAATACCTGAAACGAATAACCCCTGCTGGAATGAATATACTACTATAGTAGATGCTGTTTTCGGAATTGGACTTTCCAGAAATATACAGGGAGAATATAAAGAAATCATCGAACAGATCAATCAGTCTGGCGCGTATGTATGGTCAGTGGATATTCCGTCAGGAATCAATGGAGATACGGGGGCAGTCATGGGAACTGCAATCAGGGCTGATGAGACAGTTACCTTTGCATTTGCAAAGGCTGGACATTATCTTTATCCGGGAACTTCTTTTTGTGGAAACATTCATGTGAAAGATATTGGGATTTATATGGAACCGGAGGATGAGGAAGAATATCTGTATTGCCCGGAAATCCGTGATTTTGAACTTTTTCCGGAAAGAAAAAAGGATGGAAATAAGGGAACTTTTGGGAAGATCCTGATTGCTGCCGGTTCCTGCAACATGGCAGGCGCTGCATATCTGTCTGCGCGCGCTGCCCTGCTTACAGGTGCCGGTATGGTGAAAATACATACGGTGGAAGAAAACAGAATGATACTGCAGCAGCTGCTGCCGGAAGCTTTGCTGTATACAGATTCGAAAGAAAACTGGGAAGAACGAAAAAAAATGTGGCAGAAAAATATTGACTGGGCAGATGTTGTAGTTTTGGGACCGGGAATCGGACAAGAGCAGAGAGCGCGGGAAATGACTGCTTTCTATCTGGCAAGCTGCCGTAAGCCAATGGTGGTCGATGCAGATGCTCTGAATATTATTTCTGCGGAACCGCAGCTGAAAAGTTTTTTGGGAAATCATTGTATTTTAACCCCTCATATGGGTGAGTTTTCGAGACTGACCGGCATTTCCATCAGCAAGCTGAAAAATGATCCGATTTCTTATGCCAGAAGGACAGCAAGAACGCTTGGGGCTGCCTGTGTGGCGAAAGATGCGAGAACAGTGACAGCTTTGACAGATGAGACTGTTTACCTCAATTTATCGGGAAATGACGGAATGGCAACGGCTGGAAGCGGAGATGTATTGAGCGGAATTTTGGGAGGACTTCTGGGACAATACAAAGCATTTGCCATGGTGGCACCACTGGGTGTATACTTACATGGATTAGCCGGAGATGAGGCATGCCGTACCGTGGGAAAAAGATGTATGACAGCGGCAGATATTCTGCAGGGGCTGGCCGCGGTACTAAAGAAGATTGAGGAGTGAACAGAAAGATGCAAAAATACAGTCGAATTAAAGTATCGGTATCATTAGATGCAATTGCACAGAATTTTGAGGCGATGCGCAGCAACATAAAAGAAGGAACAAAGATCATTGCTGTGATAAAAGCAGATGGGTATGGACATGGAGCAGTGCCGATCGCACATATGACAGAGTCGTATGAGTATGTGTGGGGATTTGCAACCGCGACCGTGGAAGAGGCTTTGGAACTTCGGAATGCAGGGATCAAAAAGCCGATTCTCATTCTTGGATACTCTTTTGAGGAACATTACGAAGAGATTGTAAAACATGAATTAAGTCCGACAGTGTTTCAGGAAAAATGTGCGAGAAAATTATCGGAAATTGCAGCGAGACTTGGAAAAACGGTATCCATTCATCTTGCGTTGGATACGGGTATGTCAAGAATTGGATTTTTGGACAACGAAGAAAGTCTGGATACGGTTGTTCGCATTTCAAAACTTCCAAATCTGGAAATAGAGGGAATGTTTACACATTTTGCAAGAGCAGATGAGACAGATAAGACGCCCGCTTATGTACAGTTGGAGCGTTACAATCGATTCGCAGATGCTTTGAAGCAGCGCGGCATTTCAATTCCGATTAGGCATTGCTCTAACAGTGCCGGAATTATCCGGATGCCGGAGGCAAACATGGATGTGGTAAGAGCAGGGATCACGATTTATGGAATTTATCCTTCGAATGAGGTGGAAAGGGACATCATCAAACTGCAGCCGGCTATGGAAATTAAGAGCCATATTACATATATGAAAGAGGTTGGACCGGATACGGGTATCAGCTATGGTGCAACCTATGTGACGAAGAAGCCGACCATGGTGGCAACGATCCCGGTTGGATATGCAGATGGCTATCCAAGAAGTCTGTCAAATAAGGGGTATGTTTTGATTCATGGAAAGAAGGCTCCGATTCTTGGAAGAGTCTGTATGGACCAGATGATGGTGGATGTGACGCAGATACCGGAGGCAAAGGAACTCGATGAGGTCACACTGATGGGATGTGATCACGGCGTCTGCCTGTCTGCAGAGGAACTTGGCGACCTTTCCGGCCGATTCAGTTATGAATTTGTCTGTGATATCAGCAAACGTGTTCCCAGAATTTATATACAGCATGGGAAGGTAACAGAGTGTAAAAACTGGTTTTAAACTCTTGAAAATAGTGATAAAGCGGCTGAATACTCCAGAAATCTTTGGAAATACTATGGGAAAACATAGGAAGCGGAGTGTGATGTTGTGGTAATTAAAAGAGGGGATATTTTTTATGCAGATTTGAGACCGGTTGTGGGAAGTGAGCAGGGAGGAATCCGGCCGGTTTTGATTATTCAAAATGATATTGGAAACAAACACAGTCCCACAGTCATCTGTGCTGCGATTACCTCGAAAATGAATAAAGCAAAACTGCCTACCCATATTGAGATTGATTCTTCAAAATATGATATTGTGAAGGATTCTGTTATTTTATTGGAACAGCTTCGTACGATTGATAAACGAAGGCTGAAAGATAAGGTCTGCCACCTGGATCAGGAAATGCTCCGCAAAGTGAATCATGCATTGGAAATCAGTCTGGAACTGCATACATAAAGGGAGTTCTTGACGAAATGTGCGGAAAATGATATGATTTCTAAGGCAATGCATTTTTTCGGATTCTCGGATAAAAATGCAAATATAAGAGAAAAAGGTGGTATTAAAGTATTTATGGACGATGGCAGCAGTCCTCTTCGGGGACTCATCGTATTAGTAATTTGTATTTTATTAAACGGTATTTTTTATGGATTCTCATCAGCGATACACAATTTAAGTGAATCGGAGATGGAGAAAAAAGCTTTGGAAGGTGACAAAAAAGCACAGTATATCGTGCATATTTTTGAAAATCCATCTGTGCTTGTGAATACGATTCCGCTTGTCGTGATCGTAACGAGCATTGTATTTGGGATGATTGGAGTGGAAAGCTTTGCAAAGATGCTTCTGCCTTATATGAAAGATATGGCAGCTGCGATTCTCGTTGTCTGTGTTTCTGTAATTCTTCTGGCGGCGCTTGGCGTGCTGGTTTTCCGTAAAATATGCAGATATCATGCAGAAAGCAGTGCCTATCTTTTTGTAAAGCCTGTGCGTCTTCTGCTTGGTGTACTCAGCCCTTTCATCTGGCTGACTGCGAAGTTATCCAATCTTGTTGTCAGATTGTTTGGCATCGATCCTCATAAGATTGGGGAAGATGTGACGGAAGAAGACTTGATTTCCGTTGTGGATGAAGCCCATGAGCAGGGCGTCATTGAAGAGAATGAGGCGGAAATGATTCAAAATATCATCGACTTTGGAGATAAGGAAGCAAAGGATATCATGACGCACCGAAAAAATATCATTGCTCTGGATGCGGATACGATTCTGGAGAATGCCATAGATATTATGGTTGGGGAGAGCAATTCCAGATATCCGGTGTATGAAGAGAACATTGATAACATTATCGGTATTATTCATCTGAAAGATGTGCTGAAGGTTCTGACTGAGGATGCACTTGCAAGGCAGAAAGCGATTCGTGATATCCGTGGACTGGTCCGACAGGTATCTTATATTCCTGAGACAAGAAATATCAGTGATATTTTCGAGGCAATGCAGGCAAAGAAAATACATATGGTCATTGTTGTGGATGAATACGGACAGACTGCGGGACTTGTGGCAATGGAAGATATTCTGGAAGAAATCGTAGGTGAGATTCAGGATGAATATGATGAGGAAGAAGTCAATATCCGGGCACAGTATGACAACAGTCTTTTGATTGATGGTATGACGCCGCTCGAAGATGTGGGTGAAGAACTGGGACTGGATTTTGAGGAGGAAGAATTTGAGACACTGAATGGCTTTTTGACAGACCGTCTTGGTCACATTCCCAAAAAAGAAGACCGGGAAGTAGAAGCCAGGGGATACCGTTTCCAGATTCTTTCAATAAAAAACAATACAATTCAGCAGGTTCGTGCTGAAAAAATACAGGAAAGTGAAGAAGGAGAAAAACAATGTCAGGACATTCAAAATTTGCCAATATAAAGCATAAGAAAGAGAAAAATGATGCCAAGAAGGGTAAGATTTTTACGATTATCGGACGTGAGATCGCTGTTGCAGTAAAAGAAGGCGGAGCAGACCCTGAGAATAACAGCAAGCTGCGCGATGTAATTGCAAAGGCAAAAGCCAACAATATGCCAAACGATACGATTGAACGCGGTATTAAGAAAGCTGCTGGAGATTCCTCCGCAGACAACTATGAGTATGTCACATATGAAGGCTATGGTCCGAGCGGAATCGCGATCATCGTAGATGCGCTTACCGACAATAAAAACAGAACAGCCGGAAATGTGCGTAATGCTTTCACAAAGGGAAGCGGAAGTATCGGAACACAGGGATGTGTATCCTTTATGTTTGATAAAAAAGGTCAGATCATCATCGACAAAGAAGAGTGCGAGATGGATGCAGATGACCTGATGATGATGGCTCTTGATGCGGGAGCAGAAGATTTCAGCGAAGAAGAAGACTGCTTTGAGATTATTACAGATCCGGATGATTTCAGCGCTGTGCGCGAGGCTCTTGAGAAAGAGAACATTCCGATGGCAGAGGCAGAAGTGACCATGATTCCGCAGACGTATGTAGAACTGACAGACGAAAAAGATATCAAAAATCTGCAGAAGACATTGGATCTTCTCGATGAGGACGATGATGTGCAATACGTGTACCACAATTGGGATGAGTAATTTCTATATAGATGGAAACGAAAGCGGTCACTGCGCATAAAATACGGGAAATGACACATAATACCTCCAGAAATAAATCATTCTGGAGGTATTTTTTATGAAAAACGAGACAAATCAGGAACACCAGGGACAGAAAGAACAGCGCCTGAAAAAGGAAGAAATGGAAAATGAACAGATCCAGGAGACCGGACAGGTGGTTTTGGAGGAAAACAAAAACAAACATCACATTCATCTGCTGACGATCATTGGGGAAATTGAAGGGCATGAGGCAGCCTCGAGCCAAAGCAAAACAACGAAATATGAGCATGTGCTTCCAAAACTTGCCATGATTGAGGATGATGATACGATTGACGGGCTGCTTGTTTTGCTGAATACGGTAGGAGGAGATGTGGAAGCAGGTCTTGCCATAGCGGAAATGATCGCATCTTTGAGCAAGCCTACCGTATCACTCGTTTTGGGAGGAGGACACTCCATCGGTGTTCCGCTGGCTGTCTCAGCGGATTACACGTTTATCGTTCCAAGTGCCACGATGGTCATTCATCCGGTTCGGTCTAATGGCATGTTTATTGGCGTGGCGCAGTCTTACCGTAATTTGGAAAAAACGCAGGATCGGATTACGGCATTCGTGTCAGAGCACTCCTTTATGACACAGGAGCGGATGGAGGAACTGATGCTTGATACCACGCAGCTTGTCAAGGATGTCGGAACGATGCTGGACGGCAAAGAGGCTGTGCGGGAAGGCCTGATTAATGAGGTTGGAGGTATCAGCCAGGCATTGAAAAAACTCAATGATATGATTGAAAATGGAGAAATGAAGTAAAAATTTTTCCATAATGTAAAATTAAACATTGATATTTTGTACACAATGTCATATACTAGTAATAGATTTTACTATGGATTCTTGTGGTTAAACTACGAGAGCAAGGAGGAGGAAAAATATGTACAGTATCAAAAAAGCGGAGCAGCTTTCTGCGAACATTTACCTTATGGTAGTAGAAGCGCCCAGAGTAGCAAGCCGCTGTCTGCCGGGACAGTTTGTCATTGTTAAAATGAATGAAGAGGGAGAGCGTATTCCGCTTACAATCTGCGACTATGACAGAGAAGAAGGCACGATTACCATTGTTTTCCAGCCGGTTGGAGCTTCTACCGAGAAATTCTCCAAGCTGAAAACAGGTGATGCATTTATGGATTTTGTAGGACCTCTGGGAAGACCTTCTGAGCTTTGTGAGGAAGCAAATCTGGAGGAGACCAAAGGCAAGAAGATTTTGTTTGTTGCCGGTGGTGTTGGAACAGCTCCTGTATATCCTCAGGTAAAATGGCTTCATGAGCATGGAATTGATGCAGATGTTATCGTTGGTGCAAAAACCAAAGATCTTGTAATTCTTGAAAAAGAGATGGAAGCTGTTGCTGGTAATCTTTACGTTACAACCGATGATGGATCCTATGGACGCAGCGGTATGGTTACAAAAGTAATCGAAGATCTCGTAAACGAAGAAGGCAAACAGTATGATGTATGCGTTGCCATCGGACCAATGATCATGATGAAATTCGCATGTCTGACAACAAAGAAATTAAACATTCCTACAATTGTAAGTATGAATCCGATCATGGTAGATGGTACCGGTATGTGCGGTGCCTGCCGTTTGAATGTAGGAGATGAAATTAAGTTTGCCTGTGTAGACGGACCGGAGTTTGATGGTCATCTCATTAATTTTGACGCAGCAATGAAGAGACAGGCTATGTATAAGACAGATGAAGGAAGAGCCCTTCTGAAACTTCGTGAGGGTGATACCCATCACGGCGGATGCGGAAATTGCGGAGGTGACAAATAATGGCAGATGTATTAAAGAAAGTACCTGTTAGAGAACAGGATCCAAAAGTAAGAGCAACAAATTTTGACGAAGTGTGCCTTGGATATAACAAAGAAGAAGCAATGGAAGAGGCAGCTCGCTGCATTAACTGTAAAAAAGCAAAATGTGTACAGGGATGTCCTGTAAACATTCAGATTCCTGACTTTATTCATGAGGTAAAGGAAGGAAACTTTGAGGAAGCATACAAAGTAATTTCTCAGTCCAGCGCACTGCCTGCAATCTGTGGACGTGTTTGCCCTCAGGAAAGCCAGTGTGAAGGAAAATGTATCCGTGGTGTCAAAGGAGAGCCGATCTCCATTGGTAAACTGGAGCGTTTTGTAGCTGACTGGGCACGTGAGAATGGAATCAAACCAGAAGCTCCGACAGAGAGAAACGGCAAAAAAGTTGCTGTAATCGGTTCTGGCCCTGCAGGTCTTACCTGTGCGGGTGATCTTGCAAAATTAGGATATGATGTAACAATCTTTGAAGCTCTGCACAAAGCAGGCGGCGTACTGGTATATGGTATTCCGGAATTCCGTCTTCCAAAGAGCGCAGTTGTAGAAAAAGAAGTCGAGAACGTAAAATCGCTCGGCGTTAAGATTGAGACAAACGTTATCATCGGAAAATCGGTTACGATTGATGAGCTGATGGATAAAGAAGGATTTGAAGCTGTATTCATCGGTTCTGGTGCAGGTCTTCCAATGTTCATGGGAATTCCTGGAGAAAATGCAAACGGCGTATTCTCTGCAAATGAGTACCTGACAAGAAATAACCTGATGAAGGCGTTCCGCGAGGATTATGATACACCAATCGCAAAGGGCAAGAAAGTTGCTGTTGTAGGCGGCGGTAACGTTGCTATGGATGCTGCAAGAACTGCTCTCCGTCTTGGCGCAGAGGTACATATTGTATATCGTCGTAGTGAAGCTGAACTTCCGGCGCGTGTGGAAGAAGTACATCATGCAAAAGAAGAGGGAATTATCTTCGATCTGTTGACAAATCCGAAGGAAATTCTTGTAGACGAGAATGACCACGTAAAAGGAATGAGAGTCGTTAAGATGGAACTGGGTGAGCCGGATGCTTCCGGAAGAAGACGTCCTGTTGAGATTCCAGATTCTGAGTATGAGATCGAGCTTGATACCGTTATCATGTCTCTTGGTACATCACCGAACCCGCTGATTTCTTCTACAACCATCGGTTTGGATACAAACAAGAGAAAATGTATCATTGCTGATGAAGAAACAGGAAAAACAACAAAAGACGGCGTATTTGCCGGCGGTGATGCGGTTACTGGAGCTGCAACTGTTATCCTGGCTATGGGAGCAGGAAAATCTGCTGCAGCCGGAATTCATGAGTTCTTGAGCAGCAAATAACATCAGGTCATTTGTTTGAATGAGATAAGAAATGGCGGAGGTTTTACATCATGTAAAACCCCCGTCTTTATTTGCGCTGAAATAAATTGTGTGCTATAATAATTCAGGTGTTTTTTTAATTTGTTGTTTATATTTGATAGAGGAAATTGGTTATGAACGTATTACAGTCGATTTTGCTGGGAATTGTTCAGGGATTGACAGAATTTTTGCCGGTGAGCAGTTCCGGGCATTTGATCATTTTGGAAAATGTGATGAGGATTGAGTCGGAAAGCAGTCTTTTTTTTCATTTGATGCTTCATGTGGGAACTCTGGCTGCCATTTTCTGGGGCTTTCAAAAAGATCTTCGGCGCCTTGGTATGGAAATCCTGCGTATGATCTACCATGGATTTTGTAATCTGAAAATATTAATAAAAAATAAAAAAGAAGGAAGCAATGAAGCCTACGTGAGGGTGATTCATAATAATTACTGCAAGTTTGCAGCGCTGCTTATGATCACGATGATACCGACTGCTATGTTGGGCTTTGTTTCGAGATATATTGTGCTGGCGGCTGGAAATCATACAATAGCTTGTGGAGTCGGTTTTTTATTTACCGGCATTTTGCTGTTTGTATTAAGTTACAGCAAGTCAGGAAAAAAGATTCCAAGGGATACAACGTTTGATCTGGCTATGTGGATCGGGATTTGTCAGGGGCTGGCGGTTTTTCCTGGTGTTTCCAGTCTCGGTGTGACGATTGCTGTAGGTATCTTAATGGGATTTAATCGGAAGTATGCAGTCAAATACGGAGTTCTGGCTTCTGTGCCTGTGATTGCAGGTGCTTTTCTGGCGGAACTTACGCATGTGGGAGAACTTCATATGACGCTTGCGTTGACGGGAACTTATCTGGCAGGCAGCTTTGCAGCTGCTTTTACCGGGATTCTTGTCATCCGTTATATGGTTTCCGTGACAGAAAAGAAAAAAATTTTGCATTTTGCAGTATATAGTCTGGTAATTGGAGCTGTATCGATTATTGGAAGCTTTATATTTGCATAATTCATACATAATATAGAAAGGCATAGATTGCTTTATCATCTTTGTGGGAGGAAATTTTATGGCTACAACGAAAAAAGGCGGAAAAAGGACAGCATCGTCTAAGTCTGCCGGAAAGGCAAACACAAAAAGAAATACTTCAAAAAAACAAAATAAAGAAATAGAGTCTTTTACCAATGAAGTGCTGATGCTGATCATGCTTGCACTTGCGATTATTTTGATGGTAAGTAATTTTGGAGTCGGCGGTTTTGTGGGTGATGCGATCAGCAGCTTTTTCTTTGGAATTTTTGGTCTGCTGGCATATGTCTTTCCGTTGATTTTATTTATCGGATTTGCATTTTTTATGTCAAACAAGAGAAATCCATTAGCATATAAAAAAATAATTTCAGGACTGTTTTTTTATATTTTTCTTTGTGCTCTGGTACAGCTTTTGACAGAAGGGTATATGGATACTGCTGCTGTTTTTGAATTTTATGCTGCATCGGCCAAATATCATTCCGGCGGAGGCGTGGTGGGTGGTCTGCTCTGCAAATTGTTTGCCATGGCCTTTGGTGTTGCAGGAGCGTATATTCTGGTCATATTGGGAATGATCATCTCCTTGATTTTCCTCACACAGCGTTCGTTTCTTGGCTTTTTTCATAAAATTTTTCGAAAAATTGGCAGAGAAGTTCAAAGCTTCAGTCAGAAACGTGAGGAGACACGACCGGAACGCGAAGCACGGGCACGTCAGCGTGCTATGGAGCGAAAGATACGCGCAGAAGAGCGTTATCTGGAAAAAGAACAGCAGGCAGGTCAGAAACCGACCAGAGTTTCCCATCATACAGCTAAAAACGGTGAGGATGGGCAATTTTTGGAAGGTACAAAGTTATCTGTACCTGCAAAAGAATTTGTAGAAACTGAGAAACAAGACAAAGATTTCAATACTTCCAGAAAAACAGAAGATTTCGTAGAATTAAAGCCTGAAAATGCAGAATACAAAGAGCCAAAGGAGATGGATTTTGAAATTCATCGAAGTGAGGAGGAGGTTCTTGATCTGGATGACATTGGAGAAGAAATGCCTCCCAAATCATCCCAAAATTCACGTTCTTCGAAAGAAGAAATTGAGTCAGGTGTAGAAAATATCAAAAAAGAAATTACAACGGCAGCTGCTCCAAAACAAAAATACCAGTTTCCGGCTTTGTCCATGCTGAAAGCGGGAAAGAAAGGAGCTTCCGGAGATTCGGATGAATATCTGAGAGAGACTGCGAAAAAGCTGCAGACAACACTCCATAATTTTGGGGTAGAAGTGACGGTTACAAATGTCAGCTGCGGACCGACAGTCACGCGTTACGAGCTTCAGCCGGAGCAGGGCGTGAAAGTAAGCAAAATCGTGAACCTTACAGATGATATCAAGTTGAATCTGGCAACCTCAGATATCCGTATCGAGGCGCCGATTCCAGGAAAGGCAGCCGTTGGGATTGAAGTACCGAACAAAGAAAACAGTGCAGTGATGCTGCGTGATCTGCTTCAGTCCGGAGAATTTCAAAACGCAAAATCAAAACTTGCTTTTGCGGCTGGTAAAGATATCGCAGGAAAACCTGTTGTGGCAGATATTGCCAAGATGCCTCATCTGCTGATTGCAGGTGCGACAGGATCCGGCAAATCCGTCTGCATCAATACACTGATTATGAGCATTTTATACAAAGCAACGCCGGATGAAGTCAAGCTGATCATGATCGATCCAAAGGTTGTGGAATTGAGTGTATATAATGGAATTCCGCATTTGCTGATTCCTGTTGTCACAGATCCGAAGAAGGCAGCGGGAGCTTTGAACTGGGCAGTGGCGGAAATGACAGATCGTTACAATACATTTGCAGAATATAACGTAAGAAATCTGGAGGATTACAACCGCAAATTGGATGAGATGACATTTGGTGAAGGAGAAAAAGTTCCTGAAAAAATGCCGCAGATTGTCATTATCGTGGATGAGCTTGCTGATTTGATGATGGTTGCGCCGGGAGAGGTTGAGGATGCCATCTGCCGTCTGGCACAGCTGGCAAGAGCAGCCGGAATTCATCTGGTGATTGCGACACAGCGTCCGTCTGTCAACGTCATTACGGGCCTGATCAAAGCGAATATGCCATCAAGAATTGCGTTTGCAGTCTCTTCCGGCGTTGATTCCAGAACAATTCTGGATATGAATGGAGCGGAGAAACTTCTTGGAAAGGGAGATATGCTTTTTTATCCGCAGGGCTATCAGAAACCTGCACGTCTGCAGGGCGCTTTTGTATCGGATCAGGAAGTCAGTGCAGTGGTAAGCTTTCTTGCAAATAAAAATCCTGAGGGCTCTTATAATCAGGAAATCGAGCAGAAGATCAATACGGCAGGATTTACAAATGGAGCAGCTTCTGCTTCTGCGGATGATCGGGATATGTATTTTATTGATGCTGCAAAATTCATTATTGAGAAAGACAAAGCGTCCATTGGATTGCTTCAGCGTACATTTAAGATTGGATTCAATCGTGCTGCGAGAATCATGGATCAGCTATTTTCAGCAGGCGTCGTTGGACCGGAAGAAGGTACAAAACCGAGAAAAATTCTGATGTCTATGGAAGAATTTGAAAAATATATCGAGGAATCTTTGTAATATTCAATAGATTGTGAGAGTATAGCATATGAAATGTCCAAATTGTGGCAAAGACATTGAACCGGGGACGTTTTTCTGCCCAAAGTGTCTGGAGGAAATTCCCTGGGTGCCGGAATATCATACGATGGAAACCATTCAGAATCAGAATGCATACAAAAAGGATAAACGCATCGAAAAGATGAAACATCACATCAAACAGCATTATCTAAAGAAAAAAAGAAGAAAAAAAATCATTTTGACGGCGAGTTTTCTTCTTGCGATTCTGATTGCTGCAGGTGTGGCGGGATATCATGTTTTCAATAATTATAATTCCTATGGTTATCAGTACCATGCGGCAGAGAAATATTACGATATGGGAAGCTATGATAAAGCTTTGGAACATATTGACAGAGCCATTTCGCTGGAATCCATGCATGAAGAAGCATATCGTTTATTATCGGAGGTTCTTGTAGCTCGAAAAGATATATCAGGGGCTATTAAAGTAATAGAAAGCTGTCTGCCTGATTTTCCGGAAAGTGAGATTTTGTATGGGGAGTTGATTTCTCTGTATGAGAGAGAGGGATGTCCGGAGAAAATCAAAGATCTTCTGGATGATTGTAAATCGTCAAAAGTGAAGGAGGCTTTTTCTGTGTATATTACGCCAGATCCAAAAATTAATTATGGAACGGGACGTTATCGCACAAATCTGGATATCAAAGTATATGGAAGCGGCGTTGCGTTTTACTATACGCTGGATGGAAGTGAACCGGATAAAAACAGTAAAAAATATGAAGAGCCAATTTCCATCGGAAAGGGAGTTACGGAATTAAAGGTGATTGCCTACAATCGTCTTGGAATTCCAAGCGATGTCATTTACCGAAGATATACCATTTCTTAAATGCAATACAGGGAGAAAACGTATGAATATCAGAATTCTATCGGTTGGAAAAATCAAAGAAAAATATTTGAGAGATGGAATTGCGGAGTATTCCAAGCGTCTTGGGAGATACTGTAAATTATCTTTTTCTCAGGTCAGCGATGAAAAGACACCGGATGGTGCCAGCCAGGCACAGGAGGAAGCGATTCGCAAGACAGAAGGCGAGCGTCTTCTCAAACAGATCAAAGACAGCGATTATGTGATTGCACTGGCACTTGACGGTAAAATGATGGATTCTCCGACATTGGCTTCTCATCTGGAGAAGCTGACCGTGCAGGGAAACAGCACGATTGATTTTGTGATCGGGGGGTCACTTGGGCTGAGTGATGAGGTTCTTCGAAGAGCAGACGAGAAACTCTGCTTTTCGCTGATGACATTTCCACATCAATTGATGCAGATGATTTTATTAGAACAAATCTACAGAAGCTATCGCATCATCAATCATGAACCGTATCACAAATAGATTCGTTTTACAAGGGAGAGAAAAAGAGTATGAAGATAGAAGAAATCAAAGGACTGGAAGAATATCTGACTCAGTTTCCGGTGTTTGAATATCAGCTGATCAAAAGTAAAGAATTGTTTTTTGAGCCAAGAGTGCGTGTGATCTGCCAGCAGGAGTGTGAGCGTTTTGGAACGACCTGGGCTTGTCCTCCCGGCGTGGGAACGCTGGAGGAATGTGAGAGCAGATGTCTTGCTTATCCGTATGGTTTCTTCTTTTCAAGTGTGGCAGAGGTCAGCGATGTCCTCAATATGCAGGAGCTTCTTGCCACAAGAGATGCTCACGAATCACTGACTGGGCAGATTGGAGCGTATATACAGGAGCAGGGATATGACTGCTACATTTTATCCACGGAGTCGTGTGACATCTGTGAAACATGTGCCTATCCGGACGAACCGTGCCGTTTTCCGGACCGGATGCATCCCTGCCTGGAGAGCCATGGTGTGGTCGTATCGGATCTGGTGGAACGATACCAGATGACATACAGTCTGGGCGGAAATACCGTGTTGTGGTTTTCATTGATTCTTTTCCGTGAAGCATAGTTGCAGAGAGGGAGTGTGCATATGGGGAGATTTTTAAACCCGGATAACCGTGCATTTCAAGATGTATTAAATTCAAAAATATATGTGGATAAAACCGGGCTTCTGGAGTATACCAACAGCGTGATCGATACAACCTCAAAGTTTATCTGTAACAGCCGACCGCGTCGCTTCGGAAAGTCAGTCACGGCAGATATGCTTACCGCATACTATAGCAGAGGCTGTGATTCAAGGGAAATATTTGCTCCTCTGAATATTGGAGGGAATAAAAACTTTGAAAAGTATTTAAATCAATATGATGTATTTCATCTTGACGTTCAATGGTGTATGATGGATGCGAAAAGCCCTGAGAAAACCGTAGATTACATGAATTCTCATATCATTGATGAGCTGAAAGAGGCATATCCTGGCATAGTGCCGGATTCTGTACAGACTGCTTATGGAGCATTGTCTCAAATTTATACAGAAACAGGGAAACGTTTTATTGTTATCATTGACGAGTGGGATGTGCTGATCAGAGACGAAGCCGCAAATCAGGCTGTGCAGGAAGACTATATCAACTTCCTCAGAGGAATGTTGAAAGGAAGTGAACCTTCCAAATTTATTCATCTTGCTTATTTGACAGGAATCTTGCCGATTAAAAAGGTAAAAACACAATCAGCACTCAATAATTTTGATGAATATACTATGTTGGATGCAGGCAATCTGGCATCTTATATTGGTTTTACAGAGAAAGAAGTAAAAGAACTAAGCGAGAGATATGGCAGAGATTTTCAGGAAGTGAAACGCTGGTATGACGGATATGTGTTGCAAAATCAGCATATGTACAATCCAAGAGCGGTTGTGAGTGTCATGCTTAGGGGGAATTATCAGAGTTACTGGTCCCAGACGGGGACGTATGAAGCGATACTCCCGCTGATCAATAAAGATTTTGATGGTCTGAAAACGGCAATTTTGACGATGCTGTCCGGTGATGAAGTCCGAGTCAAAACGACTTCTTTCCAGAATGATATGGTGTCTTTTAGAAACAGAGATGATATATTGACACTTTTGATTCATCTGGGCTATCTGGCATACAATCAGAAGAAACAGACAGCGTATATTCCGAATGAGGAAATTCGCAGAGAGTTTGCGGATGCGGTGGAAGAAAATAAATGGAATGAATTGATCGAATTTGAAAATCAGTCGGAAGCATTGTTAGAAGCAACACTTGAGTTGGATGCAGATGCTGTAGCAGAAGGGATTGAGAAAATACATACGGAGTATGCTTCATCGATTCAGTACCATGATGAGAATTCGCTAAGCAGTGTTCTTACGATTGCGTATTTAAGTACGATGCAGTATTATTTTAAGCCGATTCGGGAACTGCCTTCTGGAAGAGGCTTTGCGGATTTTGTATTTGTTCCAAGGATAGAATATGCAGCAGATTATCCGGCTTTGGTAGTGGAATTAAAATGGAACAAAAAAGCGGAAACGGCCTTACAGCAGATTAAGGATAGAAACTATCCGGAATCGCTTCTGCAATATACGGGGAATATACTAATCGTTGCGATTAGTTATGATAAAAAAAGTAAAGTTCATCAATGCATGATTGAGAAATATGAAAAGTAATAGAGAGGGAGATGTCCTGAAAATGTAATTCAGTGACACTCCCTTTTAAAATGATTCAAACACACACCGGATCATGGTCAAAAAAGAGATTTGGAGGACATTTTATTGATTTCTATATGAAAAAATATTACAATTTTCATAAATAATGTAAAGAAATACATTATTTATGAAACATTTATGTCTGTGATGTTCAAAACAGACGTAATTGACCAAGAGAGGAGTTAAGCATGAAAAAGAAATTACTGACAGCATTATTATCGGGTCTTATGTTTGCGAATATGATTCCTGTGGCTTCTGCTGAAATTCCCATTGAGGAAGAAACAGGTACAATCGCCGTTGAAGAAGGTTCGGGTGATATGCAGAATGTATCCGTTGGAGGAATCACGGAGAGCGAAGAGATTCCTGTGGATGAAGCGCATTTTCCGGGCAAAAAATTCCAAACATATATTGGAACAATCATTGACAAAAATAAGGATGGCATGCTTTCTATGGAAGAACGTGCTGATGTAACAGAAATTCATTTGTATGATTCTGACGATATGACAAATGAAGACGGTGACCTTTATTACGATGATATGACGGGAGTGGAGTATTTTTTCAATCTTACTTATCTGGAATTGGCGATGCCTGATTCTGTACAGAACGTGGATTTTAGCAAAATGCCACATTTGGAGACGTTGGATATTATGGACTGCAGCTTCCAGAATCTGGATCTGTCTCAGAATCTGCAGTTGAAGCAGTTATATCTGGGAACATACTATTCGTCAGCACGAAATGTGAAAAACATTCAGTTGGCAGAGAACAATCAGATTGAAGAGATGGAATTATACGATAAAGGTGGAGTTGTTGAATCCTTTGAATTTCTGAACAGCTTGCATCATGCGAAAAGAATTGTACTTTCCCTTCAAAAAGATAAGGAATATAGCCTGGATTTCAGCAACAATCAGAATCTTGAGAGCCTTAGTATCGAATCTGCTACTTTGACCGCGGTGAATTTGACACAAAATAAAGCGCTGAAAAGCCTGAGTATAAATGCAGATATATCCTGTGATACCATGGATCTGTCACAAAATACGAATCTGACATATGGAAAACTTACCACAGGCAGTTTATCTAAATTAGGTTTTCTGGATATCGAAAACTGTGATCAGAATATCAGTATGTATACTTCGCAGAAAATGACACTGCAAAAGAATAAAGAAGGTTGTTATGACCTTGCAGGTATTCCGGGGTATAATCCAGAGCGCTTTGTATCTGTTCAGGGAGCAGAAATTTCCGGAAACAAACTTTATCCAGAAGAGCGTTATGTGACATATACGTATTATCTGGATAGCCGTGGAAAAAATAAAGGTACTTTCACTTTTGATTGTGGCAAGCAGATTCAACCGTCGGCAATCGAAGGATTGAAAATTACCAATACAACAAGCACCAGCATCACCTGTAAGTGGAACCAGTGTACAGATCCTTATACCGGCTATGTTGTCTATGCCAGAAATGAAAATAATGGCAAGATTGACAAAAGAATCAAAGTAAAGAAAGGTACTGTCACCTGTAAAATCACTGGTTTAAAAGCGGGAGGGAAATACACGATCATTGTACGTGCTTACAGGAATTATCAGGGCAAAAATTATTACTCTGTTTATTACAAAGGAACACGAATGATTTATACTTGCCCGCCAACCCCAATTCTAAAAGTCAGTGGAAATTCCGGCGGAAAAGTAAAACTTTCCTGGACCAGTAAGAGTCCTGCAAGCTCTAGCTGGAAAAGAGGTTACCTCATTTATTACAGACAGAAGGGAAGCAGTAGTTACACCAGATTAGCAGTTCTTTCTGATACTCAAAAAACTTATACAACAACAAAGCTGAAAAAAGGAAAGACTTATTATGTAAAGATGCGATCATACATAAGCAGTAAAGAGACTGTGGAGAATTATTACAGTGATTTTACGAAACCAATTACAATAACTGTAAAATAAAATATAGATGAAATGAGGGATTGAAAGATGAGAAAAGCAGCAGTAATTCTTGGCTGTGCAGTATTTGCAAGCTTTGTTTGCACGTCGCCGGTATCGGCGGCTGTAATAGAAGATATCGCCGTGGAAGAGGCAAACTCACTGGAAACAGAGGACGTTATCATACAAGAGGAAATGGTCAGCGAAGCAGAAGAACGAAAGAATGTTTCTGTGGATGAAGCGCATTTTCCGGACAATGTCTTCCGCTCTTATGTATCAGCCGAATTTGACAAAAATCAGGATGGCATATTGTCAGAGAGTGAAATACAGAGTGTGACCAGCATGAACCTGTGGGATGATCAGATCACAAATTTAGAGGGAATTGGGTATTTTACAATGCTGACAAACTTGAGGATGAAAAGTAAAGCGTCTGCGTGTGATCTCTCAGCCAATGAGAAACTGGAAACACTGCAGATTATAGAATGTCAGATGACCAGTCTGGATCTGTCAAAGTGCAGAAATCTTCATGTTGTAAATGTCAGCAGCGGCAGTGAATACGAACATGAATGGAATCTGACGGGAGTCATCTGGCCGGAGGAAAATCACATTCAGAAAATGCGATTTTCGAATATTCGTCTGGCAGATCAGATCTTTTCGGAGTTCCCGTATCTTACAGACCTGGAGATGGAAAGACCAGAGATAGACTTGGCCTGCTTTCCAAATCTGGAGAAACTATTGTTGACAGCGTTTGAGAATGAGGGAGTGGCAGAGTGTCCACCTCTGGATGTATCAAAGAATCCGAAATTGAAGAGACTGGAATCCATGTATGCGATTCCACCGTGCGACACATTGGATTTTTCGCACAATCAAAAGCTTGAGCGAGTATCCATAAATGCGAGTGATAATCACGATCAAAGCAACAGAATTGACTGGGCAGGGAAAACCTGTGAAGTCGTACTGAATCAAAATCTTAATCTGACCAGTTTGAGTCTGTACAACATTCCTGTTTCTCAAATCCATCTGGAAGGATGTCCGAATCTTCAGTATCTGGTAGTAAAATATTATGAGGATTGGAATAAGGCATATCCGGATGAGAAGATCACTGCACCATTGAGTCAGTTGGATCTGTCCAAATGTCCGGAACTAAAGGGTTTGGTGCTGGCATATACAAATGTTCGAGATATTGATTTTTCCAATAATAAAAAACTGGAAGAATTGATGATAAATCAAGATGCTTCCTCTTTTTTGAAATTAGATAATCAGACTCTGAAACTGTGTAAAACTACTTTCTATCAGACACTGAAGATCAATAAAAATCATTATTATGATCTATCGAAAATTGCAGGCTATCGTAAAGGAATGATGAAATCTGTAGCCAGAGCGACTCTGAAAGGAGACAGGCTGTATCCGACAGCCACGGAAGTACAGTGCAAGTTTTATCTGGACTCCGCGAAAAAGTATGTGGGAACGGTGATCTTTGAGATTGAGGGACAGCTTGCACCACAGCCAATGATAGGATTGACCTTAAAAAAGCGCACTGCAACATCTTTGACTTTCCAATGGAAGAAAGCAGCTGATGCAGATGGCTACCGTGTGTACCTGAAAAATAAAAAGACAGGCGTGATTGAACAGAGAAAGAGTGTATCAAAGACAAAGAATTCGTTTACCTTTTACGGATTGAAGCCTGCGACTCAATATACCATTATTGTGAGAGGCTACAAGACGTATTATGAGTCTTATATAACGAGTATCAAGGACAAGAAAAATTATTATTCGAGTTATGGACAAAGTTCCAATACTCGTACCTTTACAACATTATCTAGAAAATAAAAAATCGCAAGGGAGAGCCGAAGTAGTTTGGCTCTTCTTTTTGACATGATTTAAAACACACAGTTTCATGGCCAAATAATACCAATAGAGGTCAGTGTATTGAGAAATTTTTACAATAGCGTTATGATGGAAATGTGAAAAGTCTGCTTTGTCAGATTCACAGTTTAATTTTATAAGGAGCAGCAAACCAGAAGTTTTTCTGGTTTGCTGCTGAAAAAAGTGGTGGATGTGTTTGGCACAGGGAAGCGTATAAGAGATAAAGATGGGGCAATGTGTATGGAATTGTATCATGCAATAGAAGTTCAGATTATAAAACTGGCAGTCTGCAATATAGAAAGCGTTGGGCTGTCGGGCAGAGAGGTTTTGACGGGAAGTATTGTCTGGCTGTGTGAACGGTATGAGGAAACAAAAGAAAGAAAATATCTGGAAAAAGCAGTTTGGCATATGTATGCCTATCTGGAACTGGGGCATCCTTATGAAATGGCACAGAGAGAGTTTGACACAGTATTGGATTATTTGGGTGTCAGGGCGGAAGAAATTTTTTCTCCGATAAAATACAATTACAAAAAAATTCCTCTGAACAATACGAACATCCGAAATCTTCTGGGAAGATGGAATCCAAGACTTCATTGTATGAAAATCGATGATGTAGTGAAGGATATCAAGGATAAAGTGGCAAACAAGAAGGAAGGAGTATATCTGTATCATTCAGGAAAAATCATAAAACAGGAAAAAAAGGAAGTGTTGTGGGAGCAGACTTACAGGCTGTATGTGCGAAGCGATGAGGCTGTTTTTCATGATTTGAATAAAAATAAATACTATACGCTGGTACAGCGAAAATGAAGGTTCATGTACCAGCATGGGAGAAAATGATGATTAAAATTGCAATTGTAGATGATGAGAAGAATGCACTTGATTTAATTCATACTTATGTGGAACGGGAGCTTCTTCCATCAGACGAGGCAGAGATATTTACGTTTACAAAAGCAGACGATTTGTTGGAAAGATTGGAGGATGGGTTGGAAATCGATATAGTGATTGCAGATGTGGAAATGCCTGGCATGAATGGAATAGAGCTTGGGAGAAGAATCAATGCGCTTCAAAGATCCATTTATCTTATTTTTATTACTGCTTATGCCAGCTATGCGGCAGAGAGTTACACAATTGAGGCGTATCAGTATATCTTGAAAAATGATATGGATAAACGATTTTCTATGATCTTTCGACGGCTGATGGAACGTGTTAAGCGTGAAAAACGACAATACAAAATGATTGGAACGCCGACAAATAAAGAAACGGTATATTACAGGGATATTGTCTATATTACGAAAGCAAAGGGAGCAAAATATGTTCGCTACATAACAGTGAATGGGGAATACACAGAACGTATTTCCTTAAATCAGGCACGGGAAGAACTGGAAAGCAGAGAATTTCTTCAGATTGAGAGGGGATATATTATCAATATCAACCATATTGCGGCAATACACGGCAATTGCGTATATATGGATAATGGAGAGCAGGTGGTAATCAGTCGGGCAAGACTGAAAAAAGTACGGGAAGAAATTAACTTGTACAGGGGGAGCTTATAATGGAAAAACAGATATTGCTTGGAGTGCAGATTGTAGTATCCATGTTTGAGGTATGGCTTTGTTATTGTTTACTTTTTGAGATTACTTTGAAGAAAAAACTGATTGTAAAACAGAAACTAGCAATATTTTTAAGCACGTTTGTATTGGGGGGATTACTGGGGATAAATAGAGAAATTGGATTTTTTTCAATTCTTATGTTTCTTTTTTGTATATTAAATACGTGCATAGTTGCATTTTTTATACAGAAGGAAGAAAAGAATGTGATAGCAGCTATCATTATTTTGTATTATTTAGTGATTGCATTAGTAGATTTTTATTTTGAATTTATAAGTGTATCGTTTTTGAAAGAAAAATTTGTAAGCGAAATTTATTGTCGTTCCTTATCAATATGGAAATGTATGATTTATATTTTGACACGTGCCATTTTAGTGTGCTGTATGTTCTTTTTGAGAAAAAGGAAGAATCTTTGGTCTGCTATTCTGGAATTTAGACATTTTTTGTGGCTGTATATTGTTTTTGGTGTTAGCTTACTTTTACAATATCAACAAATATTGGATGACATTGCATTGGGAAGGCAACAAATGGATGGTATAAGAAATGCTACCTCTCTTATGATTTTAATCGTTGCAATTTGTCTTTTTGTGATGGTATTGTTAAAGAACAAGATGATAGAAGAGGAAAATGAATTTTTAATATTGCAGGATAAATTAATGATACAAAAATACCAGGAAATTGAACAGGAAAGAGAAAATAATCGCCGAGTGCTTCATGATATTAAAAATCATTTCTTTGTCTTGAAAACATATGAGAAAGAAAAAAATTACGAAGGAATTCATAATTATTTAGAAGAAATTGAGGCGGAGTTCAACCAAGCTTCAGGACAGATTTGGACGGGCAACAGAATTGTAGATTTAATTTTGAATCAGAAGAAAGCGCAGGCAGAGCAGTTGCACATCATATTTGAAATACAGGCAGTTCCGATACCCATGTGGCCGATGAAAGAAAGTGAATTGTGTTCTTTTTGGGGAAATCTTTTGGATAATGCAATTGAAGCCTGTTGTGTGATAGAGAATGGAAGACGATGGATATCCATAGCGATTGAGCCACAAAAAAGTATGCTGTTTATTCGGATTAATAATTCAATGAAAGAAACTCCCATCATAAAGAAGAGAAAATTTATATCCAGAAAGCCGCAATCCGAAAAGCACGGATATGGATTGAAAAATGTGGAACGAATTGTTCACCGGTACGATGGAGAGATTTCTTACACCGCAGAACAAAATACTTTTGAAATTAGGATTACGTTTTTTGAAGTAGATATGGGGTTAATCAACTGTTTCAACAAATAGAAATAATTATATAAAAAATATATAATCCTGAATTATTCACGGGACAGTATCTGAACTAATAACTGTACCATGAATCTGAAAATTGATTCATGCAGCCATAACACCACTCGATTAACCCGTCAAAAGGGTATAAAATCCCTGTGGCAGAGTTCAGAGCAGTTGTTAAGCTGTCAAGGTTCGTGAATAGTTGCTATTCCAGCTGTACATTCAGCCTACCGATATTTGAAAGTGTCTCATAGAATTCATTCTTATAAGGGCAGCTGCTACAAAGCTTGAATGTGGTATATCTTGCTGAACGAATTACTTTTGCAGCAATCTTCAGCAGTTTTAAACGGACGGTATCAATGCGTTGTTTTCGCATGTTTGCTGATAACGCCAATCGCCTAAACCAATTAAATATGTTATACGCAAGAGCGTGTACCTGAAGTCTGTTGGCATTTACCATTCTGGTATGACTGCTTACGGACGCGAAATCAAAACAGGATTTGCTTTCTTTGATGAAGTTTTCCATCAGTCCACGCTTGCAGTAAAATTTGATGAGATACTCTGGTGAAGAATCCATGTTTGTTACAACAAATGTGTACATGTAAACCATTTGGTTTTCCGTTTTTTCAACCTTACATACCACGCGCCTTTCGTAAGGCCATGAACCTGCTTTGTACATGAATTCGCCATAGACTACCGCATAATCGACTTTGTTATTTTTGGTGATCTCATCAAGTTCATCCACAAGATAGGATGCTTTTTCGCGAAGAATGCCATTCTCCTTCAGCCGAATCACATAGCTTGTGCCATTTTCCTCGCACTGCTTGTAAAGTCCGGGCGTGGCAAAACCGCTGTCACCGCGAAGCAAAATACGGATTTCCGGATAATCATTCAGGTATTCATCAAGTATCGGCTGCAGGAAGTCAACCACTCCGGTACAGGAATACTCGGTTCCATCACGAAGCTGGATTTTTATCAGATCTCCGGTCATTCCATCATAACAGACAAGTGGATGATAACCATTACTCTGATAATGGAAGTTAAAGGCTCTGCCTTCCTGCTTGCCGTATGCATCAAGAAGAGTGGAATCCAGATCCAGAATAACAGCTTGTGGCATCTGTATACTGTAAATTTTCTTACGAAGTATTTTGCCAATCGCAAGGAACTGGTTTAAGGTATCTTCATCCATACGGTTAAAGAATCTTGAAACAGTAGGCTGTGATGCAAGGGCATCTTTTTCAAGTACAGACTTGAATACAGGGTCGTTCGTCAGTTCATCAGAAGCATCATCTTCGAAATAACCGGCAATGATCATATATATCATCTGGAGCAGGTTTTCCTGGTCCGTATGATATCTAAATAATGCAGAATCATTGGTCTTGAAAATTTTGCCTAAAAGCTTATCAATACCAAGTTTGCTTACGAATTCTTTGATGAGAAGTAAGCCTGCATCGGAGGATAGATCTCCTCCATCAAAATTTATTTTAATCTGTCTATTGCTTTCTAATGAAAAGGTGTTTACAATACTCATAAAGGGCTCCTTTGTTTGTATTATTAATGGCTTCGAACACCTTAATTTTACCACAAATGGATGCTCTTTTTTCATTCACTTGATAGGTGAAAAGCAATATTCAGTTAAAACACAGTAACTATGCGGCTTTCAGCCTTCTTCATGGCTGTGCCGTGAATAATCTAGGATAATATTTCATATTTACAAAAATTCTTGTTTTTGTTATAATCTTAATATAGAATTATGCAAAATAATATTTGTTATATAATTGCTTTTAAATTATATAATTAATTTATAAAATTGCAAAATTATATATAAAAACTGTTAACTATGTCAGAGGAAGATTTGTTTAGTCTGTAAAGGTGGTGTGCTTTTGTGCTGAAAAAATGTTTTACGATTGAGACAAGGTTAGGAACCAGTCAGTTTCCGGTGGAATATTTCGAACAGGATATGGAGAAACAGAATCGTCTGTTTCGTATTGTTTGGAAATTGATCCAGGAAAAGAAATGGACACAAAGCCAGTTAAACACGCATTTACAGATGACGTATCAGATTGATAAGCGCACGGCAAACACATTAATCC
>JAUNPJ010000055.1 GCA_030536755.1 Eubacteriales bacterium | reverse complement strand
ATACAAAAAATACAGATACAAAAAAGTATGAAAAGGGGGTACCCCACCGATGGTGAGGTGCCCCTGTTGTGATTAAAACGAAAGTTTACGATTTAATTGGAGTTTGTGCTTGAAACGAAAGTTCGTGCTTAAAAATAGAACTTGTAAAAGGGCATATTGGGGAGAAAAAGCTTTTGGCAGAATTTCAGAGCAACAGTTCAGTTCAGCTTAGTTTAATTTGGTTTAATTAAATTTAATTTAGTTCAGCTTAGCTATGTGATGTCAGCATAGCTGATGAGCTGCCTGCAGGAAAAATGCTGGCGGCATTCTTAAAAAGACGATCAGGAGGCAGATTATGAAAAAGGGACAGATTTTTGAAGCTGTTATAGAAGGAATTGATTTCCCGGATAAGGGATTTTGTCATATAGATGACCGCAAGGTGTCAATTAAACAGGCACTTCCTGGCCAGAAGGTTCGTTTTTCCATTAAAAAAGCAAAAAGCGGGAAAGCGGAAGGGCGTTTAATGGAAGTTTTGGAACCTTCTTTTCTTGAAACGCAGGAAAATGTGTGCAGACATTTTGGCAGCTGCGGCGGATGTATTTATCAGAGTATTCCTTATAAAGAGCAGCTTGCGATTAAAGCAGAGCAGGTAAAAAATCTGATGCAGCCGGTATTTGACAAATATAATCAGACACTCATATATGATGGAGTTGTGGAAAGCCCGGTTTCCTGCGGCTATCGCAATAAAATGGAATATACCTTCGGAGATGAGGTAAAAGATGGCGATTTATCTCTAGGCATGCATAAAAGAGGCAGTTTTCACGATATTGTAACGGTAGAGGACTGCAGAATCGCTGATGAAGATTTTTCTGTGATTTTAAAGGCTGTTCTTGCATTTTTTAAAGAAAGAAATCTGCCGTATTATCACAGAATGCGCCATACAGGTTATTTGCGTCATCTTCTGGTAAGAAAAACTGCAATTACAGAGGAAATTCTGGTAGATCTGGTGACCAGCAGCGCATATGGAAAAAAAGAAGAAATACGGGCAGATGAAGAAATACGGGCAACGGAAGGAGAGAATGCGGATGTTGAGACGGAAGAGATGATGCTGAAATCATTTACCCAAATGCTCTGCGGTCTTTCTCTGAAAGGAAAACTGACGGGAATCCTTCATACTTATAATGATAGTTTGGCGGATATTGTACAGAATGACCGGACTGATTTGTTGTATGGCAGAAGCTATATTGTGGAGAAACTGCTCGGACTGCAGTTTAAAATCACACCGTTTTCCTTTTTCCAGACAAATTCGCGGGGGGCAGAGGTTCTGTATTCTATCGCGAGGGATTATATCGGGGATACCAGGGACTGCAATGTATTTGACCTGTACAGCGGAACCGGAACAATCGCGCAGATGCTGGCGCCTGCAGCAGGTAAAGTGACCGGTGTGGAAATTGTAGAAGAAGCAGTTGAAGCGGCAAAGGAAAATGCGGCTCTTAATGGTCTGACAAATTGTACGTTTCTGGCAGGCGATGTGTTGAAAGTGCTGGATACAATAGAAGATAAACCGGATCTGCTGGTACTCGACCCGCCGAGAGATGGGATTCATCCTAAGGCGCTGCCTAAATTGCTGGCTTATGATGTGGAACGTATGGTGTATATTTCCTGTAAGCCGACCTCCCTTGCAAGAGATCTGGAAATGTTCTTTGCACATGGGTATGAGGTGAAGAAGATGTGCAGCGTGGATATGTTTCCTGGGACTGGGAATGTAGAGGCGGTTGTCTTGCTTTCCAAGGGCGAGGTCGACTCGAAAAAGATTCGGGTTGAGTTCTCTTTGGAAGATATGGATATGTCGGAGTTCCAAGATGGGGCAACCTATCCGCAAATCAAGGAGTATGTGCTGGAACATTCAGGGTTAAAGGTATCAAGCCTTTATATCTCACAGATCAAACGCAAATGTGGTCTTGAGGTAGGCAAAAACTACAATCATCCAAAATCTGAGGATTCCAGACAGCCCCAGTGTCCGCCGGAAAAGGAGAAAGCAATCCGAGAAGCATTCAAATATTTTGGGATGATCTAACATCCCGTAAAATGGAGGTTTCTTATGGATAGATTGGTTTCTTGTGAGTTCAACATGGACACGGCTTGTGTGGAGCTGAAATTTGCAGACGGCAGCATGATTGCTATTGATACCATTGCCGTGGAGAATGAAGTTGCCGACAATATGTATCAACGATCAGAGCTGGATTATCTGATTTATAATGATCCGGCAGCCTATGCGGATTTGATTCTCAACGGTGCCCCGGAAACATATCTGAAAACTGTCACAGAGTATAAATCCTTAGATAATTGATTGCGAGACCGTCTGTGGGGAATAACCCTACAGACGGCTTCTGCATCCAAATATGCAGATGTTAACAACGGTTGCTTGAATGCAACGGGCTTCGGCGTTAAAATGTTCCCATGCAAAGGAGGGATAATCATGCTAAACGAAAATATTAAAGCACTCCGAAAGGCTAAGGGATTGTCTCAGGAGGAACTGGCGATTAAATTAAACGTAGTTCGTCAGACAGTCTCAAAATGGGAGAAGGGTTTGTCGGTTCCTGATGCCGGGATGGTAATTCAAATTGCAGAGGTTCTGGATACCACGGTTAATATTTTGCTTGGAGAAGAAATCCCCAGTTCTGAGGAACCGGATTTTGTAAAAACATTGGCAGCTAAATTGGAGGTATTAAACGAGCAGTATTCTAAGCAGAATGAGAATCGCCGCAAGATTTTGAGAATCGTATTTGCTGTGATTTTTACTGTTTCGGTAGTTTCACTGATTAGATATGTTCTTTTCTTCACTTCCATATATCAAATGAAAAATATAGGAGGAGCAGATGCTTCCACGAATGTTACTGTAATCGGTGGCGGTGATGTTCCTGCATACATTCCAATTTGGTATTACCTTTCTGTATTGAAGCCTGTACTGCTTAGTACGCTTATAGCAGTTGCGTCTGCTATTGGTTTTTATCGTACTCGAAAGAAATAATGTATTGAAAAATGCCCACGGCTGTTTCCAATTTCGGAACAATAGCCGTGGGCTTCGTTTTACTTCATTCTTTTTTTGAAATAAATCAGGAAGATTGCTGCTAACTCCAGCGGGTAGAGTACACAGTAAATCATATTGATTGCATCATGCCTTGCCCAGCCCACCCGACTGTCGCTTTGGGTTACAACAGTAATGGGCAGCAGAGTGTCGTCCTTTGCCGAATACTTAACCCTTGCAACATAATCATTCCAGCGAATGTACTCACAAACCACATTACCGTTCTTATCTACCAGCGTTTCTCTGCGAGCTTCTTCCTCGGTAATCTCATTGCCGTCTTCGTCGTACCAAATTGGCTCGTCTATAGGTTCCTCCTGTGTGACATCAGGAACAGGAGCTATCTCGGCATAACGACTTGCAGAATCATTCTTATCGTACCATGATGGAATGTCTTGCTCCATATAGGCGACGAAGCTGTCATAATCTTCAAAGGTAGTACCTGGAGAAAGATTGTCAGCACTCCAGATCATCTCCATGCCAAAGGCATGGAAGGCCAATGTGCAGGCGAGAACAATAGCGCCCCTTACCACACATTTACGTTTGAGCGTGTGGTTGTGCCAGTATTTCTGCGCATCCTTTTCATTAAGAGAATAGACACCTCTTTGTAGATGAGAGCCATTAAGCTTCCAGCAGACGATGGCATAGATCAGCAAAAATAATGCCGCACCCGGAATGCCGAAAAGTAACATGCTGTCTGCCCCCAGACCCATATAAGCATCTACCAACGCAAACGGGGCTGTGAAGCCCAGCAGGCAAACGGTCAAGCCAATGGACTTCTCTGCTAACCAGTACACGTTTCTCTTAAAATCAGATTGCTCCGTTTCATCAAGTTCAGCATCCTCTACACTGGAAAGGGCACGATTACTGAACACCGCCTGGCAGACGATACTGGCAATAAAGAAAATACATCCAAGTAGAAGCCCCAGAATCGCTTTCAACGCAGCAAGATTACAGATCAGCGCAACGACAAGTCCAACCGCCGAGATCCCCATAGCAATATAGGTGTTGGTGCGATACTTGGATAAAGTAGATTTCAGAATCCGTTGACGCTGCTTTTCTCCCTTTACGGTGGTGTCAGAGGGAGCCGCAGTTTCTCGTTCCTCCGGCGATTTACGCTCTCCCCGCAACAACTCGTCACAGGTAACATCAAAAATTTCTGCAATCACCGGGATCAAAGATAAATCCGGCGCACCATCATCCCGCTCCCAGCGGCTGATGGTTTTATCCGAAACATTCAGCCGATCAGCCAAATCCTTTTGGGTCATCCCGTTGGCTTTTCGTAAAGCGGAGATAAAACCGCCAATGGTTTTCTTTTCCATATTGAGTCCTCCTTGTGGGTGGTTTGTTTTCTGTGTCTTTATTCTAAGATTTCGGCAGTGAGAATACCACCCAATAGGCTCAGAATTACTCTCGGAATATGAGAATTAGCATAATGATAGCAAATTTTGCATCATATCTGCTCAAATGCCACCATCGTTTCCTTTGGTAGCTTCTCATTTTCGCAGTCCAGAAGATACCGCATTGCCCGCATTGCGAACACATTGGAAATCATGGTATCCCAGTCGGCAAGCCGGACAATCTCCGCAGTGCCGTTTTCAAAATCGAATAAAATTTCGCCCCATTCGCCATCACAGTCTGCCTGATATTCGTAGATTGCGGTGGCAATTTTCTTTTTGCGCTTGGTTTTGGCCTTTTGCTTCAGCCGGACAGCATGGACACCTCCGTTTTCCACCAGTAGTATTGTCAAATGTTCTGCCGCTTTCCGGTAAGCTCGTTCTGCACCGCTGGCGGTGCTGCCCTCAAACATTACTGCCAGTTCTTCAAAAGTGGGGCGGCCTTTCCAAGAACCTACACGCCCACAAGTCATGCAGATGGCAAGGCGTTTCTCCAGTAATGTCTGTTCCCGGTAGTCCAGTTTCGCAAAGGCATCCTGCACTTTCTCGGCTTGGATGCCGTTCCAGAGAATATCGGCATAGTTCCAGCTATCGTCACGGGTCACATCTTCGCCGGTTTCCTCGCCGTCCTCGTCCTGCTCCGTCACAAAAAATGGCTGCTGATTGCGGATACCACGGACAACTTTCAGATATTCCTCCGCCAGCGCAAGCTCGCAGTCATATTTCTTTGCAAACTCACCAACAGGATCCTTGGTATTGTGGTAGAGCCATGCCATTGTGCGGAGCATTTTATAGTTGGTCAACGATGATATAGACCATTGTTCTTCGCCCATGCGGAAACGGAGCATGGCATCCCGGATGAACGGAAATATGTATGTGGCATACTCAGCACCCTTGTCCGGGTCGTATTCGGTCAGTTTTTGGAGCATAAGCTCCCGGCAGGACAGCTTTATGTCCACAAAACGCTCCGGGTTATACTGATCGCTGCCATCGGTGCAGAGGAAAGACCGGATGCGCTTATTGAGCTGCGGCTCATAGTGGTGCAGGAAGAAGGAGAAGTATTTCAGATCCTTTTCCCGGAGGGCAGACAGGATGTATTCATTGGGATTATCCACCTTTGGCGGCTCCGGTTCCAGCTGGAAGATGCGCTCTGCCACATACCGGGTAAATCCCAGTTCCGCAGTATCAAGTATATATTTCTGTGTGTATCCGACCATGTTCCATGAATATTTGTTCAGCATATGCGCACCTCCTTCCTGCAATTCTTGGCTGATATTTTATGAGAAGAAAACTGAGAGTTGCTACTTCCTATAAATCTGAATTTAAATACGAAAATGACTTTTCATTTGCGTAAATAATACCTGTCTATCCTCATCAAGCAACACAGCCTCTTTCTTTAGAGCATAATGATGTGCAAACTCTGCATCAACGTATGAATGATGATTGATGGTAATAGGATTTTTATAGCGTGGCCTTACGTGAAAATGTAAATGCGGATTTGGATTGGGCTCTTTATAAAAGTTATTCAACAAACAACTCCAGTTGCATAACTCTGCCCCTAATACCTCCTTATAAATTTGTTCCAACCTATCTATAATGGTTTTCAAATCAATCCACTCCAAAGTGTTCAGTTCTGAAATGCATCCACAGTGCCTATTTAGCACTAAGATACATCTTCCAACATAGTCCTGGACATCTGCCAAATAAACGGACCAATGCAGGGATTTATAAATCAACCATTTGTTATCTTTGTAATCGCACCACTCGCAAATATTCATCAGTCACACCTACAAATTCAAAGTTTCGCCGCCGCTTCCTTTTTCAAAGTAGCCTGTTCCATTTCTTTTTCGTAATCTCCCTTGGCATAGTCAACATGGCTTTTCGCCCAGAGCATCTTATCTTTTGCCAATTTTTTCATAACTTCCGCAAGATCAGCGTCCAGAGTGCCACGCTTCACATAGCGGTTTATGGTATTCAGCCGTTTTTCATAAATCTGTATCAGCGGATGATCATCCGCAAGCTCCCGCTGTTCCCGGCCTTTCAGATTACCAATTTGGCGGCAGGTACGGTGCAGCTTGTCCCCCGGTGCATAGCCGCCGCAGTATTTGGTGTGCCTTGCGTTGGTGGTCAGGAACCATTTGCCGCAGATTCGGCATTTCTTCGGCGCATGGCCTACGCATAATCCCTCAAAGAGATCAGACCGGAACATTCCCACGAAAGTTACATAGTGCGTCCGCTTGACCAGCATTGGCACATCATAACCGGGCCGAAGCGTAGAGAGGTACTGGGTCGAAGAATTGGTAAAGGACATCCATTTGTTTTCTTCGCTCAGAGATAATTCCGGTGGAAAATAGCGTCCGAACAATTCCGCAAGACCATCCGGTGTGCGGTTACTCTCTGCTGCGTCGAGTTCCATAGCAAATTTTGTCATGGACTCCTTGTAAGCTGCCAGAGAGTAAGAAAGCATTGCCAGAATCGACGTTATTTTTGCCAGAAGCACACCCCGCTTGTATGTTTCTATCAGTTCAGCCGATACCATTCCATTACGGAATGCTTCGCTGTAAGCAAGCAGATCCTGTATTCCTTTTTCCGTGAAAGCATTGGCAATGCCCGGAATATAAAAATCCAAATCCAGATAGGAGAACGGCGGCACAGCATGGAGCAAATTCAGTATTTCGGTTGCCGCTGATTTAGCGGTCGGTAAAAGGGCTGCATCAGGTACACCGGCGTTGAGCGTTTCCAGAAATAGATTCATCTGCATACACAGCGGATTCAGTTTTTCGATGATTTCATCAGGGATATTCAATGCATCGCATCCGAGTGTGCCGGTTGGTATGGTTTGCCCCTCGTATGTAACGGTATCCTGCCAGAAATCAAGCGTCAGCATATTTTGATCCATGCTTGCCCTCCTGTCCTGTTTTTCTATTTTTCCTAATTATACAACACAAATATGAAGAAATCTACTGTTGTCCTGTTTTTTGAAATGGGGTTGTCCTCCCTTTAGCCTGTTTTTTCCGTTATCCGTCATAACCACAGTAGAAGGAGCGAAACACCTGCCGCAAGGCGGGTGTTTTCTCTTTCAAAACTATGAAACGGAGGATTTTCAATGACAATCTATGAAACCATCAAGGCGGCTGTCCCGGTCAGGCAAGCCGCCGAACACTACGGGCTGAAAGTCAACCGCAACGGTATGGCTTGCTGCCCATTCCACAATGACAGGCATCCGAGTCTGAAGCTGAACGAGGATTATTTCTTTTGCTTCGGCTGCGGAGCCAAAGGCGATGTGATCGACTTTGTAGCAAAACTGTTTGATTTAAGCAATTACGAAGCGGCACAAAGAATTGCAGCAGACTTTGGGCTTGACCCGAAGCCCCCTGCGGCTGGCGCACTTCAGAAGCCCAAGCGTCCGTATATCCGTCAGTTCCGGGAGGATGAAATGCAATGCTTCCGGGTGCTGACGGATTATCTGCATCTGCTGGAAGATTGGAAAGTGCGGTATGCACCCAAAACGCCGGAGGATGCCTGGGATGATAGGTTCGTGGAAGCCTGCCAGATGCTCGACCACATCGAGTATCTGGCAGATATTCTGACGGTCGGTGATCTGGAGGAACGGGTTGCCGTGGTGGACAAGCTGATGAAGGAAAGGCAGATTTCCTTCCTTCAGGATTATGTAGCACGAAAGAAAAAGGAGGCACTTAATCATGGGCAAGGAAGAAACGAAAACTGTATCTGCTGATACCGCAGCATGGTTTGATGGGAAAGCAATCAACGAAGTTCTTTTCTGTGAGGAATTTCTCCGGGACTATCCCATGATCTCGGTAGGAGGAACTTTTTTCACCGTCAACGGTCTTGTAAATGACGAGATCAGGCTGCAAAAAGAAATCTATAACCGCATCAAGCCTTATGTGACCTCCAACCTTTCCAAAAAGGTTGCAAATCTGCTGGATGTCATGCGGATAGAGTGCTGCACAGATGATCTGCTCCTGTATCAAGACCGTATCCATGTAGCAAACGGCACTTATCATCTGGATGGGACTTTCAGCACAGAAAAAGATTACTGCCGCAATCGCCTACCTGTCGCCTATAATCCCGAAGCTCCGCAGCCTGTGACATGGCTGCATTTTTTGTCCCAGCTTTTGGAGCCGGAGGACATTTTGACAGTACAGGAGTTCATTGGCTACTGTTTCATTCCCTCAACCAAAGGGCAGAAGATGCTCATGCTGACCGGAAAGGGTGGCGAGGGAAAGAGCCGAATCGGTGTTGTTCTTCGTGCGCTGTTGGGTGTCAATATGAAAACGGGAAGTCTGCAAAAGGTGGAAACCAACAATTATGCCCGTGCTGATTTGGAACACGAGCTTCTGATGCTGGATGATGATATGAAGCTGGAAGCGCTCCCCCAGACCAATATTATCAAGGCAATCATCACCGCAGAGCTGCCGATGGATTTGGAGAGAAAAAGACAGCAGAGCTATCAGGGCGATATGTATGTTCGTTTTATCGGCTTCGGCAACGGTGTCCTGCAAGCCCTCCATGACCGGAGTGTAGGCTTCTTCCGCAGACAGATCATTCTGACAACCAAGGATAAAGACCCCAACAGAAAAGACGATCCCTATATCGCAGAGAAGATGGTTGCCGAAGCGGAAGGGATCTTCCTCTGGGCATTGGAGGGACTGCACCGCCTGATTGCAAATGATTTTCAGTTTACCCTGAGCCAGTCGGCTTTGGACAATCTGAACGATGCTGTATCGGACGGCAACAATATGATTGATTTTCTGGCTTCTGAAGGGTATATCCGCTTCCGTGCGGATTATGAAGCAAGCTCCAAAAACCTGTACGCCGTTTACAAGCAATGGTGTGAGGATAATGCTTTGGGCTGCCTTTGTCAAAAGAGCTTCTGTTCCTTTCTGAAGCAGAATGAAAACCGCTACAACATCGAGTACACCAACAAAATCAATATTGGCGGCGGACGATTTGCCAGAGGATTTGTGGGAATTGAGATCCTCCAAAGGCCATTCCTGTGAGTATGTAAATAACTCAAAAGTACGTGTACCATCCGTACCGGATGGAGCCGGGTGTTGCTTGTACACTTGGTACACGTACTTTTCGCTTACCACAGTTTTGGGGTATTTTGGCAGCTGCAACACCTCTTTTGGGGGATAGAAAATCAATGGTAATGGAATCAGTAAATTATTTGACCGCAGGACAAAACCATTTCACTGTACAGTGCTTCTCTGAACAGTGAACAGCCTTTGTGAAAGCATGGCTGTTTTCACGGTTCCAAGCCAAGACACACGAAACCGTGAAATGGGATATGGTCACTTACGAACAGGACATCGTTGGTGATATTTCCTTCGGATTTCAGCAGGGCAGAATATTTCACGTTACAGCGAAGCGGACACGCCAATGGGCGCACCGGCTTCGCTTTTTTCGAAAGAAAATTTTTGGAGGTTTTTCGATATGAGTAATGTACGAAATGAAATCAAGGCACAGATCGTCCGTGCCGGATTTACCATGCAGGAGCTTGTGGACAGATTGGCAGAAGAATACGACTGGTCTGACAGCGTATCCAACCTGTCCGCAAAGCTGCAAAGAGAAAGCATCCGCTACAGGGAGGTCATAGAACTTGCCGACGTGCTGGGTTATGACATCGTGTGGCAGCGACGGAGGGAGCGATGATGCGCCGTATCCTGTCCCCTCGCAGCTCTCGTCCCCATAGGAAGCTCCGCAGAGCTTCCTATGGACTGGCGGCGAACATCATCTGCAACGCTGACGATTGTTCGCTGCCGCTGTCTGCAAGGAGTTGTGGTACAAGTCCGCTTGCAGACAGGCTGGCCATGAAGAAAAAACGGGAAGATTTTTCTGTTTGGGCAGCAGAGGTCACCGCAGTGACCGCATCCCCCTCGGGAGAGCCCTCGGAGAGCCCACGGCACTTTGCAGCCAGTATGGATGAAAGTGTAATAGTGGGTTATTACACTTTGAAAAAGTGCGTTCCCCGCAGTCCTCGGCTCTCAAAAATCTTCTCGAAAAGGAGTGTAACCCATGGCAAGAAATGACGGAATCGACCGTACCGTTGCCCGGAACCAGGACATTGAAACAGCCAACGATCTGGCAAAGGTACAGGAACACAACGAGCGTGAAAAAGACAGTTACAGCAATCAGGACATCGTACCGGAACGTTCTGCTTTGAATATTCATTTTAAGAAACCGACTGCCGGTTATGAAGAAATGTTCACACAGATGGAACAGGACAAGGTAATCTCCACCAGAGGGCTGAAAGCGGATGCCATTAAATATGGCGAGCTGGTATTCGATGTAAACTCCGCTTACTTCTACAATCACGGCGGCTATGAATTTGCCAAGCAGTTCTACGCCGATGCCTATAAAGCCGCCGTGGAAATTGTAGGCGGTGAGCAACATATCCTCTCAGCCGTCATGCACGCAGACGAGCGGAACCGGGCCATGTCCGAAGCCTTGGGTGAGGATGTGTACCACTACCATCTTCATGTGGTTTATGTCCCGGTGGTAGAGAAGCAGATTCTCTGGTCAAAGCGCTGCAAGGACAAATCTCTGGTCGGCACGGTCAAGGAAACGATCATGCAGGTTAGCCGCAGTAAGAAGTGGACTTCTCAGGTTGTGCTGGATGAAGCCGGCAATCCGCTGCTGAACAGCAAGGGCAAGAAAGTCCTTCGCTCCTCTTACAGCGTGTTGCAGGATGATTTCTTTAACGCCATGCGAGCCGCCGGATATACCGATGTGGAGCGTGGAGAGCGTGGCAGCACCGAGGAGCATCTGACGGTAACCCAGTTCAAGGTGCAGGCGGAGCAGCAGCGTCTGGAAGCTGTGACGGCTCAAGTTGCTCAGGCCGAGCGGATTTTGGCGGATGCCCGATCCCAGACTGAAAAGCAGGAAAAGAAGCTGAAGACTCTGCAAAAAGAAACCAAGGTTGCACAGGGCGTTGCATTGTCGGTACAGGATATTGAGGATATGGGCAAGCCCCAAAAGTTTAGCGGAAATATTGTCCTGACCCCATCCGAATGCGAAACCTTGAAGGCACACGCTATAAACAGCATGGTACTCCGGGCGGAGAATACCAAGCTGAAAGAACAACTGAAAACAGCACAGAAGTCCGCTGCCCATTGGAAGAAACAATTTGATGACTTGAAAGAAAAAGCCCAGCCCTATCTGGATGCGTTGGAGATCGCAGCAGAACGGGTCAGGGCTTTTCTTTCTGCCATCCTCGCAAGAGGAAAAGAATCACAGGAACACAAACAGCCTGCCCGCCGCAAGCAGCAGGATATGGAACTTTAATTATGGAGGATTTGCCTATTGAAGAAATATTATGAAGAAGCAAAGTATAATGCGGCATTTGACCGCTGTGTGGATGTAATGAGCCGATTACTCTTAAAATACGGGAGTCAGGCTCTGGAAAAACTGGAACAGGATGTTTCGCAAACAGCGGAGTGTCCGCAGGAAGATACAACAGCGCAGCCTTTGATGGATAAGGCTGCGTAAAAAATATCATTTACACGTTGCGTATTCGGAATGGTTATGCTATAATGAATACGCAACGTGTATTTTTTGTTTTATGGAGAAAAGCGAATGGATTGTAAAAACAGAATTATAAAGTTGCGGGAAAGCACAGGCATGAACCGGAAAGACTTTTGCAAGCTGGTTCATATTCCATACCGGACAATGACGGAGTGGGAACTGGATAATCGTCATGCCCCGGATTATGTGCTTTGGCTTTTGGAATATTATATCCGCAACGAAGGACTTGTGGTAAAAGAAATGAACGAAGGAGGTGGCGATTCTGAAGAAGAAACAACTTAAATGCTATCTTTATACAAGAGTGTCCACCGCCATGCAGGTAGACGGATACAGTCTGGATGCCCAGCGTGATAAGCTGCGAAAATATGCGGCATACGAAGATATGATCGTAGCTGGTGAGTATTCTGACGAGGGCTTTTCTGGCAAGAATATTCAGGGACGGCAGGAGTTTCAGCGGATGCTCAACGACATCCAGGACGGTAAAGACGGTGTTTCTTATGTACTTGTCTTTAAGCTCTCCCGATTTGGCAGAAATGCGGCAGATGTACTGAACTCTTTGCAGCTCATGCAGGATTTTGGAGTAAATTTGATTTGTGTTGAGGACGGCATTGACAGTTCCAAGGATGCCGGTAAGTTGATGATTTCCGTTTTGTCTGCGGTGGCAGAAATTGAGCGAGAGAATATCCGCACTCAGACAATGGCAGGCCGTGAACAAAAGGCTCGTGAGGGTAAATGGAACGGCGGCTTTGCTCCTTATGGGTATAAACTGGAAAACGGAGAGCTTGTTATTGCAGAGGATGAAGTAGAAGTAATCCGTATCATTTATGACCGCTATATCCACACCAACGAGGGCGTTGCCGGGGTTGCAAAATATCTCAACCGGAATGGCTATGTAAAGAAACTGCGGCAGAATAATACCATCCCCGGATTTTCAAGAAACTTCGTGCAGGATGTGCTTGATAACCCTGTTTACATGGGGAAAATTGCCTATGGCAGACGGAGAACCGAAAAGAAACAGGGAACAAGAAATGAGATGCACGTGGTCGAGCAGTCGGAGTTCCCTGTTTATGAGGGTCAGCACGAAGCAATTATCTCTGAGGAAGATTGGTATCTGGCACAGGAAAAGCGCAAAATCAATTCCTTTAAGCGAGAAAAGGTCAATAATCCAGACCATGCCCATATCCTGTCCGGTATTTTGAGATGTCCATGCTGCGGTAAAGGTATGTACGGCAATATTGCCAAGGCTCACAGCAAGGACAAGAAAACGAGGTATTATTACTACTGCAAAAATACCATTACGGCAACCGGGCACGAGTGCAGCTTCCGACTCAATATTGAGCAGACCGAGATCAACAAGTTCGTTGCAAAAGTCATTTCCGCTATGGTTAACAATCCCCGATTTGTGGAAGCTATCAAGGCGAAAATCGGAACAGCGGTTGATACTGAGGATATGGAAAAGCAGATTACCATTCTGCAAGGCCAGTTAAAACAAGCCCTTGGAACAAAAAGCCGTTTGGAGCGCCAGATGGACACTTTGGACATCAGTGATGCTCACTATGACAGAAAAATTTTGGATTTGCAGCGCCGCTATGATGAACAGTATGATACAATAGCAGAAATCGAAGCGGAGATTGACGAGCTGCAAGGACAGATACGCAGCATCCAGCAGGAGAAAATCTCCGGTGACAACATCTATCGTCTGTTGCTGGCATTTGATGAAGTCTACAATTCCGCAACCGAAGTGGAGCAGAAAGAGTTTATGAAAGCCTTTATCGAGCGAATTGAGATGTTCCCGGAAAAGAGAAAAGACGGCAGCTGGATAAAGAAGATTGTATTTAACTTCCCTGTGCCTGTTGAGGGCGAGGAAGTGAAAGAACTTCCCTTGGAAACTGAAACAACCGTCGAGACGGTTGTCCTGCTTTCCCACAAAAACCAGATGACCACATAGAGATCGACTTGGATTTGGACGAGCTGGATGCAACAGCAGCCGAGACAAAAGCCACCTATGCGGAAATCAAAGAATATGTGCTGAAGGAATATGGCTTGAAGGTTTCAAGTTTATATATTTCTCAAATTAAACGGAAATGTGGTATCGAAGTTGGAGAGAATTATAATCTTTCTAAGAAAGAAGATGCAAGAGTACCACAGTGTCCACCAGAGAAGGAAGAAGCTATTCGTGCTGCCCTGAAATATTACGCAATGATTTAAATATTGCTTTTATGAAGGAGGACATGATATGCAGTCATTGTTTGAAGAAATGGGAGGAACCTACACACTTGGAGCGGATGGGATTTATTATCCGAATCTGACGTTACCGGAGGAAGAAGAACCTCATTATGGTAAATATGGCAGGATGCGTAAAGCATATTTACAGGAACACCGTAAAGGGCTCTACACGGAGCTTTTGCTGACCGGAAAGCTGGTAGAACATCTTAATGAGGTAAATGATACTGCCAATGAAAGAATGCAGCTCCTGACCCGGCAAATGGCGGAGAAACAGCACGTAGATGAAACATTAAAGGCACGTGATCAGCTTGCATGGGTAGGTGCTAAAAATAACATACATAATGCTGCGGAAGAAATTGTATTGAATGAATTGATTTACATTTAGTTAATGAAAAAGAGAGATAGATTGCCAAAGTGATGATTGGTGTCTATCTCTCTTTTACTTTAAAAGTTCATCATAGGTAGTTCCCAGACAGTCACGGATTCCACGAAGTTGGGAAGCAGTAATATGCTGAATGCCTCTTTCGATTTTTACCAGAGTCTCTCTTGTCATATCTACATTCTGTAATTGAAGCATACGGACAAGTTCTGTCTGACCGATGCCCTTTGACAAACGAATCTGACGGATGTTCCCGCCGATGTCAATGCCGGATTGCTTGATTTTTTGTTCCATAATATCTCCTTAAAGTTTGGACTGGTATCAGTCCGATTTTCCTTTATCATATCGGTTTGATTTGATATAATGGGACTGAAACCAGTCCACTTGAAAAATAGGATTATCAACCAGGGAAGATTTATGAGAGAAAAGAAATATTACAAAATTCGGGCAGATGTATTTTGGATGCTTGTTATTTGTGTGGTAGCTTTCGTTGTAGCAAAGAATTATGGAAAAATCCGTTTGCCAAAGCAAGTAAAAAATGAATCGGATATAGTAAAGAATTGGCAGCAGACTGAGGAAATGGAACCAATATTGCTATCAAAATTGGAGGATAACAAACGCTGTTATTTATGTGGAAGCAGTGATTACAGTATGATGGATTATTATCGAAAATTTGATACCATTGGTCTGGTTTCTTTAAATGACTGGCATGTACTGGATTTTCAGTTAAAGAATTATGATGAAAATGGAAAAGAAATAAAAGGTAAAAGTTCCAATCAAATGTTTTTCGGGAACACCGGAGAAATGTCTTATCATTCACAGGGAACGCCATCCAGAGGAATGGCAGAAATAAAAGTGGTTTTGCCTGATGATTATAAACTTAATACCGATATGATAGAGAACAATTTATGTCAGGAATGTCTGAATAAGGTTACGTCAACCTTAAAGTATTGGGAGTCGGAAGATGAGGAGAAAAAGACGATTCCGTTGTGTCTGATTGATTTTGATACGTTGGAAATTTATTCTTTACAGGATTATTATAGAGCATATTTTATTCGGGATTATTGGGTAGAGATGGATTTTTATGAAAACGTGGTAGACGTAGAAGTGTTTTATCTACCGGAAAGATAATTGAATGAATGTTCACTGACAGACCAAACCGCTGCTACATGGAGGAAATCGCTTTTGCCATGTAACAGCGGTTTTTGCTTATCGTTCAAAATTTCTGGATTTTTTCTTTGATTTGACAGGCTGGCTTTGCTGTCGTTTTCGTTCTTGTTCCCTGCGTTTCTGAATGGCACGTTCCCGGAAAATAGTCGAATCTTCACCCAGAGCTGTATCAATCATATCGGTTGCATTGCGTAAGCGGGAATGCTCGAATTTATTGCCAAAGACATTTTGCAATTTAGAACGTGTCTCCTGTATAACTTTTTCTCGGAGTGTGATTCTCTCATCCAGAAGTGTGTCTGACTGTTCGAGAGAAAGCTTGGATTTAATCTCTTGGAATCGTTCGGTATCTTCTGCCAGTTGTCCGGTCAATCGGTCTTTCTGTTCTTCCAGTTTTTCAAGATTTTTATTCATCTGAGAAATGGCATTTTCTGTCTGTCTCATTTCTGATTCGCTATGACAATAAAGCTGATACATTAACTGTTCCTTTTGGAACTTCAATTCTTCGATATCTTCCGTGATGGTTATAAGCTTCTGATTGAGTTTGATCTGCTTTAATGGGCTGAAAATGCTGGTCTGCTTCTGCTTTTCCATCAGAGCTTTTTTCTCTGTTTTCTTCTCACGCAGTTTGTTTTTGATAGACTGATATTCTTTTAGAATTGGAGTTGAAGAAGTAATCTGCTCTTTCAGAGAAGCGGTCTGCATCCGATTGTGGAGCAAATGATACTGTAACAAAACCATGTGTCCCCGGATGTTTTCCAGTGCTTCAGCAATCGCCGGTATACTTTCTTTGACTGCTTTTGTCAGTTTTTCAACCTGCTTTTTCAGTTCTTTTAGCAATTTATTGTCTGCTTTGATTTGCCGGTTGATTTCACAGCGTTCCGCTACGAGTCCTTTTTTCTCCATCATGCGGGCGGAAACACCCTCGTGAATAGTTGGCTGTTCCGTTATTCCTCTTTCTGCAAAACTGCGGTGGTCAATTCGTGAATAGATTTTATATTTTTCAAGTATCTGATTGGTAGCTTCTGCCCAGTTTGACCGCCAGAGAATAAGCTGTTCATCACTGTTCCAACGTTCTGTAATCGGGTTTTGTCTGCCGAACTTTGTGCTTTTGGGATGTTTATTTACACGTTCATATCCTTGTGCCTGGGCGGCGGAAGGCGTCATATAAACCTTCTTTCTCCCAACTTTATAGGAGTATTGCTTTTCCCAACCATCTTTTTGAGCAATCTTAAATTCATCAGAAGTGAATCCTCGCTCCTCGCCATCTTTCATACAGAGATATTCTTTTTCAGTTTTATACTGCCAGCTTCCATCCTCATTTAAGGGGCGAACGGTCAGCATAATGTGAGCGTGGGGATTATGTCCGGGCGGATGTGGGTCATGGATTGCAAAATCGGCGCACATTCCAATATCCACAAAATCTTCTTGTATGAATGAATGGAGTAATTCAAGCCACTGCCCTTTGTTCAGTTCGACAGGGAGAGCAACGTCAAATTCTCTTGCCAGTCGGCTGTCTTTTGTCTTTTCTGTCTCTTCCACGGCATTCCACAGTTTTTCACGGTCTGCCCATTCTGTCGGTGCGTGTGGTGGTAGCATGACTTCCTGATGAACCAGACCGTGTTTTCGAGTATAGTCATGTTGGATTCCGTCATAATCATTATACATTTTACTGCAACTGAGATAAGCGGATGCTGCAACAGCAGAACGTCCGATTTCACGACTGACTACTTTCGCTGTCAAATGGTAAATCGCCATAGATACACTTCCTTTCGCTCTTGTTTTTTCTGTGAGAAAGCTGCCAGTGGCAGGTTTTCACAGGCAGACAATTCCAGCAGAAAATTTCTGCCATCTGTACCATATTAAAAGGTACAGTAGCTATCAGCGTTATCGGATAGCTGGTTGTCTGCACAGTCGTTTACGCTTGCGTAAATCGGCTGGCTCTCTGCCAAGCATGCAGCAAAAGGTTCAGTGAACCTTTTGTCGTAGGCAGAGCGCACGAGCCCGACCAACGGAAGGGATACCACCGCCCACTTTGTGGGTGGTGAGTAAGTGCGCCCTTCGGGATAAGAGAATGCGGTATTACATTCCCCTGAGCCGAATCAGAAGCTCCCGTTTCAGCGTATCTAAATCCATTGAAGCAACATGAGGGACAACACTTTCAAGAACAGCTCCCTCCTGTATCAAGCGTCTGGTTCGGGCTTTCCGTTCATTGTATCTGTCCCTGGCTTCTGCTTCTTCTTTACGGTGTTTCGCCTGTAATAAAGCTTTTTCTTCCGGTGTCATTGTTTTTTTATCTGCCATATCTGGCTCCTTTCTTTTGTTTATGGTCGTGTCCGACCTTTTTTCCTTTATATTTGCCGTATCCGGCATGATTTGGTGTTGGTTTTTAACAGTTGGTGCTATTGCATCAGAGATGTAGCAACAGATGAAATAAAAATGTTTGCTTGCTCCGGGAATGATACCGAAGAACCATGTACTTCTGATTGTTCGGTGTCATAAACCACGAAAAATAATACTGATTTTTAAGAAAACAATTCTTTTACCTGTTTCATATTTTCCATTGCATTTAATTTACGGATATTCTGGTTGTTGATTTTTAAAGGGACGCACTGCTCCAGAACACGCTCATAGATACGTTTTCTGTTTAAATCACTTGGATTGTTCAGCTCATCCAATGTCAGATTGGTAGTCACGATCAGGGGCTTTTTACTGCGGGAACGGCTGTCAATCACGTTGAATATCTGTTCTAATGCAAATTCGGAGTTTCGTTCCATTCCCAGATCATCAATAATCAGCAGACTGTATCGGTTTAAGCTGTCGATGAATTTGTTCCGGTCATCAGAATACATTCCGGTCAGGGTATTTAAGATTCGGGCAAAGTTTGTCATTAGTACCGGAACACCCTGCTCCAAGAGTGCGTTGGCAATGCATCCGGCGAAAAAGGTCTTTCATGTTCCGACATTTCCCCAGATTAAGAATCCACTCCCCAGAGCTTTCATTTCGTTCCATTTTTCAACATAATCGTGAGCATACTTCATTTCCGGGTTGATACCGTTGTCATTGGCAAAGGTATAGTCAAACAATGCCTTGTCCTGAAGACCGCTGGCTTTCATGCGTGATACTTTGTCTAAAAATTCCTGATGTGCTCTTTCCGCTTCGGCTTTGTCATAAGCTTCTTTCTGACACTGACACATCATAAATGGTGTAAAGGTTTTATTTCCGAGTGTGTGACGGCACTGTCTGGGTGTGTGGCATTTGGAACAGTAGACCAGACCGTCTGCTTCGTTGATATATTCATCTTCCCGGAGTTCATGTTCGGAAAAGATATTCGGAAGTGTTTCATTGATATTTGTCATAGGCTTTCATACTCCTTACATTCATAATTTCGTTGTTGGGTAACCGGTTTATCTTTCATTGCCCAGCTTTTGATCGTTGCTGCATAGTTCTGATAGGACTTCCCGGTGGATGCCATATAGCTGGAAAGTTTTTCAATATACACTGACCAACCGGGAACAGATTGTTTTAAATCTTTCAGTTCCTCATCTGTCAGGAAAACATTCTGATATTTTCCATAAACAGAAGGTGCAGCATTACTCTCTCTTTTTACTGAATTAGTTATTATTCTCTTATTCTTATTACCAGACAGTTTTTTGTCCATCCGACAGACAGTTTCCTGTCTATCAGCAGGACAGTTTTCTGTCTGTCCGATAGACAATTTCTTGGCTGTCTGTGAAAAGATATCTGGCGGTATTTTTACATAGATCTGATTGGGAAGTCCGGCTCCCCGTCTTTTACGGAAGATCAGGTCTGCATTTTCCAGAGAAGCTAGACTGTTTTTGATTGTCATTTCTCCCTTGTGAAGAACATCTGCCATATCTGTAATCGTAAAATAAATGAACACATGACCTTGCTTGTCTGTCCAGCCTTCATTTTTCATGGAAAGCCTTGCCCGGTCGAGCAGCACCATATAAAGAAGTTTGGTGGTTTCGGATAGATCGCTGTCCAATAAAAATCTTGGAAATATCAGATATGACGGAAGCTGTGTATCAGTAGTCAGAAACTCGGTCATGGTTCACCTCCTTTAAAATGACAGGCTACTCGCCGAGAAAATCCCAGTCCACATCTGCTTCCTGTTCAGATGCAGATACAGGCTGCATTTCTGATTGAGAGGGAGAAATCTGAGAGATTCCTGCTATACATCCAGCCAGAAAAACCGGCATGGATTTTTGCAGAGATTTCTCTACGGTCTCCACAATCTGAGTGACAAAGCGTTCCTCACGTTCTCTGGTTTCCAGATAGGGGTCATCCTGAGTGCGGTAATATCGGTCAAAATATTCCACCAGCGAAAGGGCAATCACATGGCTGTATGATTTGAACTTCTGTTTATCCATAGATTGCAGGTAGTCCCAAGCTTTCCGCTGAATGTCTTTATCCAAATTGAACCGAAGATTGGTGCTTTTTACATTCTGGCTCATGACTGCTCCTTTCTGCGTAGACTGGCGTGGGCGAGATATTCATAACCTTTCGCTGTTGCACAAATATCATCGAGAATTGTAACTCTGTTCTCGTCATACACACCGAAATTGCGGATGAGACAGCCACCACCGCCAACCACATACAGACGCATCAGGTCAGGATTGTATTCATAGCGGCGAAGTGTAGCGAAGATGTCTGCTACATACTGTTTTGCAACAGCAGAGATACAGTCCAGATACGGTTTCCCAATATCAGCGGTTCTGAAGCGAAGCACCTGTTCAATGGTAGCATCCTCGATTTTTACACCGAAGCTGTCCATGATGGCATTTCTGGCGGAAATCATACACTGGTTTACACCGAGCTTTTCTGTCCAGCAGCGGCTTTCCATTGCTTTCTTATTGGTGATATACAGGATGTTCATGGTTCCGTTTCCGATGTCAGCAAGGAGATTGGTTCCCTTAAAGTCCCCCAGACGGCTGACAATAGCGGGATATTCCTGCGGATACAGACTGCATCCGACAAAATGGATATTGTATTCCTTTCCGTTGAAACGGTACTGCACCTGCGGGGTATGAAGCAGATAGGAACGGAATTCTTCTCGCTGTTTGCGAATCCATGTCAGGGGAAGTCCGGCTGCAAGATGAATTTCGGCGGTCTGAATGCCATAGATATTCAGTTCTCTGGCAACTGCCATCAGTGTCATGATGTAGTAATCTTCATCCAGAGCTTTGTCTGCGACAAATTCTTTGTGTCCCTCTCCGATGCGGTAGTAGGTTCCGTTGTACTCCAGAATGTTACCGGAGAAAATCTTTCGCTACACTGATGGTGGTTGGCTTAAATATATGCTGTTTTCTATGTTGCAATATGATAAAATCTTATTTGGATGTAAAAGTTGTACTGTAAAAACAAATAAACGGTTCTTGACACTTTTTTGACTTTTCCGAAGTACATTCTAAAGTAGGAGGAATGAATATGCCATATACTATACTTGTAATAGATGACGAAACTATGCTGACTGATTTATTGAGAGAACATTTACAAAATAATGGTTATACAGTCTATACTGCAAATGACGCACAAAAAGCAATTGCTCTGCTGCGTTATAAACCAAATTTGATTCTGCTCGACATCAATATGCCTGAAATGGACGGTCTGGAACTTTGCAAAAATATCCGCAGCCATGTTGTCTGTCCTATCCTTTTTTTAACAGCAAGAATCACAGAACAGGATAAAGTCAATGGATTGATGGCTGGTGGGGATGACTATATTACCAAACCATTTAGCCTTGCAGAACTGACAGCGAGAATTGCTGCACATTTACGTCGTGATGAACGAAACAAAAATGCACCGGATGTAGTGGCATCTCAGGGCTTGCTTGTCAATTTATTTGAGCGGTCATTATCATTCAACGGACAGAATATCCCTGTTTCAAAACGGGAATTTGATTTGATTGAATTTCTCATGACAAATGCCAATCAGGTTTTTGATAAGGAAAGAATCTACGAGTCCGTATGGGGTTATGATGCCGAGGGCGACAGCAATGTAATCAAAGAATACGTCCGCAAAATCAGAGCGAAATTATATCAGGCAACTGGAAATGACTATATTGAAACAGTTTGGGGGGTGGGGTATAAATGGGTACGCTGACAACTAAAATCAAAGATATGCCCATACGAAAAGCATTTATCCTCAGCGTATCAATTACAGTTGTGATGATTCTATTGCTATCTGCAGGAACTTTTGCAGGGCTTTCTACTTTCCAGAACTTTCTTTTGCAAGATGCAAATGCAGTTTATTTAACAGTAACGAGAACGTTAGAGGATGGTACGCAAATGGAATCCACCATTCGCATGGAATATGGAGAGGAATCACAATCCGTCCCCTTTCTGACGGGCGGAACAACGAAGGATGAGCCATCTACTGACACACAGTATTCTGTCAAAAAAGTAGACTCTGGATATTCACATTTATCACCAAAGCGTAAATTCGCCTATCAGGGAAGTGGATTGGCAATGGTGATGCTTCCGATATTGTATTCTGTTACGGGCATTTTAATCTGTGGATTTTGGTTTTATCGAAAGAAGCTGGAACAGCCAATCCATGTTTTGTCAGATGCAACAGAAGAAATTTCCAAACAAAATTTAGATTTCTCCATACAATATGCAGGCAATGACGAACTTGGAAAACTCTGTATGTCTTTTGAACAAATGAGAGCTGCATTATATGAAAATAATCGAAAGATGTGGTCATTATTGGAAGAACGCAGGCTGTTACAGGCATCAGTAGGTCATGACCTCAGAAATCCCGTGGCAATTATTGAAGGATATACAGAATACCTGCTGCTTAACCTTCCTACCGGAACATTGGATGATAAGAAGATTCTGGACATTGCCGGAAATTTAAATCAGGCAGCAAAACGAATGGAACGTTATACAGACTCCATACGTGAAATCAGCAAACTGGAAGAAATAGAAGTAAAACCTGTTCCTACAAAAGCAAAAGAACTTTTAGAAGATATGGCTGCTGATTTTCAAATGATCGCTGAACAACAAGATATTTCCATTACCGTATCAACTTCTGTGCCGAATACGGAGATTAACGCAGATGCACCTGTACTCTATCGTATTCTCGAAAATGTGATAAGTAATGCCCTGCGTTATGCTAAAAACGAAATCCATATTTCTTTTGAACTAAATAGAAACCAGCTCTCTGCTGAAATTACAGATGACGGCCCTGGTTTTCCAGAGAAAATTTTACTTGATAAAGGAAGAAGTCCCTATACGACTGATACGACGAATCAACACTTGGGAATCGGATTAATCATTAGTCGAATTCTATGTCAGAAGCACGGCGGGACATTGGAATTATACAATAAACCGGAGGCAGGTGCCTTTATTAAAATTACTTTACAAGTTTGACCGTTTTTTGACTTTTATAAATTATCCTCTTTTTGTAAGCTCCTAAACAAACATTTATCGGAGCATCAAAAGGAGGATTTTTTTATGCGTAAATTACTTTGTAGCCTGTGTGCTTCAGTACTTATTTTTTCACTCTGTGGGTGTGCAGCAAAGAATCAGGGAACTAACCTGTCAAATGATAAACGTCCAAACGAAACAAATTTCACACAGGATAATATCAAAACAAATGATGAATTTTCCAATACGGATGCTTCTTCCGTAAAGGGACTGACTGTAATTAGTGATGGGGATGTCAGACAACGTCATTGCAATACAGAAGCAGGTTATTATTACATTACTGGAGATGTTACAAGGCTGAAAGATGATAGTTTTGCATATCACTTGATGTATGTAGATTTTGCGACACAGCAGGAAATTTACTTATGCAGTAATAGCGGTTGCCAGCATGATACTAAAAGCTGTACTGCTGTGTTGCCTATGAACGACTTTGAGCTTGAAAGTCGTATGTTCATTTATCAAAATGCTTTGTATATTCTCAGCAGTCAGCCTGATAATGACGGTATCAGCTTTTCGATGCAGGGAAATGGAACTGGCTCTGTGGAAGGTAATTCGGCTGTTCTTTATCGAATGGGGCTTGACGGAGGAAATCGAGAAAAAGTATATACATTCGATTCTGATTTAACATTGGAATCCACTGTACTTTCAGATGGCACGGGTATCTATTTGATTTCGAAAAAGCTGGAGTCTACACAAAATGGTGGTTCTGCGTACGTAACTTCATCAGAACGTCAGATTGTAAAATTAGATACTTCTTCCTGGAAACTGCAAACCATTTGTGATTTGAATTTGGGATATGAAAATACAACTTGGGAAATCATAGGCAGCTATGATAACAACATTATTGTGGAAGGAATTGTTTTTGATACATCAGAAACAGATAGACAGCAGATGAACGATGATGAGTACAAAGATACTTATCGAAATTCGAAAACAGTTTTTGCTACATTAAACCTGGAAACTGGAGATTTTAATGAAATTCATAGTATTTCCAATAAAGCTCTCCATTCAGTTGCTGCACAAAATGGTATGCTGTTTTTTTCGCTGGATACGGAAGATGCCATTTATAGATATAATCTGCGTACAGGAGATAATACAGTTCTTGCAACATTAGGTCAGAATAGTATTTATAAGGCATTTAACGGAATGCTCTGTACTACAAGCTGGGAGATGACTGACGATTATGGAATGAACTTCATAGATATGAAATCCGGTGAAGTCAGTCGATGTGATCTTACTACAAAAACACTTGGCTGGAGATTGGAACTGCGTGGGGAAACCGCTGAAAAAATGCTTGTAGTCTATGACTATGATGCAGTGGAATCTTCTATTGCTCAAAATGAGAATACTTATGAAATCAATAGCTATAAACTTGCGTTAATTGATAAAAACGATCTGTATCATAGCATAGACAACTTTAAGCCGATTCAGATGGTTGGAAAGGGATTGTAATATATGTTGGAATTAAAAAATATATCGAAACATTATGGAGATAAGCAGGCTTTGAACGATGTCAATCTTACATTGTCTGAGGGGATTTATGGTTTGCTGGGACCAAATGGAGCCGGGAAATCAACACTGATGAATATTGTGACACAAAATATTACGCCGTCAGATGGAACAGTTCTTTGGGATGGAAAGGATGTGCAATCTTTAGGCGTGGATTACCGCAGTATTATCGGTTATGCCCCTCAGCAACAGGGGCTCTATGATACTTTTACGGGAAGAAGATTTCTTTCTTATATGGCAACGCTTAAGGGTATTGCAAAACAGGATATGAAAAAAGAGATTGAACGTGTATTAACTTATGTAAATTTAACCGAAGCAGCAGACCGTCCGGTAGGTACCTATTCCGGCGGTATGAAACAGCGTATTTTAATTGCACAGGCTATTCTGGGGAATCCGAAATTGATTATTCTGGATGAACCGACAGCCGGGCTTGACCCTAAAGAGCGAGTGCGTGTCCGTGAAAAAATAAAAGCAATTGCAGGGGATAAAATTATTCTCGTATCCACTCATGTTGTTTCTGATATTCAATCCATAGCCAAGGAAATTATCCTGCTCAAAGATGGAGCGATTATTGATAAGAACACAGTAGACGGTCTCTGTAAAAAGCATGATTGTACGGACGATTTAGAGCAGGTTTATATGCAGGTATTCGGAGAGGATGTGTAATATGATACGACTGACTTTTTTTGAACTAAGTAAAATATGGAAAAAACGCAGTTTCGTGTTTTCTGCTATTTTGTTGTTGTTCATCAACGTATTTCTTCTTTGGTATACTACTTTGTCAGATGGCACAGCCCCACCACCTTCTGCTTATAAAGCAGTTTGGCAGGATTTGTCCGGGATGAGTGATGTTGAAAAGTCTGTTTATATTGATGAATTATATGAAACAATCAGCGGCGTCACTTTTGTACGAGATGTTTTAAATATGCAGGCTCTTTCCGGTGAAATGGGAACATCTCTTGCTGAACAGGAAATGCAAAAAAAACCGCAGACCTTTGAAAAATACTATGATCTGTATCTGAGTGAAGATTATCTAAAATATACGGAATCTCTGGAACAGGAAAATATACTGATACGGGAGTTGTTCAAAGAGAAAACAAAGGTTTTCGGATACGAAGCATATCTGGATTTCGTACAAAATACCCGAAATGTATTAGGTGGTATATCCATTTTTGAAGATAAAGCAGAAGATAACTTTTCAAGCAGTAACATTAAAAAAAGTGCGGCAGACTATGCTGACCTTACCACTGAAAACATTCATTGGTTTCCTTCTAAAGGAATTACCTCTGCCTTGGAAAGTTCCTGGACGGATGTTCTGCTGCTTTTAGCAGTATTTTTATTTGTGGGAAGCCTGATTACAGAGGAAAAGGAAAAAGGGCTGTTTTATATTACCAGAGCAACAAAATATGGTATGGGTACAAGTATTTCAGCAAAATTGATTGCTTTGTTTGTTCACTGTATAACGGCTGCTTCTATTGCTTATATCGGTAATCTGCTGTTTTTTAGCGGAATTACCGGATTAGGAGATTTAACTGCGAGAATACAGTCCATTGCTCCTTATATGGAGTCCACCCTGAATATTTCTGTTCTTGCTTATATCGGCTTTACGATTATAACAAAAGGAATGGTTCTGTTTTTCTTTGGAACAATCCTGACAGCAGTATCTATATTCAGTAATAAATCTTTTATGCCATATCTCTGTGGAATAGGGATTGTAACTGTAAGTTGGCTTTTTTATCAAATGATACCAGTTCAGTCAGCATGGAATTTGGCAAAGTGTCTGAATCTTACAGGACTAATGCGAACGGAAGACATATATGGAGCGTATTTGAATTTTAATGTATTTGGATATCCAGTATCACAAGTGTTTATAACTTGGATTACAATCATTCTATGTACTATATTGGGTATCTCCGCTTCTATTATTTTATTTCTAAGAAAACAAGGGCTGGAAATCAAGCGGGTACATATGACATTGCCGATTCCATTTCGCCCACATAATAATTTATTCTTACATGAAAGTTATAAGATTTTGATTACAAATCGAGCAATTGTCATTTTGCTATTATTCGCCGTGCTTATTTCATGGAAGAATGTTTCTAAAGAATATCATCCATCTGTGCAGGAGCAATATTATCAAAATTTCATGTTACAGCTCGAAGGTTCTTTAACGGATAATAAGGAGTCGAAGATTTTATCAGAACAGGAACGTTTTGAAGAAGCCTTTGCACAGATTGAGCGCATCGATGCTATGGTCGCAAACGGAGAAATCAGTGAAAATACTGGCGATTCCATGAAACAGCCATGGTATGGTGTGACCGCATTCTACCCGGCATTTGAAAAAATAATGGCTCAGTATGAGAATATAAAAGTAAAAGGCGGCAGATTTATTTATGATACCGGATATCTATATTTGTTTGGTATCCTTGATAATACCTTTGCGTTACAACTTCTTTTCCTCTCACTGTGTGTTATTTTCAGCTTTGGTAATGTGATTCCGATGGAATATCAGAAGAAGTCATGGAATTTGTTGTGTGCTACACAGAAAGGCAAAAGTAAGATCATTGGACGAAAAATTGCAGTATGCTTATTATGTACAGGTGGGGTGACAATTCTGCCATGGTTATTCAGAAGTATCGCTATCACTCGTGTTTATCCTATGAATGGAGTTAGCAGCTTAATACAGGCAATACCTTATTATAAAGACGTTGCTTTCGAAATTCCAATTTGGTGCTTCTTTGTGGCAGCAATATTTTCTCAGCTTGTGGCAATGGGTATCGTAACCTTGCTTGTTCTGCTTATTTCTGAATGGCGAAAAAATCATTTACAGTCATTATTTTTTGCTATGCTGATACAGGCAATTCCACTGGTTTTGAAAATATTAGGATTGGATTTTGCGGGTTGGATTTCTGTATATCCCCTTTACGCATGGACGGGGCTTTTGTAATGATAAAATATATTTTTGACTTTGTTCTTTTAATAATAGTGTATTTTTTGTTTTTTCATAAACGATGGATTAAGGAAAAATACTATGGGATGTTTTTCGTATGTTACAAGCAGCTGGTTGGAAACAGCATCAGAAGATGAGCTTCGTGAAACAGCAAGTGAAATGGAATCATTGCTAGACGAACTGGATTATGATTCGGATGAGCACACCGAAATTTACGGTATACATATTGATGTGGTTAATGCGGTTTCCAGGAGATTTCCACTCAATTTGCCTCACCGAGAGCACGGGTGGTATTTGTCAAATGACGATTAATTAGAATGTGGTGAAAAAATGACAAGAGAAGAATTGAAAGAACAGATTGATGAGCTTATGCAACAGTATGCCAACGAAGAAATTGATGGTGATACATATGCGCAGAAGATGATGGAATTAACCACATCTGCTCAGAACGATAACGACTAAGTTTTTTTATCGATGGTAAGGTGGGAAGGAGGTTTCAGTTATGCAGATGTGTCCATTTTGTGATAAGGTATATGATGAATCTGAATATAGTCATTGCCCGTACTGCTCAGATGAATTAGAAGATGACAACGAAGAAAATAGTCCTTGTCCTGAATGCGATGGTTGCTTGCACTGGGACGGAGAAGTTTGGGAATGCTCAAACTGTGACTACACTGAAGAAGACTAAAAAATAGACTCCCCATCACCGGATTAGTGCCAGTGGTGAGGAGCCTTTTTCGTCTATGCCTATCTATCAATATCAACCTTCAGACCTGATTTCAATTCTACAGTGCAGTGGTCTGGCCAGACTGTGATTTGCTTGAGCCAGCGCTTTACAAGAGCTTCGTCAAACTCTGTAAGGTCAGCAGCCTGAGCCTTGATGAAATCTTGCAAGTCGGTGATTCGGCTTATCTGCTCATCTCGCTGTACAGTGTCCATTGTAGCTTTCTGACATTGTTCTCTAAGTTCAAAAATCTGTTCGGCAATCTCATCATAGTCCTCAGAATCCATGGATGCTATTGAATCAACGAAATATTAATGATATAATAGTCGTGTGATGAATGTCCAAACTCTATGCAAGAGCTGCTACTCTATGCATAGAGTTATATAGAACAAAAGTGCAACACCCCGTTGCACAATTAGGAATGAGGTGTTTCGGTGAACAATTATGATGATATGAATCAAAAATCTAATATGATTATTTACACAACAGAAGATGGATTGACAAAAATTGAAACCACATTTGATGAGGATACCGTGTGGTTATCGAAGGCACAGATGGCTGAATTGTTTCAGAGAGATCGTTCCGTTATTTCAAAGCATATTAAAAATGTATTTGAAGAAGGAGAACTTCCGAAGGAAAGCAACGTGCAAATTTTGCACATTGCAAATTCTGATAAACCGGTAGAATTTTACAGCCTTGATGTTATCATCTCTGTTGGCTATCGTGTAAAATCCAAGCGTGGCACACAGTTCAGAATCTGGGCAATCAATATTCTCAAAGAATATATGAGAAAAGGCTTTGCCATGGACGATGAACGATTGAAAAATCTGGGTGGCGGTGGATACTTCAAAGAACTGATTGAAAGAATTAGAGACATTCGTGCATCGGAAAAGGTATTTTATCGTCAGGTGCTTGAGATTTATGCTACAAGTATTGACTATGACCCGAAAGCAGAAATCTCTGTCCACTTTTTCAAAAAGGTTCAGAACAAAATTCATTATGCTATTCACGGACAGACTGCGGCAGAGGTTATTTATAGCCGAGCAGATGCAGAGAAGGAGTTCATGGGATTGACCACCTTCACCGGAAATCAGCCGACACTCAAAGAAGCGGTTGTTGCTAAAAACTATCTGGATGAGAAAGAGCTTCGTGCTATGGGACAGCTTGTATCCGGTTATTTGGATTTTGCAGAGCGTCAGGCAGAGCGTGAACAGGCAATGACGATGCAGGACTGGGCAGACCATCTGGATCGCATTCTTACCATGAGCGGAGAGCAGCTTTTAATTGGAAATGGAAGCATTACTCATAAGCAGGCTGTTAATAAAGCAACTGGAGAATATCGAAAATATAAGGCTAAAACGCTTAGCGATGTGGAACAGGATTATCTGAATTCGATAAAGATGCTGGAACAGAAAACTG
>JAUNPJ010000054.1:22401-29845 GCA_030536755.1 Eubacteriales bacterium | reverse complement strand
CCGTTAAGGTGGAAATGTATGCATATATATTTATATACATTTTAAGTAACGGTGGCATCTGTGCTCACGCGAACTTCTTGAACTTCCTCTTCATTGGCTATCCGATGTCCACGGACCAGAAGCCGATGCGTGTTGATCCCATAAGGTGTACACGTCACCAATGTACACAGATCCCTGCTCTCCTCAATCTGGAGCTTCGACAGATCCGTCGGCTCCACAATGCAGATTTGATCCACTTCATAGGTCAATGCGGCATCCAGCGTGTGAATCATAAAGGCATCTCCCTCCACCAGTTTATCCAGATCTGTAAAAATTCTGGCTGATGGAAGGAATTCCAGTAATCACTGACGGTCGGATATGCCAGGACTTCTCTCTGTACTGTCCAGGGAAACAGCAAAATCGTCATGATCAGAAAAACCCTGGTTACTGTCCGAATATTTCTTATCAATCTCATTGACTCTTCATCCTCCTTTCCTCAGTTCTCTTTATTCCTAAATTCCATTTTAATCTCAAACCGTTTCATCGCTTGATTTTTACAATTCATTTTTATCCGAAACATTAGTTAGTCTCATCTAACAACCATGAACTATATTGTATGATAATTTATTTGTTAAGAGCAAATATACTATACAATTAATAAAAAATATCAACTGCAGCTCACGTACTTTGGTATCACCAAGCCCTAAATATACTCTAAGTTCTTTTACATGCAATAAAGCTTTATCAGGCTATGTCGATTTAGCCCAATCATTTCATGCCGATTCAACTCCCTGCCAGCAAAAAAACCGGGGAGTAATCCCCGGTTTTTTTGACTGTTCATTTATTTGATAGTTTCTTTTTTATCCAATTAATACTTCCTTCCCACGGAAAGCAAATCCATAGAACCGAATTCGCTCCTTCGGTATGCCCCTTGCTATCAGCTGTGCGGCATACTGTTTCTCTTCAATCTGGCGTATCGCGCTCTGTACAGTATCTTTCAGAGAGTCCTCATCTTCGGAATCATGCACCTTAAATTCCAGAATGATTGCATCATCTTCCGAAGTTTTTGGTTCCAGCAACACATCATACCTTCCAAATCCACTTTCCCGATTCGAGGTAATGACATACCGATCCTGCAAATCTACAATAAGTCCAAGCACAAATCCGTGATAAAAACGCTCCGGTTCTTCATAAGATGGATTTTTCCCCGTATCAAAATAACTGAATGTACGCAGTGCCACCTGATTCATATATACATTCATTGCTTTTCGATCGCCTGCCAGCAGTGCTCTGATAAAATCATTATAATCATCCTCCGCATTCACAAACCAGCCGTGCACCATACTCTGAAACATCAGTCTGACTTCCAAATTTGTCAATGCCAGCTCATATTTCGGGATGTTTCCCTCTGGAATATCCTCATATTTTTCATAAGAAATCACCTTTAAATATCCACTTGCCAACAAAAGACTCCAGATTGCCCGGTCACTTCCGTCTAACTGATTATAAACAATCTGTTCATCAATCGGAGAATAGATAGATTCTCCACACAAAAGTGTTGCAAATTGTTCTTTGATTCTGCGTCCACCTTCCCGGATTAGTTTTCCGACAAGGCTGTTAGAACTGCTGTTTGACCAGTAATTTGCTACTTTTCCTTTATTTAAGAAATGTAAAATAGACCAGGGATTATAAATATCCTTATGCTCCCCAAAAATAAATCCATCATACCATTTTCGTACTTCTTCTTTCTTTTCTCCTAATCCAAATTCATCCAATGATGCAAAGACTTCCTGCTCTGTAAACCCAAACGAATCCATATATTTGTTAGAAGTTGTCGTTACCACTTCCAGATTATTCAAATCTGAAAAAATAGACTCTTTACTGACTCTGGTAATGCCTGTCATAATCCCACGTTCTAACCATGGATTTGTTTTAAATGTGGCATTAAACAGACTTCTGGTAAATGACGCCATTTTATCCCAATACCCGTCTACATAGGCTTCCTGCATCGGTGTATCATATTCATCCAGAAGAATAATCACCTTTTTTTGATAATAACGGTATAAATAGTCCGATAACTGATATAACGCCATCGGTGCATCCATATAGCCCATCTCAAATTCCATATGTTCAAAATAAGCTTTCTCAGCCTTTGATAACACATCACTCTCCAGCAAAAACGCTTTTTCTCGATACTGTGCCATCAGCAGCTGGCGCATCACATAATTTGCAAGTTCAAAATTTTCCGACTTTATATTCGCAAATGACAGGCTAATTACCGGATAGGTTCCCTGTATTCTTCGATATTCTTCATCCTCCCAAATAGAAAGCCCCTCAAACAGCTCTCCCCTGTTCGCATACTTTACGGAAAAAAATGTTTCTGCCATACTCATATTCAGAGTCTTTCCAAAACGCCGCGGACGAGTAATCAAAGTGACATCGTCGTTATTTTCCCACCATTCCTTAATAAAAGATGTTTTATCAATATAAAAGCACTCCTTCTCTCTTAGCTTTTCAAAGTCCTGTATTCCAATCGCTACTTTTTTCTTCATAGACACCTCCTGCAAATTTTTGCACTGTCTTTTCTCTTATTGTATAAGAATATAACAACAAAAGCAATATGTCTAAATTCTGTTCGCTTTCTATATTTTTTTACATCATCCATTTCAGTGTTATGCATTCATTCCAGCCTTGCCCCATTCTGAAATTCCAGAAAATAAGATATTACCTACCTGTCACTGTCCTTATCCATTAGGGATTCCATGTTACCGTCTTCATCGATATATACAAAATCTCCTATCTCCATGTTTTTTTATTAATTCTTTATATCTATTGGTGTCGCATTTGTCACAATAATCATTCCGTCATATAATTCCGCAGGGACATCATTGATTCTGTAGCTATTCGGTAAAATCTTATTCAAAAAACTATAACCCTCTCCGAGTGATCCCATCAACATACTCTTATTGATTATTTCATTCATTTTTTCTGATTTATTCAGTTTATCAAAATCAAGATACGTCATATCCATCCCAAGAGCACGCGCTGTATTTGCCAAAGGGTCAGCCGAATAAAATTTTCGTGTAATTCTTTTTCCATTTTTTCCAGGCAAATTACAATCTGTTTTATAAAAATCTGTGCCAATGACACAATAATCATCACCATATTTTTCAAACAGTTCTTCACCCATGAATGTAGTATATGTACTCTTCTTTGCCACGTGTCCGTTATGGCCCGAAATCATAAGCATAGATTCATTTACTTCTTGAATATGCTCATAAATCCAGTTGATGTTTTCAGCCATATAATGATCTCTTATTTTTGAATAATCTACATTTGACGCATTACTAAGCTTCTCATTTTGCAGGCAACATCTCGCTGCCTGTGCATACATTTCCATCCCAGATATATTCTTTAATGTTTCTGCTGCATCTTCCATCTCGGTATACTGCATCTTAAGTTCTGAAAATGCTTCATCGACACATTTTTTATCCAAGTCGTAGTTTTGCATATCAAACCCATAAAAGCTTAACATCTCTTCCGGTTTTACCTGTTTATTATAGTCTGCCATATAGCGGATCAATGCTCTCATTTCATCCGTCTGGTAAATATGAAAATCAAGTGCTTTCACTGCATCATCTTCCGTCACTTTTCCCTCACCGTGTATATATTGATTCACCATCAAGCACCCACCATAATCTGCTTCTAATGCAAAAGCCTTACAGTTATATTCCTCTACCACTTTTCTAAACAAATCAAGCTTTAATTCTTGAAATTCTTTATTTCCGTGAGTTGCCTCTCCAAGAGCAAATATCTTTACATGTTCCGGAATCACAATATCATCTATTTCCTCTGCAACTTTCAGAAATTCCTCATTATTTACCTGTGTTCCGGAGTTCATGCCCCCATAAGAGATATATCTTACGAATGCCATGATTACTGCACCAAATAGAAACGCCGCTATTATCTTTCCAATATATCGCATTTTTGCATTATCTTTTTTCATCAGTTAACCAACTCCTCTTTATTTTTGCAAACATTTTCTCAATCTTTTCTTTTCCATGTACGTTTCCCCTCCAACGGCAATTCATAATATAGAAAATCTGTCCAACCGGTATTCTGTGCAAAAAGGTTCTTCTTTTTCTCCATTCTCTTTTTTTCATGCAGGTTCCTATCACCATCAAAAGTCCCATTGCTGATTTCAAAGATAGCATATTCGTAAAAGAATGACCGGAACCACACGGATTCCAGTCTGTTTTACACTGAATTAACCACTATTTGATTGATAGGAATCATTCTTCCTCTTTTCACCAACTGTTCTAAATGATCATCCGAACTCCTTTTTAAAAAAAGAACTCCATACCATTCTCAGTATAGAGTTCCGTTCTATTATTTCGATATTAGTTTTAAAAATCTCTTATCATTCATCTGCTCATTTGTAACATACTCACCATCACAGAACAATGCATTTATCATACCATCTGTAACACGACACCTGTGTGTCATGTTCAATTTATATTATACACAAAATAATAAGGTGTTACATCCGGACTTTTTAGTCCCAAAATCAAGTCAATTGTAGTACTTTTTCCTGCTCCATTATGACCAAGCAGGGCAAACACCTCACCCTTATTCACTTCGAAAGAAAGTTCATTTATTACTTTTCTTCCCGAAAATGATTTTGTGAGATTTTTCACTTAAATATATTGTTCGTTCATGCAAAAATCCTCCTTGTATTATCTTTACAAGAAGGATTCTAACATCTCCCCAAAAGGGGAGAGTCAATAGTATATTTATTTTTTCTATTTATATCTACATGTTCTGAATTTTTCTCCCAACGATTGGTACGTCCTCTTTACGTGAAGGACTTTTTTATACCTTTTATTCTGATATGATTTTATGTTTTACTTTCCACTCGACAATTCTATCCGCATATTTGCTTGTCATAATGGTTCCTACTACAACCATTCCAAAAGAAATTCCTAAGGACATGCCTTTGACAAAATCAAGTAATTCCGACGTCTGTTCCGGTTCTAAGAATAAAACTGTCAAATAGAATAGGAAGGCAATACAGCCGCCGATAAACAGTAAATGCATTCTTTTAACTATTTTTTTCCGTATTCCTTCCGTATATTCTGCTGCCTGCATCAAGGTCTCCTTTAGCTCTGCATCCATTGTCTCACTTCTCCTTTCACCACAAAAGATTTCATTTAGATCAACGTCATAGAAATCAGCAAGTTCAACAAGAACAGATAAATCCGGCAGATTGTTTCCTGTTTCCCATCTGGAAACAGTTCTTCTGGATACACATAGTTTCTCGGCAAGTTGTTCTTGCGTAAGCTGCTTTTCCCGACGAAGCTCTTTCAGAAAAATCCCTATTTTTTGCTGATCCATAGATTTCCCTCCTTCCTAAGACAATGCTATCAAAATATTCTGATTAATTACAGGACATGATGCGAGCAATAAAGATTTTTCATGCGTAGACATGGAATGTCACATGACATTTATAGTAAGACTTGCTATAGTATCGTTATACTTCTTTGTTTCAAAAATCTGTATATTCATCTGCTTAATATTCCTTTACTATTTCTTCATTTATTCCATACAGTGCTTTAAATCGATCAAGATCTGCCGAACTTTTAATCAGCATAATTTCTTCTACCTTGCCTGTATGAATGTCTTTAAAGCCTGCTACCTGTTCCCCATTGCATATACTTGACTTAATTACAGGCTTCTTATTTTCCTTATCATATGTCAGCACTGCTGCCTTCTTCTTAAATAGTCCCATGATATTCTCCTTCTTGTATTTACGCAGTTCAACCTCACCGATGTGCTTTTAAAATTTAACTGCTTCTGGCTCTTCCTGAAAACTGCTGAACACAGCTACCGTTATTTTACACCAAAATGATTTCATTGTATATCCAAAAAAGCTCCGAAAACCTTATAATCACTAAAGAATATAGTCCAGGAACTTATTCCCCACATCCACCATAATGTTTTCCCAGCCGGCGTAAATCAGCGGGGCGACATGACCATCGGCAATGAAATCCTTGTATTCATAGTGGTATATGACTGTAGTCTTCTACCGTATTCTTTTAACTCTATTCCAAAAATCCACATCAAAATATTCTACTAAAAACAATGGAACTGAATTAAGAATAGCCAAAAGTCTTTCTCCTGACGCATTTTGTATATAATAAAGTTTTTGTGCATGGTATATATCCAGTTGAGTAAGTTTTTTTATAAATTCCTCATAGCTGCATTCCGCTTTTTTCGATACAATCAGATTCGCCTGTTTTACGCTTGCATAACAAGCAATATCCCACATTTCTTTTGTAATCGCTGTATAATTTCCATAATCTGATTTTTCAAAAAAGCTATGTTTATAATTTGGTGTATTCTCCAATGGCATATACAATCTTTTGTACTCTGCTGTCTCTTTCCTTATTTCTCTAATAGACTCAACCATTGGATAGGAAACATATAATTTCCCTTCTTCTGTTTCATTTCGAAATACTAACAGCATTCTTTCCAGTATATCCCATTTATTTTTAATTTCCGGCATACCGAGGCTTTTGCATAATTCATTTGCTTCATGTATCGTTTCCTCGCTAAAATTGGCTGCATGACCGTCATAATCAAAGAATAAATAGATTTCAGCAAAATCACTTGCCTTAAGATTTTGTTCTCTGAGCCGGGATTCTGCTTCTTTACTCATTTCTTTTAAAATATCTATCACATTAGTCTCAAACTCATCATCGACTAATTGTTTCCAAAGCATATAAATATTTCCGTCCGCCGGAAGCTGAAAAGTTTCTACTTCATAAAACTCCGACAAATACACCCTTTTCATATTGGCAAGAAGATTTTCTTCTGCCTGCACCCCCTCATAGATAAATGCAATTCGTTTCTTATTAGAGTCTTTCATTAAATGCACCCGCCTTGTACATCTTTTGTAGATTGTGTGCTTCTCTTAATGCCTTCCTTGTACGCTTATAAAATGGCTGAATTTCATTATCTTCTAATATAAAATAGCAGTCTGGCCTTAAGAGTTCATTGGATATAACATCTGTGTTATGAGTTGAAACTATAATCTGCATTTTTTCAATTTCCATCAAAATCTTCAACATATTCTGTGACAATTCCGTGTGATAAAATGCGTCAAATTCATCTAAGTACATAAATTTGATATTTTCGCGCTGTTTATACCAATAAAAGAGGAACACAAGCGATCTTGTTCCACTGGAACAAATCGAAGAAAACTTTACCGTTCTATTTCCAAATTTGCAATAAATATTTTTCCCTTCTTCATCTTCCATTTCTACCAAATGATATTCTATGCCTACTCGGCACAAAAATTGTTCCAGTTCACTAACACCCTGATCCAGTTCACATATTAAACTAAACATATTTCCAGTTGCATCTGTAAAACCTGCATATTTCCGAATATCTGTTGCCGTACACA
>JAUNPJ010000054.1:0-22391 GCA_030536755.1 Eubacteriales bacterium | reverse complement strand
GAATAAGTATTTTCCATATTTAAGACTGTATTTGCATATATATATCTTACTAGCGAAATAGACGAATTAATATTTTCTAAATTAACATTTTCTGCACCTGCCAGATCAATGAAAATGTGATCACTGTCTTTGTTTAGCACTTTTTTTCCATCAATCAACACCCTCTCTCTCTTAACTGTTAATGTATCTATCTTATCATATTGATATTTTACACTATGTTCTCCAAACTGAAATACATAGGTAAAATGAGCCTCTTTGTCTTCAGAATTCAAGTTTGTATATAAACCTTTACTTATATTCGTTTTCGCAGTGTCTGTAATATGATTTACAATGTCCAAAATTGCATTTCCTAAATTAGATTTTCCCGAAGCATTATATCCCACTACTACTGCATTTTTAATGACACCATTTATTAGCAAGTGATTATTGAATTCATAATTTTTCTCACTCTCTAAGGAAAAAACCAATTCATCCCTAAAGTTCATGAAGTTTCTTACTCTAAATTCTTTTAACATATTTTACGACCTCCTCTACTCAAAGTATATTATGAAACAATCTCCAAATCAACTGGTTTGTAAAATAAATACCATTGTTCTGTAAAAAAAATACACTAATAGCATACCCATTATTTTTTCATTTATACTCATTAAAAAACCTCCGGTACTCTACATCAACATCTCTTGTCTAAGAATAATGATTGATCTGTTTTCCGGTTCTCTGGTGTCTAACGGTATTTGGCGATACTTCCCATACGCTCCTTTTTTCATAGAAAAAAGCTCCGAAAACCTTATAATCACTAAAAAATAAAGTGTTTATAAGGCTTTCAGAGCCTTTAAAAATTCTTATTTCATGATAAACTGTAAATCTTAGTTTCCAGCCATCTGTTTTGCAACTTCTGCTGCAAAATCTTCCTCTTTCTTCTCGATTCCGTCACCAGTCTCGAAACGAACGAAGCCTTTTACAGTGATTTTTGCATTGTTCTCTTTGCCAACCTGCTCTACGTATTTTGCTACAGACTGTTTTCCGTCTTCTGCTTTTACGTATACCTGATCCATCAGGCAGATCTCTTTGAGCTCTTTGTTGATACGTCCGTTGATCATTCCCTGGATAACTTTCTCAGGTTTCTGAGACTCTTTCGGATCGTTCTTGATCTGAGCAAGAAGGATTTCTTTCTCATGCTCGATGTAGTTTGCATCTACTTCATCGCGGCTTGTGTACTGAGGTTTCAGAGCTGCGATCTGCATAGCTACGTTCTTAGCCATCTCTTTTACTGCATCGTTTACAACATCAGTCTCAACGTCAACTAAAACGCCGATTTTTCCACCCATATGTGTGTAAGAAGCAACGAAACCGTTCTCCTCTTTCACCTGCTGGAATCTTCTGATGTTCATGTTCTCACCGATGACAGCGATCTGTCCAGCCAGAGCTTCTTTTACAGTAACGCTTGTATCAAATTTCCATGGCTCAGCCAGGAAAGCGTCGATGTCTGCAGCGCCTGTCTCCAGAGCCTGCTCAGCAACCTGTGCAACATATGCCTGGAATTTCTCGTTTTTCGCAACGAAGTCTGTCTCAGCATTTACTTCAACAACAACTGCGCTCTTAGCATCGTCTGTAACCAGAACCTTGCAAAGACCTTCTGCAGCTACACGGCCAGCTTTTTTCACAGCTTTTGCCAGTCCGTTCTCTCTCAGGAACTCAACTGCTGCGTCCATATCTCCATCAGTTTTTGTAAGAGCTTTCTTGCAGTCCATCATACCTGCACCAGTCATCTCTCTTAATTCTTTTACCATTGCTGCTGTAATAGCCATTTTATCTTCCTCCAATTATCGAAATTTGTGATTCAAATTACTCTTCTACAGGAGCTTCCTCTGCAAACTCAGCCTCGTCTACTACAGGAACAGCATCCTCTGCTGTCTCACCCTGGTTTGCTTCGATTACAGCGTCTGCCATTTTGGAAACGATTAATTTAACGGCACGGATAGCGTCATCGTTACCTGGAATTACGTAATCCAGTTCTTCTGGGTCACAGTTTGTATCACAGATACCGATCAGCGGAATACCTAATGTATGAGCTTCCTGGATGCAGATTCTTTCTTTCTTAGGATCTACTACGAAGATAGCGTCCGGGATTCTCTTCATCTCTTTGATACCGCCCAGGTTCTTCTCCAGTTTTGCCTGCTCTTTCTTTAACTCAATAACTTCTTTCTTAGGAAGCACTTCGAATGTTCCGTCTTCTTCCATTCTCTCGATGTCTTTCAGTCTTGCGATACGGCTCTGGATTGTCTTGAAGTTGGTCAGCATACCACCTAACCATCTCTCGTTTACATAGAACATTCCGCAGCGCTCAGCTTCTGTTTTGATTGCGTCCTGTGCCTGTTTTTTCGTACCAACGAACAGGATTGTACCGCCATCTGCAACGATATCAGACACTGCTTTGTATGCATCGTCAACCATGCCTACAGACTGCTGAAGGTCGATGATGTAGATACCATTTCTCTCTGTGTAAATGTATGGAGCCATTTTAGGGTTCCATCTGCGTGTCTGATGTCCGAAGTGAACACCTGCTTCTAAAAGTTGTTTCATTGAAATTACGCTCATGTTTCTTATCTCCTTTTGGTTGTTTGCTTCCGCATAAGTCTCATTCTTCCGGAACTCCTCTGAGCACCGCCGTTGGAATCCTTATGCGTGCTTATTTTTTTGCAACGCTATGATTATAGCACGGGAATATGCCAAATGCAAGGAGAAAAACGGGAAATTTCAGTTTTTTTCCAGTCAGAAAACAGCTGTCACGCACAAAGACTTTCCATCCTCACTGACAGCTCTGATTTTTCCTCTGTGCAGTTCTACAATCGCCTTTGCTATGGACAACCCGATACCAGAACCTCCCGTCTCAGAATTTCTGGACTCATCTGTCCTGTAAAAACGTTCAAACAAAATATCCATCTTTCCCTGCTGTATCTGTTCCACGGTATTTCTGACCTCTAGCATTGTTTTTTTTCCCTTTTTCTTTAAGGACAGCCAGATTTTTCCGTTTTCATCGGAATATTTTACTGCATTATCCAAAAGAAGAGAAATCAGCTGACGGATCTGTGCCTCGTCTCCATTTAACACAAGCCCTTCTTCGATGTCCACAGACAAACATTTTCCTCTTGCTTCAGCTACGGTAAAAAACGGCTCTGCAGCATCTGCCACCGCATCTGACAGGCAAAATGGTTCGAGGATTCCCGTCTGTTTTCCTTCATCCATCCGCGACAGCATGACCATCTGCTGCGTCAGATCTGCAAGACGTTTGACCTGTTTTCTGGTACTTCTTGTCCATTCATTTTCTCCGCTGAGCATTTCCATGACTTCCGTGTTGGCATCGATGATCGTCAGAGGTGTCTTCAGTTCATGGCTGGCATCGGTAATAAACTGCTTTTGTTTTCGGTCACTTTCCTCCACCGGCTTAAATACCAGTCTGGAAAAAATCACAACAAGAACCAACACGAGCACAAGTCCCAGCAGCGATACCGATACGGTAGTCATCACAAGATTGCGATAGCTTTTCAAGTCTCTGGAACAGTCTACAAAAATCACCGTATATCCGTCATCCATCTCATCCACATAGTAACGATAGTGGTCATACAACCCTTTCTTTTTTCCGGACTGCACGATGTCCTGTGCATAATTCTGTGCATCCGTCTGCTCCACCGAAGCAATATTTCCCAGTTTCGTCTCTGTCACACTGCCCTGTTTATCCAGCATCACAGAAAAAAAACGTGTCTCGTAAGGCGTTTCTTCTGTCCAGTCCTTCGGCCTGTCATCCATCTTCTTTTTTATTGGCCGTATGGAATCATTTTCTTTCAATTGTGGAAGATTCTCCGGAGCACCCGGAAATTCCCCGTCATTTTCCGCAAGTATCTGAAGAAGCTGGTCAGTTCGCTCCATCATTTTGGAATAATTCGAAAACAGCATAATCCCCATAATGGCCATAAGCACTACAAACGTAGAGCCCATGGCCACCAGTATAAATTTCTTTCGCAATGATTTTATCATGGTATGATCTCCAATGAATATCCCTGGTTTCTGGTTGCTTTGATCTGCACATTCGCCTGCAAAGATGCCAGTTTTTTTCTCAGATACGACAGATACACCCAGACTACATTGATTTCCGCCTCGCTGTCATACCCCCATATTTTTTCCATAAACCGTTCCGTGGATATGAGCTGTCCTGAGTTCATCATTAACATTTCCATCATCTGATATTCTTTATTTGGAAGACGTATTCGTCCACAAGGCGAGGCCAGCTCAAACGCAGCGCGATCCAGCGTGACATTTCCAAAACTCAATACCGTATCCAGTGCTTCCGTCTGTCTTCTTGTGATGGCCCGAATGCGGGCAAGCAGCTCTTTTGCCGCAAAAGGTTTCGTCAGATAATCATCCGCCCCCGCATCCAGCCCCATGACACGATCATCTATTTCTGATTTAGCGGTCAGAAACAGAACCGGAATCGGATTTCCATTTTCTCTTATTTTTCTGAGCACTGTGATTCCATCCATCTTCGGCATCATCCAGTCCAGAATCAGCGCATCGTAATTTTCCGCCTCCAGATAGGCAAGCGCATCCTCACCGTTTTCCACAGCATCCACGGAATAATGATTATGTTTGAGAATCGCCGTCAGTGCATTCGACAGTTCTTTCTCATCCTCCGCCAAAAGCAGACGCATCCTTCATCCCTCCAGTCATTTTTATTCTATAGCAGGATTTCCTGTCTTGCTATATTATCATCCAGAAAAGCGCAGTGCGTCAATCGGTTTTTTCCTGGCTGCTTTGTTGGCAGGATATAACCCGAAAATCAGACCGATCAGCAAAGAAAATCCAACAGAAATCCACATCACCTGCATATCCATCTGAAAACTCATCGAATCTCCCATGACTCTGCCTGCAATTTGCAAAATTCCAAAGGATACTGCTATTCCGATTGCACAGCCCATCATGCTCACCAGCAGTGCTTCCATCAGAAACTGCATCATAATGCTTCCTCTGCTGGCTCCGATTGCCTTGCGGATACCGATTTCTCTCGTTCTCTCCGTTACTGACACCAGCATAATATTCATAATTCCAATTCCGCCGACCAGAAGAGAGATAGCTGCAATCCCTCCAAGCATCAGTGACATGGTATCCTTCACACTGGTCATCGCTTCCATAATTTCCGACTGGTTTTGGATAGAAAAAGCATCCTCATCCTGCCCAAAACGTCCCATCATAATCTGTTCCAGTGCACTCTCTGCCGCATCCATAGATTCTTCATCAGAAGAGGATACATAAAAACGGGTGATATCCAGCGCATTATCTGCAATTCGGATAAAGGCAGAATATGGAATATAGCCCTCCAGAGTCACTGTTGTTGTACCGGAATCCTCATCAGAACTGCTTTGCATCCACGTCTGACCTGAAGTCAGAGAAGAATTGTCCTCTGAGAGTACTCCCACCACCAGAAACGGCCGCCCGTTCAGTGATAATGTCTCGCCTGCCGCGTCGGCACGGCCGAAAAATTCTATGGCAGTATCTGCAGAAATGACGATGATACAGGAATTATTTTCCACATCTGCCTGCTTCATGCTCCGCCCGTATGATAATTCCAGATTCATAATTTCAAAATAACTTCCTGTCGTCCCTGTGATGCGCATAGATTCGCTCGTATATCCGCTTTTTGCAGTTACACTGGTATTTCCAAAAGGCGCTGCCGCTTCAATCGCATCATCCTCAAGCAACTGTAAAAATTCTTCCAGGCGAAGCGGGTTCTCCTTGTCATCCGAAATCTGTACCGTCAGATAATTCGAACCCATGGAAGAAATCTGATCAGACACCGACGTCGTTGCCCCGTCCGCAATGGATACCAGAACGATCAATGCGACCACACCAATGATGATACCAAGCATCGTCAGAAAGGTTCGCAGTTTGTTGGCACAGACAGCCGCCCAGGACATTTTCCATGTCTGTATGATCATACCGTCACCTCTTTCACTTTTCCGTCAAGTATCTGTATTTTTCGTTCTGCCTCATCTGCAACGCCATTGTCGTGAGTAATCAGTACAATCGTGTTTCCCATTTCATGCAGCTCATGAAACAGCTTCATAATTTCCACGCCTGTCTTGGAGTCCAGATTTCCGGTCGGCTCATCCGCCAGAAACAAAGACGGCTGGGTGACAAGCGCCCTTGCGATCGCCACTCTCTGCTGCTGTCCGCCTGACAGTTCGGTCGGGCAGTGCTGCATTCTATGAGACAACTCTACTTTTTCCATGGCCTCGCGCACACGTTTCTTTCGTTCAGAGGTCTTAACACCCTGATAGATCAGCGGAAGTTCTACATTTTCCTCTGCCGTCAGCTTTGGAAGGAGATTAAAATTCTGAAAGATAAATCCGATTTTTCTGTTTCGGATTCTGGCAAGCTCCGTCTCCGAATACTGCTCAATGGAAATACCATCAAGAATGTACTCACCTTCATCTGCCGTATCCAGACATCCGATGATATTCATCATGGTAGATTTTCCACTTCCCGAAGGCCCAATGATACTGACGAACTCCCCTTCTTTAATCTGCATAGAAGCATGATTCAGAGCATACACACACTCCTCACCAATCGTATAAATTTTCGATACTTCTTTTAACCGAATCATAGTCTTCTCCTTACATAGACGGCGGACCACCCTGTCCTGCACCCATTGTTCCCTGTTTTTGAAAGTTCCCTCTGTCACCCATGCCGGAACCTGAACCTCCGGGCATCTGCATATCACCGCCTCCAGACATTCCCTGCTGGCCACTTCCAGAACTGGTATTTCCGGTCTTCTGATAATATACCGTGTCTCCCTCAGAAAGTCCCTCTGTGATTTCAACGGTCTCTCCATCGGACAGCCCTGTCGTCACCGTCTTCTCTCCGGTTAAATTTCCATTTTCATCCTGGCTGGTGTAGACAAACACTTCCTTTCCCCGTTCCTGCAGCGCATTCACAGGAATCGTGAGTACATCCTTTTTCTCCTCAATCACAATCGTAGCCGATGCATTCATGCCCACCTTCATCTGCTCCGCTTTTTCCAGTGTAATGTCAACCGCGTATTTTGCCACACCGTTGCTTGCAGACGCCTCCTGATCAATGTTCGTCACAGTGCCCGTAAACGTCTCATCCTCAATCGCATCAAACGTAATCTTTGCCTCCTGACCCTCCGATACAGAATTGATATCCAGCTCATCGACATTGACAGACAAAATTACTTTCTCATTGCCGGAAATGGTAAATGCTGTCGTATCGGTGCTGTACTGTAAGCTGGAACTTGTATCAGTGCTGCTTTTACTGCTCTCGGAAGAATCAGACGCTGTCGCAGCAGATGCCGTCTGCGTTGACTGATTTTGAGAAGATTGACTTTGTGAAACACCTGCGGAAGTTTGCTGTGTTGTATCTGTATTCTGATTCGGAGTTTCTGTATTTGTCGGATTTTCTTGCGCATTTCCCGTCTTCTCCGATTCTTTTTCTTCTCCATTTTCGGTTGTTTCATCTTCTGTCTCTACCGCCGGCTGATTGGGTTGATTCGTTTCTGATGACTCCTTTTTCTCCGTTTCCGGAAATGTAATCTGGAAACTCATCGTTTTCCCCTCATCTGCAACGGAAAGACCGGACAGAATTCCCACTGAAAGCTGCTGCACACTGTCCATGGAGAAATAATATCCTTCTGCAGCATTCAGTGTTACCCGCGCCTGATAGACAATCCCATTCTGGAACACTGCCTGATCCATATTCCAGATGATGATTCCGGAATAAGTACCGTCCGATGCCGTGATCTGACTTTGCGGTGTATTTCCAGCCTTCGGCGTTTCCAACACCAAGGCTTCTGCACTGCTGGTGCCGGAAGGCAAAATCGAAAACTGCAGCTTCGTCTCAACCGTTTCTTCCTCTGAACTGAGTATGATATACTGCTCCAGTTCTTCTGCTGTTACCTCATCCACTTCCGGGGTATCTTCGTCATTTTCTGAAATTTCTGCCGCCACTTCTTCTGAGGAACAGGGATAAACGGTTGTATAGGACATTCCCGTTGCCGTCATGCCTCCTGCGGAAGAAGCATTTGCACTCGTCTCATCACTTCCATCCGACACATAAACAGACTGAATGGTGCCTGCGCATTCCGCCTTTATGCTTCCGTCTTCTTCCAGAAGCTCCAGTTTTTCCATCGTCGCCTCAAGCGCATCTTTCTTCGCCAGCATAATTTCATATTCCAATTCTGTGGAATCCTCATCTGTGCCATCCTCATAGTCCGCAATCTGTTCTTCCAGACTGTCGATACTCTCCTGTGTATCTGCCATAGCTGTCAGCACAGAAAGATGACTGACGGTGGCCAGCACCTGTCCTTTCTTCACAGTATCGCCGCTTTCTACCTGTACTTTTTCTACTGTAATGCCGGACGGAATCTTCAACGAAACGGCTGTATCACGCTCAAGATTTCCGGTTCCCACAATCGTATTGGAAATCTCTCCGCGCGCAACCGTTGCCTGAGAAGATTTCTGCTGAGGAATCTGCGGCATCTTATTTTTTCCTGTATACAGAAAAACTCCTCCTGCCACACCGGCTGCAGCAATCAAGACTCCAACGGCAATGATTGTTTTCTTCTTACGAAACCTCTTTTTTCTTTTTTTCTTTTCTGCCATCCTCCTGCTCCTTCCAAATAATCACTTCTGATTTTATCGTTCAGTATAAAAGTACAACTTAAAATGAACTTTAAAATACCTGTGAACATCCCGTGATTTTTTGTGGACAAAAAAAGCAGAAGACCGACGACAGCCCTCTGCTTTGTTTTTTTCCTTTTTATTTTTGTATCTGCATTCCTACGCGCACCATGCGGAACAGTCTCTCTGCCGCATTGGAGAACAGTTCTTCTGCATTTTCCAGTGCTTTTTCAATTGGCATCGCACCGTTGATGGTCGTGACAATAGAATCCACACCGTATTCATAAATGTTGGCAGCATCTCGTCCCATTCCGCCCACAATCGCAACACATGGGATGTTCTGCTTCTTTGCAGCAGAACCAACACCAAACGGAACTTTTCCATAGACAGACTGATAATCCATCATTCCCTCTCCGGTCACCACCAGATCTGCCCCTTCAATCACCTGATCAAAGTTCAGAATCTCAAGAATCGTCTCAATACCGCGGTTCAGTCTGGCGTTCACAAATGCCATCAGACCTGCACCAAGTCCACCGGCAGCACCTGCTCCCGGTTCCGAAGCAATGTCCTTGCCAAAGGTCTTTTCCAGAACCTTTGCATAATTTTCCATTCCTGCCTCCAGGAATTTTTTATCCTCTTCATCGGCTCCCTTCTGAGGTCCAAAGATGTAGGTAGCTCCTGTCTCACCAAGCAGCGGATTTGTCACATCACACATGACCACAAACTCCGATTCTTTTACCTGCGGATGCAGGCCACTCATGTCAATTGATGCAATCTTATGAAGATTTACCGGAAGTGCCTCCAGTTCCTCTCCCTTCTCATCCAGAAATCTTACGCCAAGCGCCGCTGCACAACCGATTCCTCCGTCGTTTGTCGCACTTCCGCCAATGGCAATACAGAATTTGCGGATTCCCTGATTCAAGGCATCCACAATCATTTCTCCTGTTCCATACGTGCTGGCGTGACGAATGTCCAGCTTATCACGTGGAACCAACGGCAGTCCGGAAGCGGCTGCCATCTCGATCATGGCATGATTTTCACGGAAAATGCCATACTTTGCACAAACCGGTTCACCGAGCGGTCCTCTTGCAGTCACTTCACAGAATGTTCCCTTTGTGGCAGATACCACAACATCGGTCGCTCCCTCGCCTCCGTCAGACACAGGAATTCCAACAGTCTCACATCCCGGAAAGATTACTTTTGCTTTTTCATCAAGCAGTTCACAGATTCTGTCTGCGGATAAGGTTCCTTTAAAAGAATCCGGCGCAAATACAATTTTCATAATCAAATACCCCCTGTGGCTATATTCAAGATTTTTGTTGTCTTTATTATAGCTACATGGGGTTTTTCTTACAATGTATGTCAGTTCTAATGTTTCGGAGTTTTTTTGTATTCCCGTACCAAATCCCCTGTTGCGTTCCTCTTGCAAATATGATACCTTGAACTCATAGAAATGAGGAATGAACATGATCGATGAAGTATTAGCCCGCAAATTTATTGATAAAATCGCATCCTACACGCCCCATAATGTCAATATCATCAACGAACAGGGCCGTATTATCGCAGCCAGCAAAGATGTGCACCGGGTTGGGGATTTTCACGAGGCCGCCTGGCAGATGCTGCAAAAAGATTCTGATGTCTCCTGTGTGACACAAGATGATTCCTACCTTGGCGTGCAGCCCGGCGTCAACCTTGTGCTTACCTGCAAAGGAAAAAAACTGGGTGTTGTAGGTGTGACAGGAAACCCAGATGAGATTTATGATATCGCTCTGATCATCAAAATGTCTCTGGAAACGATGATTGAGTACGAATCTCACTATGAATTGATCCAGGAGAGAAAAAACAGCAAACTGCAGTTTCTGAATACCCTCCTCTACACAGAGGACAGTGATGTACAAAAGGAACTTTCTTCCATGGCAAAGGCTCTCGGATACCAACCAAAGCTTTTGAGACTCTCTGTGCTGATTTGCTTTGATACTCAGGCAGACCGTTCCGCGCTTCTGGAAGCATTAGAATCCTCCGCAGCTTTCACCAGTCAGGATATCACACACATTACCAGAAACGGAAATCTTCTGCTATTCAAAAGCTTTTCCCAGAATGCAGATGAGATTTTTGCCGACTATCGCTTTCTTCTGGATGAGGCGCTTCATGAATTTTTCAGATATCTGGAGGAACGCAATCTTACGTTTCATGTATATGTTGGAAGCTTTCAGAACAATCTGGCGCACTATCGCCACAGTTTTTCTCACTGCCGATGGCTAAAGCACCATTTCAAAAGCGACGGCGAGTCTTATATCTGTTATTTTTATGATTATGTGCGGGAATATCTGACAAGCCAGATTCCATTTCCTGAAATCCATCAGATTTACAATGTATTTTCCGCTTCTCTGACACCAGACTTTCAGAAAACACTCATAGAGACCGTAACCAGTCTGGAGGAAAATAATTACAATTTGAATACCACAAGCAAAAAGCTGTTTATTCACAAAAACACGCTGGTTTTCCGTTTCAACAAAATCAAGCAGTTTTTCCATATGAATCCTTTTCAGGAATCTTCGGACCGGAATTTTCTGTGGTATCTTGCTCAGTATCTGAGACAAAAAGGGTGATGCCGCGGCATCACCCTTCATTCTCTTACTATAATACAATTCTCTCCAGATCATCCGGAATCAGCAGATTGCCATGATAATACTCACTGCCTTCCGCTGTATACAATTCCTTACGTCTTGCAATATTCTTATCTTCTGTGTGATAAAGCAGAAGATTCTTCACACCAAAACGCTCGCCCACTTCACATGCTTCTTTCACGGTAGCATGATGCTTCTCATAAGGTTTGAAAATCTCTCTCTGCGCATACAGACAAAAAGCCTCATGCAGAAACCAATCGGAGCCTTCCACATAAGGTGCCTCATGCTCCTGGAAATTCTCATCGCCGATAAAGGTAAACTTCTTGCCATTTTCCAGAGTGGTCGTAAATCCAAACTGTTTTGCCTTTGTAGAACGGATATCAAAGAAAGTCAGGTCATATCCCATGATTGTCTTTGTCTCACCATCTTCCACGGTATGGAAGAAAATCCGCTCACCGATCATCTTGTAGAACTTCGCCTGTACAGTCAGATGTACAATGGTCATGATCGTCTCTTCCAGCTCTTTGTGACAATAAATATCCAGATTGCCCTCATATTTTCCATTTTTCATTCTCGTGGCAATCATACGGATCAGCCATACAAGTCCAAGCAGATGATCGGTATGTTCATGGCTGATAAAAATATTGTGAATCTTCTCCATCGGAATCTGTGCCTTTTCCAACTGGGCAAGAATACCGTTTCCGCCGCCGGTATCTACCAGAAAATATTCTTCACCTTTTTGAATCGCAAAACAGGTATTATAGCATTTTGTTACGGTAGCATTTCCTGTTCCAAGAATAATTAAAGTTTCACTCATCTGTATCTCTCTCCTATTTCAAGAATCCATTGACAATGTGCTCTTCTGCCTCTTTCTCAGACAATCCCAGGGTCATCAGCTTGATCAGCTGATCTCCTGCAATCTTTCCGATGGCAGCCTCATGAATCAAACTTGCCTCCAGATGATTGGCTGTAATCTCTGGGATTGCACTGACACTGGCCTCATCCATAATGATCGCATCGCACTCGGAGTGACCCGCACATTTGTTGTTTCCGTTAATCTCTGATTTAAAAATCTGTTTGGACTGCTCTTTGGCAACGGAACGGGAAATGATATTGGCACTGCAGTTCTCTCCGTTCATATCCACAGTAAATGCAGTCTCCGCAAACTGATTTCCATGTGTCATCAGCTTCTCGCGCACAGTAATGGATGCATTGTCTGCCAACACAGCTTTCGTCACACGCTTGGTCGAATCCACACCTTTGATCTGCACGGTATCCATCTCCATGATACCGCCCTCTTCAATGTGTACATCGGTCACTGGATTTAAGATACGAGCTCCATTGCCGTCTCCCTCTCCGTAATGCTTCTCAATATATGTAACCTTTGCATTTTTTCCAATAAAAAATGTATGAATTCCATCATGCTCAGAATCCTGATTGCCGCAGTTGTGAATTCCACATCCTGCTACGATCGTAACATCGCAGTCTTCTCCGATATAAAAATCATTATAAACGACCTCTGTCAAACCCGTCTGACTTAAAATAACCGGAATATGAACGCTCTCATTCTTTGTTCCCGGTTTGATATGAACCTCAATTCCCGGTTTATCCTCTTTGGGAATGATCTCAATGTTGGCACTGGAATTTCTCCCAATACTTTTCCCGTTGGAACGAATATTATATGCTCCGGTGGGAATCTCATGGATTCCTGCTACTTCTTCCAGAATCTTCTGTTCTACCGCATCCATTTATTTTCCCTCCTCCTCATAATATTTACATCCGCCTGTTCCGCTCAAAAGCTCCGGCAAAATCTCATCTTTCTTTCCTGTCTGGACAACACTTCCATCTGCAATGACAACAATTTTATCTGCAATATTCAGAATTCTTTCCTGATGAGAAATAATCACGATCGATCCATTCGTCTGATCATGCAGCTTCTCAAATACTTTAATCAGATTGTGGAAACTCCAAAGATCAATTCCTGCCTCCGGTTCATCAAAAACAGAAAGTCTGGTTCCTCTGGCTAAAACTGTGGCAATCTCAATTCTCTTCAGTTCGCCGCCGGACAGGCTGGCATTTACTTCACGGTCAATGTAATCTCTCGCGCACAGTCCCACCTCAGCCAGATACTTGCACGCCTGCGCAGTGTTCAGTTTTTCACCGGATGCCATATTGATCAGATCTCTTACTGTGATCCCCTTAAAACGCACCGGCTGCTGAAAAGCAAAGCTGATTCCTTCCTTCGCACGTTCTGTAATTCCCAGATCTGTGATGTCTCTCCCATCCAGTAAGATCTGGCCAGATGTCGGTTTCTCAATACCTGCAATGATTTTTGCAAGAGTTGATTTTCCACCTCCGTTCGGTCCTGTGATGACAACGAATTTCTGATCCTCAATGGTCAGATTTATGTCCTTCAAAATCCCCTTGGTTCCTTTTTCGTTCTCATCCTGCACGTCAAAGGATATGTTCTTTAATTGAAGCATTTTTTCACCTCTTGTATTTTTTCGCTAAGACAAGGGGTGTTTTTCGACAAAAAATCAGAAAAACTCCCAAATAGTCTCTACTCAATAAGATACTACCTGGGAGAAAATAGTGCAAGCATTTATTCGTATCGCACGATTTCTTTTTTCAGTCTTTTCATGATCCGCTTCTCCAATCTGGAAATATACGACTGGGAAATACCAAGCAAATCTGCGACTTCCTTCTGCGTCTTCTCCTGACCGTCCGGAGATCTGAGTCCAAAACGGAGCATCACGATCGTCTGTTCTCTCTTGCTCAATTTGCTGATGGCTTTACCAAGAAGTCTGCACTCCACCTCATGTTCAATCCCTTTGTAGATCACATCCTCATCTGTTCCGAGAATATCAGACAAAAGCAGCTCATTTCCATCCCAGTCCACATTCAGCGGCTCATCAATCGACACCTCCATGCGTGTTTTATTATTTCTTCTCAGATACATCAGAATTTCATTTTCGATGCATCGGGACGCATACGTGGCAAGTTTGATTTTTTTGTCTGGATTAAATGTATTGATCGCCTTGATCAGGCCGATCGTTCCAATCGAGATCAGATCCTCTACCCCAACTCCGGTATTATCAAATTTTTTGGCGATATATACCACCAATCTCAAATTATGTTCAATCAGCGTTGACTTTGCACTCTCTTCTTTGTCCGTCCCCAGCTGGCTGAGCATTTCCTCCTCCTTCGCCGGCTCAAGCGGTGCCGGAAGTACATCCGCACCTCCAATATAATAAATATCCTGTCCGCGAGGAATCATCACACTGGACCATTTCGAAACCATCTGTACCGGATAGCGGTTCACTGCTGCATTCACACTCATTTTCCATACCTCCTGTCCGGGCCATAGGCCCTAATCATCTAATAAATTCGCGTTCAAAATAATCTGGTAGTCTTTTTTTGCCAGAAATTCTTCCTGTGCTATTGCTATGACTGGCCGGTGGATCCAAACCATACGATGTTCTCCATGAATACACATTTCATCCAGTGTCACAACAATTGCCAGCCCCGAAGGATTTCCCACACTTTGAAAGGTCAGAAAATGAGGTTTTAGATTCCTCCACTCCCCCTTATCATGTCCTTCCATGTCTTTTTGATAGGTCTGAAGACTTCGGCATACTGCTTCCGGCAGCAATTGCTCCAGCAGCCTCCAGGAAGCAACAGAAACCGGCTTTTTACTCCCCAAATCCATAAGCTGATTTCCAGTATCATAAAAGCCTTTTACAAAAAGTACCTTTCCCTGATAACTGATATGTACTTTATAAAGATTTCCTGTTCTCATTTTCCAGTAATCTCTCACCAGCGCAGCGCAGCCAAACACCGCATATGTGACAGCAGCAAACAGTAAAAAAGTCTTCAGGGTAATTCCACTTCTGGCGGTAAGAATCTCCCAAAAACCTCCGCATAAAAACGCGGTAAAATAAAGTGCTGTCACTGCCTGTACCAGCATGCTTTTTGTCCGGACACGGCAGCCTGTTTTCACCATAAAAAAGGCTGATACTCCATGCAGTAAAATTGCCGCTGGAAGAAAACTGTTTGTGGGTATCAATAAAATCAAGCAGGAGCCGACAGCTCCAATGGCAGCTCCCAGAATCAGACGCAGCCATGAGCTTTCATATCGAAATATACGGGTCAACAGACGCAGCAAAATAAAATCCATAATGAAATTGGTCACAAACACTGCGTCCAGATATACTTCATAATACATATCGCCACCTCGCACCTGTTGATTTCGTCCTTTGGTAAGCAAGTTTCATTATAGGAGACAGCGCCCGCTTAATTTGTCAAAAGAAGAGAGGAAAATAGAAAGAACATTTTGACAGAATCATCTTTTCCCTGACAGTTTTCGCAAGCATGAGCAGAGATTTATTGACATCCCTTTTTCGGTGGAATAAAATAAAAAGCAGTGAAAATTTTCAGCAAAGGAGACACCATATGAGTACACCAATTACCGGCCATACAGGACTTACCGCTCTTCTCGGCAGTCCTGTGGCACACAGTATTTCCCCCATGATGCACAACGAAAGTTTCCGGTATCACAACCTGGATTACGTATATCTTTGTTTTGATGTAAATGAAGAAGGTCTGGCGATTGCCGTCGATGGATTGAAAAAAATAGGGATTCGTGGTTTTAACTTAACTATGCCGAATAAAAATAAAATGGTAGAACTGGTCGACCAGCTCTCACCCGCCGGCCAGCTGATCGGAGCCATCAACACAGTCGTCAATGACGATGGCATTCTGACCGGTCACAACACAGATGGCGTTGGTTTTATGCGTTCCCTGGAAGACGCAGGCCACAACATCATCGGAAAGACCATGACCGTGCTCGGAGCAGGCGGTGCTGCCACTGCCATCTGTGCACAGGCAGCTTTAGACGGCGTCGAATGCATTCATATTTTTGCCCGTACCACCAGCCGTTTCTGGGACAGAACTGCAGAATTTGCAAAAAAAATCAACGAAATGACAAGCTGCAAAGCCATTCTGCATGACAACGCTGACAAAAAGGCACTCAAAGATGCACTGAATGACAGTGCCATCCTCGTCAATGCTTCTTCCGTAGGCATGACACCAAACACAGATGCATCGCTTATTGAAGATCCTTCTTATTTTCATAAAGGACTGATCGTATATGATGCCATCTACAATCCCAGAGAGACAAAGCTTCTTCGCCTTGCACGGGAAGCAGGCTGCGAGACCTGCAACGGACTGTATATGCTTCTCTATCAGGGAGCGGAGGCCTTCCGAATCTGGACAGGCAAAGAAATGCCGATTGATCTGATCAAAGAAAAGTATTTTCAAGCATAAAGAAATGGGAGGATACCCTTTTTGGATAGCCTCCCTCATTTTCTCTCTTATTTCTGTTCTTCTACTTCAATTTTGCGAATCTTTTTTGTACGAATCTCTTCTGTGATCTCTGCCACAAAAGTATCCAGTGATTTCTGACCTTCATCGCCAAGATAACGGCTTCTGACAGATACCACACCTTCTTCCTGCTCTTTCGCACCTACGACCAGCATGTAAGGCACTCTCTCCAGACGGGCTTCACGAATCTTGTATCCCATCTTCTCAGAACGCTGATCCACAGAGCAGCGGATTTTGTTTTCTTTCAGTTTTGCCTCTACGGCTGCCGCATAATCATGGAATTTCTCGGAAATCGGAATCACACGAACCTGCTCCGGGCACAGCCATGTCGGGAACAGACCTGCATATTTCTCAATCAGCCATGCAAGCGTTCTCTCATAGCATCCCATAGAAGTACGATGGATGATATAAGGACGTTTCTTGTCACCGTTCTCATCGATATAATACATATCAAACTGCTCAGCCAGCAGCGCATCCCACTGGATTGTGATCATCGTATCTTCTTTGCCATACACATTCTTGGCATTGATATCGACCTTTGGTCCGTAGAAAGCAGCTTCTCCCACATCCTCAACAAACGGGATATTCAGTTCCTGAAGTACCGTACGGATATGGCCTTCTGTCTCCTCCCAGACTTCCGGCTCGCCAATGTATTTCTCTTTGTTTTCCGGATCCCATTTGGACAAATGGTAAGTCACATCCTCCTCTACGCCCAGTGTCTGCAGACAGTACTGAGCCAGTGCGATACAATCTTTAAACTCTTTTACCATCTGGTCCGGACGAACGATCAAATGTCCCTCGGAAATCGTAAACTGACGCACACGGGTCAGACCATGCATCTCACCGGAATCCTCGTTGCGGAACAGTGTGGAAGTCTCACCGTAGCGCAGAGGCAGATCGCGGTAGCTGTGCTGTTCTGCCTTGTATACATAGTACTGGAACGGGCAGGTCATCGGACGCAGCGCAAATACTTCTTTGTCTTTCTCCTCATCGCCAAGAACAAACATGCCTTCTTTGTAATGACCCCAGTGTCCGGAAATCTTATACAGATCGCTCTTTGCCATCAGCGGAGTCTTTGTACGGATGTAGCCGCGCTTTTCTTCCTCATCCTCAATCCATCGCTGCAGTTCCTGCATCATAATCACACCTTTTGGCATAATCAGCGGAAGTCCCTGTCCAATTACATCTACCGTTGTAAAGAGCTTCATCTCACGACCCAGCTTGTTGTGGTCACGTTTTTTTGCCTCTTCCATCTGTGCAAGATGCTCCTTGAGTTCATCCTTTGTCGCATAAGCGGTTCCGTATACACGAGTCAGCATCTGGTTTTTCTCACTTCCTCTCCAGTAAGCACCGGAAGAAGACAGCAATTTAAATGCCTTTACTCCTTTTGTACTCATCAGATGAGGACCTGCGCAAAGATCTACCCAATCCCCCTGAGAATAAAAAGAAATCTCAGCATCCTCCGGAAGATCCTCGATCAGTTCTACCTTGTAGGGCTCATTTTTCTCTTTGAAAAATGCGATTGCTTCCTCTCTTGTCTTGGTAAAACGCTCAATCTTTGCACCTTTTTTGATGATCTTCTTCATTTCTTTCTCAATGGCTTCCAGATCCTCCTGCGAAAATGGTGCGCATTCAAAATCATAATAAAATCCTGTATCAATTGACGGACCAATGGCAACCTTTGCTTGTGGATACAGGCTCTGTACCGCCTCAGCCAGAACATGAGAAGCGGTGTGACGCAGTGCAGCCAGACCTTTTTCGTCTCTTGCTGTCAGAATATTTACCTCACAGTCGCTGTCCACGACAGTACGAAGATCTACAACCTCACCGTTTACTTCTCCTGCGCAGGCAGCACGTGCCAGACCTTCGCTGATATCATACGCAATATCAATGATGGATTTGGCTTCTGTGTACTCTTTTTTTGATCCATCTTTTAATGTAATAATCATGTTTCTCTTCCTTTCTTTTTTATAAAAATAGAAAAAGCCCGTTCCCTGTGATAATCAAATTACCACAAGGGACGAGCTGACTTTACGGACTCGCGGTTCCACCCTCATTGCTGTTCGCTTCTGCGAAAAACCACTTCATTTGATGGTAACGGAATCACCGGACCGGATTGGGGCCACTCGGAGGTAGTTTTCAAATGCTTCTGCAGTAAGATGCTTCCAGCACCGCCTTTTGCGGGCATCTCTCTCTGGAAAGTTTCACATTCTACTCGTCTCGTCATCGTGTTATCTTTTTGATTAGATGCCTTCATTATAAGCATGCGATTTTGGTTTGTCAACACTGTTTTTTTCCACAGCAATGTTTATATTTCTTTCCGCTTCCACAAGGACACGGATCATTCGGATATACCTTTTTAACGCCTGGAAAACTCACGATTTTTCTGTTGGATGAGATACGATCATCTCTGCTCTTTTGTATTTCTGCATTGGTATGTCCTTTATAATCCCATTTTCTGATATAGCGCCCCAGCTTCAGGATCTGATTCATCGCGTCTTTGATCTGTTTGTCCGACGAAATTCTGCAGTCAAACTCCAAAAGTACAGAAATGAGTTCCTCCACGTCTTCATTCATACGGATTCCATCCTGAATCTCATAATAAATCATCAAATCCTCTGGTGCCTTTTTATGCAGTTTCTTCTGAAGATAATTTAAGAAGAAATCCGTACTCTCATCCGGTTCCTGACATCCACACTCTCCATACACAAGAAACTCTTCCTTATTTTCCGGAATGTAATAAGAATATGGTTCCTGCTCCTGCAGCACATAGCGAAACATATTTTCTTCTTCTAGCTCTGCCTCCATAAAAAATCCATCTTTCAGTACATACGCTTCTCCATGCTTAATATAATTCCAAATCCTATCTTCCGCCTCTTCCGGCTTCATATCCGCATCCTCATAGGAGTTGTAAATTTCTACAAACTTTTCGATTGGAAGCACTCCATACAGATATAACGCCGCATCGCAATATACCATAAACTTCTGACGTGCGATACATTCCTGCCGAAATTGCGGCGTACATATTTTTTTGTATTTTTCCTTGACATCGTCAGGAACCTGATAGAATTCCAGGTCTTGATGAAATCCTCCGTATGTGACAAGTAAAGGATGACGTTCCACCAGCTCCTGCGCCATACTAATTCCATTTTTTTCTACAGCACTCTCAAATAACTGGAAGGACGCTTCGGATGCTTCCAGAAGCACTTTTTTCATAAGAACCGTATCCAGAAGATGATTTTTCAGCCACTGCGCAAGTTCTTTCTTTTTAAATTTATTGTATCCTGTGAGTCCATACATCTGCGCAATCTCTTTTAAATCATTTTTTGTATAACATAAGAAAATATCCTCAAGACTTTCTACTGGTGGTATGGATTTTTGCATTTCCTCCTCTTGTTTCTGCATGATCTGCATCCATTCTCCGAACTCTTCCTGACTCTTCTTATCACTCCCAAGCAGATCGGAAAACAAATCCTGTATGATCGCCCATTCGTCAAGGTCTGGTCCGATGTCGGCTGACTTTCTTCTACGACTGGAACGTTTTGGATAAATTTTCTTTAAATTCCATTTCTGAAACTTTGCATTTAAAGCCTCCATATCAAAAGGCTCCGCTTCCTCAATACAATCATAGAATCCCCAGATACCGCCACAATCTTCGATCATATTCGGTCCCTTGGATTTCATCACCTGAGGATATCTCTTGTCATACTCTATCACTTTTTCGACTTTAACCGTATGCACCCAGTCATCCCCAAAATCGTATGTATACAAAAAGCTTCTGCCTTCCTGCATCCACTCATCAATACACTCATCTGCGGTATCTTCCTCACCTCTAATCGGTGTGCCAATAAATTCTTCTCCCACATCACGGAAGTCAAACGCAAACATATGATCATGCTGCCATCCAAAAGCAGCCTCTATAATATCATCCAAATCAAAAAAAGTAATATGAGAAGGTACAAGAATTCTTCGCCAAATAGGAGGATGACTATTTTTTATTGTAATTTTTAACTGATAACCCACAATATGTAAACTCCTTTTACTATAAAAACATCTTTTTACAAATCTGAATACAGTTCTTCCTCATACACACCATCTTCAATCTTTCCTCATCTGTTTGTCCCCCTTTTCTTTATATTATACAAATTATACTGTACAAAATCAATAACCATGCCCATTACCATTGCAAAAATAAAAAGCAATAATAAGTCGTCATCCACAATCACAAGTATGGTTTGTTAAAATACGCTATTCCCCCTCGCCTTTCATCCTCTTCTCCACGTTCTCCGGTACTGTTATGACTCCGAATCGCCAGAGCAGGCTATAACTGTAGCTTATCCCACGGACATCCGCAATCTCCTTCGGACGAACAAACACCGTATTTTTTTTATCCATCGCTTTTTGAAATGCAATCCTTACGGAACTCCAGGATAAGGACTTGCTATTCTCCCGCCGATTGATAAACAGTTCCTTCGTATACTCTCCATTGCGCCCAACTTTCAATGTATAGTGAAATGGAAGGCCCGAACTCGTATAAAACGGATACTCCTGAAATGCAACAATACAGTTCCAGAGATTTTCTTCTGTACATTTCTCCTTCAGCGCACTTACCGCATCTTTCCTTGCTTTATCTTTTCTGATCTGATCAGTATTCTGACCGGTCTCAGCTAATTTATAAATTCCATATTTTTTGAGATCTACCATGCCATCGACCACTTCAATTCCATCTTCTTTCAAAAGTCTTGCCTGCGCACCGGCACCGCCAAATGCAAACTCTCCCGCCAGCTCTCCTTTCGCATTCACAACACGATAACATGGAATCGAATCTGGATCCGGATTTTTATGCAGCGCATTTCCAACGGCTCTTGCCATCTTCCTGTTTCCTGCCATCTCCGCAACCTGACCATAAGTCGCAACCTTCCCTTTCGGAATCCGCTTCACGGCCTCGTAAATCCGTCTGGACGGACTATCCGTAATCCGGTCATAACTCTCTGCAATCATCCGCCTCACATCTTCATCCGGAATTGTTCCATCCAGAATAATTGTATTCCAATGCTCTTTATTCTGATGATAAGCGGCAATGACTGACGGATACGTGTTCCTCCAGAAATCTCTCCACTCAGGATCTGCCTTTACATTCAAATTGATATAGCCGTCCTTCTCATAAATCCAAAGAAACGCCTTCCTGCTTTCCTTCACGCGCACAAGCTGCCAATTGGTGTCACGAAATGGAGTGTCCTGATATGTATTTGGAAAGGATAATCCATATATCAATGCTTCTTCTCTTGTTTTCAACAAATCCACTCCCTTTTATTTCAGATAAAAAAGTCCCAAATACAGTGCTTTTTATTTATCCTATCATGTACACAAACAGACTGCAAGATTTCCTTTGTAATTTTTCGGGAAAGAAAACAATTTTTTGTGCAAACCTTGTTTTTGCTATGGCTTTCCTATACAATAAGGTAAAGGCAGCATAACAGTTTGTGGGAGGTGTCTATGAAGAAAAAGATAGGAATTGGAATACAGGATTTTGAAAAAATAAGAGTGAAGAACTGTTTTTACATTGATAAAACTTTTTTTATTAAAGAATGGTGGGAAAGCGATGATGATGTAACTTTGATTGCGCGTCCACGTCGTTTTGGAAAAACTCTGAATATGAGCATGGTAGAAGCATTCTTTTCGGTGAAAT
>JAUNPJ010000053.1 GCA_030536755.1 Eubacteriales bacterium | reverse complement strand
TGGCAAATGACAAGCTAATTACCGGATAGGTTCCCTGTATTCTTCGATATTCTTCCTCTTCCCAAATAGAAAGTCCCTCAAACAGTTCTCCTCTGTCCGCATATTTCACCGAAAAGAATGCTTCTACCATGCTCATATTCAGAGTCTTTCCAAAACGGCGCGGTCGGGTAATCAGAGTAACGCTGTCTCCGCAATCCCACCATTCCTTGATGAAATCTGTTTTGTCAATATAATAATAATCTTTTTGAATTAATTCTTCAAAATTTTGAATTCCAATTGCTATCTTTTTCTTCATAGACACCTCCCACAAACTGTTATGCTGCCTTTATCATTATTGTATAGAAAAGCTTTGGCAAAAACAAGGTTTGCACCAAAAATATACTCCGATATTTTCGTCTTAAGGTTGTCACACCGTTACAGATTCATTATAATAAAGAAAAAGGAGGAAATTATGACGAAGCAAAAAAGGAAAAAAACCATCGGTGACTACCTGCTGAGCATTTTGCTGTTCGCTGCAATTGCAGTTTTTTTGTTTGCCGGATATAAGCTGTTTACCATCTACCGCGAATATAAGATAGGAACTGACGAATACCAGCAGCTCGAAGAAATGGCGGTCAGAAAAAATACAACAGACAGTGAATCATCCTCAGATTCCTCAAATGTTCCGGAAAAAATACAACCGCCCATTACCGTTGACTTTACCCCATTAAAGGCAGTCAATGAAGATGTTGTCGGATGGATTTATGTGGAAGCACTGGATATCAGCTACCCCATTGTAAAAGGCGACGACAACGACCAGTATCTGCACACCACCTATGAGGGGACTTATAACTTTGCCGGCTCGATTTTCGTTGATTTTGAAAACTCCGATGATTTCAAAGACCCCAATACGATTATTTACGGCCACAACATGAAAAACGGCTCCATGTTCGGAACATTAAATCATATCGTAACAAAAAATGCCTATTCCACCAGTCCTTACTTCTGGATTTTAACGCCGACACACAATTACCGCTATGCAATCTTCGCCGCTTATACCACAGAGGTCAGCAGCGATACCTACACGCTGTTCAAAAAACACGACAAGGAATACGGCGAATATCTCGTTTCCATGAAGAAAAAATCAGAGATCAATACCGGCGAAACAAACCCGGTACAGACTGACAATATTGTTACTCTGTCCACCTGTACCGGCAACACTTCCACAAGATTTGTTGTTCAGGGTGTTCAGGAACCGGAATTCTGAAAAAAGCAAAAAGACATGAACGTCTGCTGTTTACGGCAAACGCGCATGTCTTTTTTGTCTCAGAATTCCATTTCCTCCTTAATTGCTTTCTTTAACTGTTCCTCCTTTTTCCGGTAAAGAAGTGCTTCACTGTAACGGAAATAAGAATCACAGCCATGTTCTCCAATAAATTTCATAGCACTTTCGTTTTGAGATAGTCCAGAGACAAACAATACCATCTCCTGGTCATCCCCGAAACAATCTGCCACAAAGGAAAAAGCCCGTTCCAGCTGTTCTTTCAAAGAGATGAGCCTGTCCTTTCGCTCCTGTACTTCCTCTGCAAACAATTGTCGTATTCTGTCAAAGCACTGCCTGCTGTCTGAAAGATGTTCCTTCTTCAATACAAGCTCATATTCCTTCAGCCTTCCCAGAATCCACTGTTCCTCTTCTGCTTCTTTTTTGCCAGCCAGCTCATTCTCAATTTTTACCTTGAGTCCATCCTCCCGGAAAGAAATGTATGATGCCATTCCCTGCGCACCGCCTTTTTTCTCCATGGAGTCTTTTCCATATTTAAGTGCCAGGTGAAGCTGACGCAGATGCGCATCCATCTGTTCATACGCAGCCATTCTCTGGGACAGACAGGCCAGTACAAGTCCGACCACCGTAAAACGCTCCTCAAACGATGCCTGCGCTGCCATCCTGACACGCATTTCATAGTCGCTGCTTTCAATTGTTCCTTCCACAATCTCCACAATCGCATAATCTTCGCCGTATTTGCAGTAGAGCTGATAATACGAGGCAAAATCATCTGCAACCTCTTCTTTTTGCAGGAACTGCTGCACCAGTGCCTGCGTCACAGGGATTTCCAGTGCCTCATAGCTTTTGATCAGCTCCGAGAGATCTTCCCACCCTCTTGCCGTCACAAAAAATTTGCCGTCCACCGTATTCTCCACAAGGTAAAACCGGTCTTTTTTGATATTCAGGTAGGATAAAATTGCTCCGTGCACGCCATGTGCCCAGGCATATTCCATCCATACGTCCACATCCACATCGATATCAATCTTTCGCACGCGGTCCAGTGTGACAATATCAAACTCTCGCACAGACTTATTGTACTCCGGCGGATTTCCAGCTGCCACGATCATCCAACCGTCAGGAACTCTGTGACTTCCGAACGTTTTATTCTGAAGAAACTGCAGCATGGTCGGTGCCAGCGTCTCCGAGACACAGTTGATCTCGTCAATAAACAGAATCCCTTCTTTTTTCCCTGTCTGCTCCATATATTCATATACGGATGCAATGATCTCACTGAGTGTATATTCCGTCACCACATGCTCCGTGCCCTGATACATCCGTTTCTCAATATGCGGAAGTCCAATAGCACTCTGTCTGGTATGGTGAGTAATCGTGTAGGACACCAGTCCCACCTGGCTTTCTGCGGCCGCCTGCTCCATAATCGCAGTCTTTCCGATTCCCGGCGGTCCCATCAGAAGAATCGGCCTCTGGCGGACCAATGGATAAACATAGTTTCCAGTCTCATCTTTGCGATGATAGGCCCGCAGCGTATTGCAGATTTCCTGTTTTGCTTCTTTGATATTCATATCATTTTCTCCTGTACGTGATCCTTTGGGTCCTTTCTACGAAATTAACAGCTTTGTTGCCCAGGCAGGCACCAGATCCATCTTATCTGTTTTTTTCAGGAAAACAAATGCGGCCTCATAATCCGGTTTTGCCTGTGGATAAATACCATCCCCATCGGTAAAATAAATCAAAGCTTTCAGCTTCTTTATCTCCTTTGTCTGCTTCTGCTCCTCGATATACTGAAATACAGGGCAAAAATCCGTACCGCCGCGTCCCTGAATGGTGATTTTTTTGCTGTATTCTTTCCATTCTTCTTCCGAGTGGATGATCGCAACATCCTGAATAAAACTGTCGCACTGGATGATATAAACCTTCATCTTGCGAAAAAAATTCTCACGCTGACTCAAAATCTCATAGGTCTCACCCAAAAACTGCTGCACCACTTCCCTGGAACAGGAACTTGATGTATCAATTGCGATCACCAGCTCTTCCAGACGATTCACCTCTTTATATTCCAGCGGCTCAATCAAAGGCATATTCCCATAATGTTCCATTCCGTAACAATAGAAAACATAGTCAAAGCTTTCGGTATCCAGCTCCACTTCTTCTCTTGGCACCGAAAACTGTTTCAAAAATCTTCGGTAATCGTACCGACTCTTGGGAATGTCATCCACATCTTCACGGTCCGTTCCCTTCCGCATACCTCTTCGGCGGCTCTGGACATTCTTGTTCCTACCTGTGTAGGATAGAACTTTCTCCCATTTTTTTCGCAGACCGGCTCTGTGCTCTTTCTCCGTCACCGCATCCCAAAGGCTGTGGTCATCAAACAAAAAAGCGGCCTCCAGTTCCTCTTCTTCACAGCAAAATGCGTGTTTTTCCAGCATTCCATAAATCTCCTGTGCCGCCGGACTGCGGTCACCAAGAACCCGAAGCACCTGCTCTCTGACCGGATTTTCCGGTAATCTCAAACCTGAGAGCTTCTCTTTTTCTATGATCTGTTCAACGGCGATGTCACAAGCCAGATTCCATCTTCGTCTGTCCAGTTCCTTTTCCGTAAAAATATGCAGATACAGGCAATGAAGAAGCATATGCAGATAGCCCCGTCGTATGGACGAGGCATCCTGAACATACTGTTTCATCAGAAACAAACTATTATAATAGAAAAAACGCCCATCCGTTCCCATCGTTTGGACCTGCTGATCCGCCTCATACGAAACGCTGGCAAAAGCACCGTCCAGATATGGGAAATAGCTGTACAGCTCATTGCGGCAGTTCTGCAAAATCTGCTGACACAGATGTGTGCGGCGCTGCATCTGATTACAATTGGAACTCCTGTTCTTCATATCCATATTTTTCATTCTTCAGGTGAAGAAGCCAGACCAGCGAGGCAGTTTTTGCCCGCTCGCGTGCCATTTTTATAAAACCCTCCAGCTGCTCTCTCCCAAACCATCCAAGACGTTCCAGTGTTTCTATTTTCTCCACTGCCTCTTCCTCAATCAACTGCTCGACTGCCGGACGGATACGCCTCTTAAGATAAGCCCCATACGCCTCCTTCTGAGCACTGCTGACACCAGTTTCTCTGAAAAAGCCGTCCAGTGCCGCCGCCAGTTTCTTCGGCTGCTGTTTTGTCTCGGAAAATATCTGAAATAACTCCTCACCAGAACTCAAAATCACACCTCCTGTTCCACTGTGATTTTTGCACTTTCTATCTTCAAATTGTTATTATTCATAAAAAATTCCTGATCTTTATAATAAATAATCAATCGGCTCCGACATACCGTCACGCACATACCTCTGGAAAATTCTGTAAGTACATACTCTTTAAAATTCTGAAACTCCTGCTCGTCATTCAAAAAAGAATTGTGAAAATATGGTGTGTCCACATCCACAACCGTAGAATATATTTTGATCTCTTTCAGTTCCAGATGAAGTGTCTGCAGGCCAACCGCTGCACTCTGTACATCTCCTATAATGATATCTCCATCCTGTGCATACATGGTATATGTGTTATTATCAAGATACGCTTTCATAACTCTCCCCTATAATTTCGATTACTATAAGGCAGTCACTCACTGCCTTCCTGTCTAGTATATCATACTTGCTTTCCCGTTTATAGTTTTTCTATTAAATTCTTTTCCATTTTCTCTCACTTTTTGTAATATTTTTTTAATATTTTTCTTGATTATTACAAGATTCTTTGCTAAGATGAAAAACAGGAGGGTTTTCATGGAAAAGAAAGGTATTATGAGAAGAAAAAGTTACAAAAAAACAATGTTTTTGTTACTGGCATCATTTTTGCTTCTGTTTGGGTGCTGTGCAACGGTTCATGCAGCTTCATCTGCCAGACCAAGCATAACGCAGGTTCTGACCACAAACAGCAACGCCCAGCGCGTACACTGGACAAAGGTAGAAGGTGCCACCGGCTATATCCTTGCATATAAGACACCAGGGTCCAGCTACAAAAAAGCGGCTACGGTAACCGATGGCGACAAAACATACGCTTATGCAACAAATCAACTGCCTGGTATCACTTATACTTACCGGGTAAAACCAATCGGAGGAAGCTGGTCAGGTGGTTATACCACATCTTTAAATAAAGAAATTGCCGTTTTTGGCCGGGAAGTTCCGTATGAAGCTTACGGCCGTTTTTATACATCTGCATCTGCCGCACAGGCTAATCTGACTACGATCACCGTCAAAACATGGGATTTTGTAAGCGGAAAAAGCGGTGATATGTATACAAGAAGCTGGAATCTGACGATTCACAAAAATCTGGCAACTACAATGAAGAAAATCTTCAATGAATTATATAAAATTAAATTCCCGATTCACGAGTTAGGCGGGTGGAGATGGGAAAGCAGACGTTCTGAACACAGAGACGGCACTGCAATCGACATCAACTGGACCGAGAATCCTTATGTCGTTAACGGGCAGATTTGCGTGGGTTCCTACTATCGTCCGGGCAAAGATCCGTACTCCATTCCAACCGACGGAGAAGTCGTAAAAATATTTGAGAAATATGGTTTTTCTCAGGGATTATGGAGAAGCAGTCAGGACTATATGCATTTCTCCTATTTCGGAACCTGATTATCAAAGCAGGGCATATCATTGCGATATCCCCTGCTTTTTCTTTGCCTTCTATATCCACAATATAGAATCCTGACTATTTTGTTGTTACACTCTTTGTGGTCGACCATGAACTGTATTGTCCATTTGCATATGAACGCACCTGAACATAATACTTTGTTTTCTTGTCTAATTTTTTTATTGTAATTTTGCTATTTGTGGATAACATTTTATCCATGTCGTCACCATCATAATTCTTTAATAATTGAACCTCTGCATCCTTCAGCTGATTTTTTTTCTTTGCGTATCTCATCTCATAAGATGTCGCTTTGGGTACATTCTTCCAGGACGCTGTGAAAGATTTTTTATCGCCATCCAGTTTCAGTGATGGTGTTATTGGTTTTATATAGAAGAATTTTGATGCGGTTCCATATGCATCTTTCTTACCTGTTATGATAACCTTTGCAATACCAGGTTCTGTATTGTCCTCATAACTTACACTGTATTTTGAACTGCTGATTGTTACTTTTTTTGTCTTCTTTCCATCTTTCACTGTAATAGTAACCTTTTTTACTTTTGGCTTATTTGCTTTTGGCTTTCTCAAAATTGCTGATTCACTATAAGTATATACATCTTTATCAATCGTAATTTGAGCATTTGACAAATCGTACTTCTTATCCGCCGAAGTACATTTTAAGGAAAACTGATAATCTCCGAATATTTTACTTTGTCCAAAAAGCGCCGTCTTATCTCCTGGATGTACTTTAAGAAAATAAGTCGTATTTGGCTTAAGCTCAACCTTGTCTTTTCCTGTTCCTCCCAGTGGGATATTGCTGACCTTTGCAATCTTATTAGACTTCATATCATATAGATCAAACCAAAATCCATAAGGTTCACTCGAACTGCAAAGTTCTGGCATCTCATCAGAACACGAAACATTTAATTCATATTCTCCACTATCATAACTGCCTGTTGAAAAAGAAAACCAGTCAATATCCCCCTGACCATCCAGGCTTCCTGTACATAAAGTTCCAAGCTTACAGGATTTTGCCTTTGTCATGGCGTCCGGCTCATCATCTTTACTTTCAGCTACATAAATCGCAATATTTCCGCTCACTTTGTTTTTCGTATAGCATTCAAAATAATACGTCGTGTTTGGTTTTAATTTCATCCAGGTATATGCTTTTGCTCCCGAGCCACCCATATTCAGTGCTTCCCATACCGTTTCGTTATGCTGTGTTTTCAAATGTATGTATGCACCATATGCACCTACATCTATATTTTTGACATGAATGTAATAGAAAGAATCATTGCCTGAAGTTGTAAATTTACGCCAGACATGATTGCCATCAACAAAATCATATACCGTATAATCATCTCTGATACCCTGGTCTGTATTCGGTGCCACTTTCATACTGATTGCTGAATTCATCGCCTGATTTGCTGCACACACAGCAGTTTCTTCCAATTCATCACTGACATCAGATTCCTGCACCTCATCGTTTTCAGGAAGCACTTCCTCTTCCGGGAGTATCTCAACTGCCGCTGCATTCCCCTTTTCCTCCAATATCACATCTTCCGTTTCCATTTCCTCGACATCTTCAACGATCATATTGTTGTTACCTGCCATGACTCCCGTACAAGATAAACTGACTGTCAAAACACAGGCGGATAAGATCGCAGATATCCTTCTTGCTCTTGTTTTCATACTATTTTTCTCCTTTCCATATTTCTTCAAGCGTCATCAACTCTACATACAGTATACCACAAAATTTACTCTCCGCCTCTTTATCTTTGCCGAAAAAAGGAAAAAGTCCTTGCATCATAGAGGGCTGCTGCTCCTCTGCTGCAAAGACTTCTTTTTCTGCTGCTGTCAAATACTTTTCTATTTTTCGTATGCTTTCACGATCTCAGCCATGTACATCGTATGATAATCCTTATTTGGATACCATTTCTCAATCTCTTCCGTTCCGATGAAACATTCCTCTTTCATCTCCTGTGCATACAGTTTTTTGCACACCAGAACGAGTTTTGCCTCCTCAAAAGTCGGCTGTCCGTCGATTTCTGTTACATGAAGATCTGTCTTGTCGATCTTATCCGGCTCATCTTTGCCGGAAACACTTCCCAGATATCCCATCGCTTTCTTCTGCTCTCCGCCGAAAAAGCTGAGGGTAAAATACTCACCGCTATCCACAAAAGTTTTTGTGTGACGCTGCGGACGAATATACGCTGTGGCAACGGTCTTTGCCCACATGATGCCTACGCCTCCCCAGGAAGCAGTCATCGTATTCACCTGGTCACCTTTTTTTGCAGTGATCAGCATCCACTCATCTCCGATCATGACAAATGGATTTTTCTGCAGTTCTTTTACATTGATTTCCTGAAAACTCATCTTAAATCCTCCTTGCAAAAGACTGCTGCAAAAGGCTGCAGCAGTCGTATCATTCTTACTATCTTATTATTGTATGCTTGTAACTGTTCAGCAGGTAATATCCCGCGAGGTGTTTTCATGCATTTTGCATGAAAATCCCGAGACATACAAGCCAAAATCCCATCATCAAAGATGATTTTTCATGGATTTTGGCTCGTATCTGTGAGGGTACTGAACAGATACGTATGCTTACTGTCTTACTTTGATGTGTACTTCACGAAGCTGCATTTCTGTCACTTCGTTTGGAGCACCGCACATCAGATCCTGCGCATTTCCGTTCATCGGGAATGGAATGACCTCACGGATATTTTCCTCATTGCGAAGCAGCATAATCATACGGTCTACACCAGGAGCCATTCCTGCATGAGGCGGAGCACCATACTGGAACGCATTGTACAGAGCGCCGAATTTGTTCTGAAGGTCTTCCTCTGTATATCCGGCAATCTCAAAGGCTTTTACCATAATCTCCATGTCGTGATTACGAACTGCTCCGGAGGACAACTCTACACCGTTGCAGACAATGTCATACTGATAAGCCAGAATATCTTCCGGTTTCTTGGTGTTGAGCGCCTCTAATCCACCCTGCGGCATAGAGAACGGGTTGTGTGTAAAGATATATTTCTTCTCTTCTTTGTCGTACTCATACATCGGGAAGTCATTGACAAAGCAGAAACGGTATGCATTTTTCTCATACAGATCCAGACGTTTGCCCAGCTCATTGCGAAGCTGACCTGCATAGAGAGCGGCATGCTCCTCTTTATCTGCGATGAAGAAAATCGTATCTCCCACTTCAAGACCTGCGATCTGGGCGATTTCTCCCTTCATCTCTTCCGGAATGAACTTGTCGATTGGTCCCTTGTAGGACATATCTTCTTTTACTTCCAGATATCCAAGTCCGCCCATACCGATGGACTGTGCAAATTTCAGCAGTTTCTCATGGAAGCCTTTGGACATATTTGCATGTACCTTGATGGCACGTACCGTCTTGCCGTGGAATGGTTTGAAGGTACATCTCTGGAAGAAGTCTGTCACATCTACGATACGCAGCGGGTTTCTGAGGTCCGGTTTGTCAGAACCAAACTCCAGCATCGCCTGCTTGTAGCTGATGACCGGATATGGAGCTGCTGTTACCTGGGCGCCTTCCGGAGCAAATTTCTCAAATGTCGCAGTCAGCACTTCCTCACCTGCACGGAAGACGTCTTCCTGTGTCGCAAAGCTCATCTCAAAGTCAAGCTGATAGAACTCACCCGGAGAACGGTCGGCACGCGCATCCTCATCACGGAAGCATGGTGCGATCTGGAAATATTTATCAAATCCGGATACCATCAGAAGCTGTTTGTACTGCTGCGGAGCCTGCGGCAGCGCATAGAATTTTCCTTTGTACTTTCTGGAAGGTACAATATAGTCTCTTGCCCCCTCCGGAGAAGAAGCACACAGAATCGGAGTCTGAATCTCCAGAAATCCCATCTCTGTCATTTTCTGTCTCAGAAAGCTGATGACATTGGAGCGGAAAATCATGTTGTCGCGTACTTTTGTGTTGCGAAGATCCAGATATCTGTATTTCAGACGCAGATCCTCACGAATCTCTTTGGATGTTGTAATGTCAAAAGGAAGTGTCTTGTAGACTTTTCCCAAAATATCTACGGAATGTGCTTCCAGCTCAATCGTTCCTGTCGGAATCTTCGGGTTGTAAGTCTCCTCGTCACGGTGCTGAATCACACCCTCGATGGAAATACAGTCTTCTTTGTTGATGCCGTCCAGAAGGCTTGTGTCACGCATAACTACCTGAAGGATGCCATACATATCTCTCAGGTCAATGAAAGATACACCGCCGTGGTCACGGATATTCTCTACCCATCCGGCCACACGGATCTCAGCATCCACATCTGCTTCACTGATCTGGTTCAGTGTTCTGTTGCGGTAAATGTTTGATGTGTTCATAATCTCCTCCTTATTTTTTCTCTTTATGATCTCATTCCTGGGATACAGTCTCTGTAAAATAAAAAAACTGCTCATCCCAAACTTTTGTTCAGGACGAACAGTATCATGTCCGCGGTACCACCTGAATTACTGCATACACAGTCACTCATTGCAGTTGTCGCACTGCCTGCGGCGCACCTACTGATACTCTTCTCTATAAAGAGTACGTTCAGATTGCGGCTGCTGAAGTGTTATTCACACAGATTCACTTTATGGAGCTTGCACCATCCTCCACTCGCTGAAAACGATAATCCGCGCTACTTGTCTTCGTCATCGCCTTTGGCTAGAATTATATAATATTCAAAAATTGTTGTCAACGCATTTTCTCAATTTCAATCACGGTCAAAGCTCCATTTTTCATCTGAAACTTCACATTCATACCGGCATACTCCATGCCATAAACACGGTTCGGGTCATCCTGATACGCCGGCCTCGGATCCTGACCAAGCATATCTCGCAGTACCTCACGCTTGTCCTGCGGCACTTTTTCCAAAAGTTCCTGTGGAATCTCCACATCCACACAGTATCCGACAAACTTATCAGAAAATCCGCCCAGTGCATCGGGATGGCTGTCCGCATTCGGCTGATACGGCTTGATGTCATAGATCGGCGTTCCGCTCATCAAATCGGCACCTATCACATACAGCACCACGCCTTCCTTCTGCGTTTTCTCGATTCTGTCCAGCTTCACACAGGACAATCCAATCGGATTGGGACGAAACGGCGAACGGCTGGCAAACACCCCCACCCGCTTGTTTCCTCCAAGTCTCGGCGGCCGTACCGTCGGCGACCATTCATGCCGGTCAAACAATTCCGAAAATCCCCAAATCAGCCACAGATGCGAAAACGCCTCCAAACAATTGACGATTCCCTCCTTGCGATATTCCGGTTCAAACACGATTTTACTCACATTCTGCACCAGACCGCTCTGGCGGGGAACACCGAATTTAGCCGAATAATCATTATAAATATGTGCGATTACTTTCAGGGTTATCTCTTCCATACAATTCCTCTCTTTCCGCTACAGCATACTAAATATCTCATCCATCACCCGTTCATACACCACCAGCTTCTCTGATTTTTTTATCTTTTTCAGTGTCTTCTTCCGGTTCTCTTCCGGCAGCATATGGATAAAATAGCTCCAGAATTCTTTCATCTTAAACAGCGTATTCCTGTCACCGGAGCAGATTTCCTGATATCCCTCATAAACTTCCCGGTGGAACTTTCGCAGTACATCCTTAGAGGGAGTCTTGCCTTCATCCAGCAGCGCAGGCTTTGCCAGAATCCCCCGCCCGAGCATCACACAGTTCACTTGCGGGAAAGCATCAGAAAATCTCGCAAGGTCCTCCTTTGTGAACAGATCTCCATTGTAACACAAAGAATTTTTGCTCTGCTGCACAGCCAGCGCAAACATGTCCCAGTTTGGCTTATTCTTATAATAGTCCTTCTGCACTCTCGGATGCACGATCAGTTCCTCCAGCGGATACCGGTTATAAATCTCCAGAAGTTCCTCAAACTCAACCGGAAACTCCATCCCCAGTCTCGTCTTGATGGAAATCTTCATATCCAACCCGTCAAACACCTCTTCCAGAAACCGATCCAGAATGTTGGGTTCCTGCAGAAAACCGGCGCCCCGTCTCTTGGAAACCACAGTCTTAGACGGGCAGCCGAGATTCAGATTCACTTCCTCATATCCCATCTCCTGCAGCGCTTTCGCCGTCCGGATAAAATCCTCGCTGTTGTTTGTCAGAATCTGCGGCACCACATACTTTCCGCGATTGTGCTCCGGGTCAAGTTCCTTACGCTCCCGCGCATCAAAATCCTTCAGGATATGCGGAACAATAAACGGCGTGAAATACTTGTCCATCGGCCGAAAATAGTGATGGTATGCATTTCGAAAAACAAATGTTGTAAGCCCCTCCATCGGGGCAAGATAATACTTCATAAAAATCTCCACTTCAACAATTAGTACAATCCCTCTCCGTCACCGACTGTATCCTCGGAAGTATCGGCAAGCGAATCCTCCTGTATCTTCAGACCTTCGGTGGATTTTGCATTAAAGGTTGTCTCATAAAATGTTACCGTCAGGCTGACGTTGATATCGCCTGCCGAATTGATTCCCTTCTCATTGGACGCATCGGCCGACACCGACACATTGCGGATCAGGCAACGATATCTGCAGTCGTGAAGCTGCTGCAGAAATTCTTTCATTTTCGCATAACTTCCAGTCTGAAAAGAAACCTGAATGTCACGGCGTACAGTCGTTCCCTCCGCCTTCGCCTCGCCAAAACTCAGATTAAACGTGTCTGCATTGGCAAGAATCGCATTCAGTTCATTGATTTCATTGGTAATGTTGTTGTACGTGGCAACTTCCCCGTTCGCTTTCTGACCGCCCTCGGCCATCTCCTGCTCCATCTTCTTTTTCCTGGCAGCTTTGCCCTGCGCGATGGTCAGCTCGGTCTCAAGATCAATGGTGTCATATTCTGCAATCATATGTTCGGTCTGCTTGTACACGACCTGATAATAGAACAGCCCAAGCAGCATAATCGCCATCACAAGAAGAAGTACTTTCTCTCTTGTTGTAAATTTACGACTCAGCATTGTCTGTCTCACCTCCCGGCTTCAGCTGTATAACCAGATTTGCATTCACTGTCTTATTCTTTTTATCTTCCTCCGTCTGGGCCGTAGAAACGCTCACATAAGAGGTTCTCTCATCTCCTTCGAGCATCGCCACAATCGAGGAAACAACATTCAGATCCGTCCTGGCAATCATCACCGTCACCGTATTTTCCGAAATATCAAGTGACTGTATCTGGGCATGCGGCATCACATAAGCTTCCATCATTTCAAAAATCTGCAATCGATCCTGCAATACTTTCTCTTCTTCTGTCAGATAATTACTGGAATAATGACTGTACTGCTCCTCTACTTTTTCGTAACCTTCATTGTATTTTTGAAGATCCGCAATCTGACTCTGCACATCCCCGTATTCCGCCGACGCCTCCATAACACGGTTCAGTCTCCCCACTACCTCTACCTTCACAAATATCCCCAACAATACAAGAAAAACAGCAAAAATTGCAACCTGTACTTTCCAGTTGCCTCCATCCTGTTCCTTCATTACCAGGTTGATGGAGGTCTTTTCCGGATATCTGTCTTTTGTTATTTTTTTCAAACTTCTAACCTCCTACTTCCAGGTAATTCCCACAGCTGCCGGTGACTCCATAATTTGAGTTCCAACCAGCTCATCCGATTCAAACAAATGATCCAAACTGATCAGTTCCTGTTCAATTGTTCCCCGGATTTCCTCCAGAAGCGGTGTAATCTTCGAGCCGCCCCCATAGTAATAAACTTTATCTAAGGAATGATCCGGATGGTTGAATCCATAGAAATTAATCACTCGCATAATCTCCACCGCAATACGGCTGTAAAGTCCGACCGCATTGTCATGATTCCATATATTTTGATAGTTTTTCTGCACATGCAAAAGAGCAATGTGCATATCCACATCAAACACTTCCGCCGCAATGCCGGTCAATGCACTGCACCCTGGCTCCATATTTCTCGCAACATCGTACTCTCCATTTGTAAAAATACTCAATCGGATTGCCTCATGGGCAAGATCCAGCAATGCAAAATCCTGTTTTTTTCCAGAGCGCCGCATGACTCGATGAACGATATTCTGCAATGCTGCCGCTTCCGGTGCCGCCACGACAAGCTTTAATCCGGCACGCTTACACAGATTGCGATACTGTTCAATCACACTCTTTTTCACCGCCGCCGCCATCAAATCCATGCTCGTCGGATGACCGTCTTCATCCCGATGCATTTCTACGACTGCATAATCGTAGAAGTATTTATCTTTTTCCTCAGAAATATAATCCCGAAATTCATAAGGAAGATTTACCTTCAGCTGTTCAATCGTCATGGCCGGCATAGTCACCGAACGCACATACGTAAGACTCTCCGGCAAAACAACCGCAGCCTCCTTACAGCTGATCTTCTCTTCCTTCCATATATTCTTCAAAAAATCTGCCATGGCTTCCCACGATGTAATATTTCCCTGGCGAACCATGTTGTCGGGGAGTTCTCTTTTGACGATTCTCTCCACCCGCGCCTCCTTGGTAACCGCAAGCTTCACACTGTAGTCACCAATCTCAATTCCCAATAAAGACTTTGCCATGGTTTTATCCTCCTCTATAAAAACAATCCAAAATACCACTGCACAATCGCATCACCAAATAACAGGCAAAACCATGTGGACAGCGCAATGGCCGGACCAAATGGAATCTTTTTTTTCTTCCAGACAGCCGCAAACAGCAAGCCTGTAAAACAGGACACCAGCAAATTCAGCAAATTGCCTGCCAGTCCAAGATAGAGCCCTGTAACAAAAAACAGCTTGATATCTCCGCCGCCAAGGCCTTCCTTTCCTGTTACTTTGTCAAAAACCAATGTCAGCAAAAGCAAAGCTGCCGCAATTACAAAGCCGCCAAGGATTCCCTTTGCAGCCATCGTCAAAACTTCTTCTTTTCCAAAACAGGGAAGTGTCACTGCACACCAGACGATCCCAACTGCCAGAAAACGATCCGGGATCTCATAAATCTCCAGATCCACCAGAGCCAGCGTCAGAAGTATACATGCCAGTACCACACAGCGCAGGAACTGCCAGCTTACATCATAGCGAAACACAAGTGACACAAAAACAACTGCTGTCAAAAGCTCCACACCCATATATCTGGGAGAAATTTTTTCACCGCAATAACGGCATTTTCCTTTTAACAAAAGATAACTGAAGACAGGAACAAGATCCCTGCCATGCAGCGTATGTCCGCACACAGCGCAATGGCTTCGCCCTTTCCATACCGATTCGCCATGTGCGATGCGCCATGCCATACAATTAAAAAAGCTGCCAAACACAGCTCCCATTACGGCAGACAACACAAACATATAAGCCGTGATCCATCCATCTGTATACAACATTATTTTCGCCGTCCTTTCACCCAGGAAAGACGAATATCACTATCTGTGCAAACAACTTTGAGCACCAGAGTTCCAACCTCTCCTGTGTAAGTCTTCCCGGAAAGAGTAATCTCCCGGCACTGATTATAACCTTTTTTTCGCTCTCCATAAATAACGTTCGTCGGGTGGTCAAAATATCCCACGTACCCTTCTTCGGTCTTATGCGTGCAGGACGTTTGGCCATCACAGGAGTTGACCGGGCACAGACTTCCAACGGTATTCATCTCTGCCGTATGCAGCGCAGTGTTCGCAATGATTTTGTCCTCCGCCTTACGCTGACTGATATGATACCAGTTTAGGGCAGAATATGCAAAGAAAAGTAAAACAGCACTGATACCGACAATGCAGATCAGCTCAATTCTTGAAAATCCTTTGCAGCTTCTTAGCTTATTCATAAAATAATCTGTTCTCCTATCTATTTGATTTAAAAATAGACATATTTTCTATGATTATACCATTATAAGCATTTTTTTACAAGAATGCAAAAAGTCAAAACACATATACAAAAAGAGGCTATCACAAAATTTGCAACGCCTCTTTTTGTGAGAATTCTACGGATTTAAATTGGGGAAAATTACGATATTTTCGTTTTTATCTGGAGATCCGGATTCGTTAATCCATTTTCCGAAAGGAATGTGCTGCTCATACAAATAAGTTCCTTTTTCAGTCTTACCAAATAAAATTATCACAGTTACCGGGGAATCATCACGAATGCCATAACTTGCAAAGTTCTTATCACTTCCTAATCCAGAAGAATCAATAGTCCATAGCTGATCACCGCTAGGCGTCATGTCGCTTTTTCCTCCATTTGTATTTGGATAATACTTAGGACTATAATTCGGCTTGTCATGTACTGGTATATCAATTTTTACCTCCCAATTTCTGTATCCACCTGTGACTGTATCTGGAATAACCACAGAGTTCCACCAATCTCCATATGATATATTTCCTTGTATACTTGATGTATTATTTACACCATCTGTTATTGATGAACCAATTTGACGAACAAATTGCTGCTCATCGCTCAAATCTACAGAAATTCGATAATAAAGTTTATTTGCCCCCCATGCAGCTAAATCCCCCGGCTCAAGTCCATTATCAAAAATATGATTTGCCTGACACTGACGCTCAAAATATAACGTTCCGCTTAACCAGACCGCATACAAGTCTGTGGTTCCATCAGAAACTGCATCTCCTTCGCGATAGTACTTCACATTTGAAGCCCTAAGATCAGCAGAATTCGTCCAACCGATGAAACGAGCATCGCCTCTTGTATAACCATCACTGATTGAAGCATAAGTCAACGTCTGATAATCTTCATTGGCTGGCGTGTTGTCCCACACAAATTCCTCTGGCTGATCTGGATTCAAATGATATCGTACAGCATCTGTCCATTCGGCATTAAAGACAACATCCGATTCAATGATTGTAGTCTCGTGAACCTCTGTTCCATTAGAATCGGACCAACCTAAGAAAAACCATCCATCCCATACGGCTTGTGGCAATTCTCCAATGGGACTTCCTTTTGCAACTTTAAGGTAATCAACAAATGGCTTTCCGCCATTTCCATCGAACCGTACGATACAGGCTTCCTTCCATTGTGCTCTCACAATCATATCAGATTCTGCAACAAATCCAGAAGAACTAACTGGCTCGTCTATATTATTTTTTCTTTCTATCCATCCATCGAAAAGCCAATCTTCTCTTTCCGGAATCTCAAGGACTACCCAGCTGCCTTTTTTGACTGTTTTGCTGCCTGGCTCAATATCATATCCATAATCAATCGTAATCGTACAGGTATCCTCAGCTGCCCAATGAGGATAGAGAGTTGTTCCATCTGCAAGCGACGTGGCATCAAATTCTACTCCGCCAGGATAAACAATCTCCTCATTTCCCGAACTCCTCCAACCGGCAAACCTTTGCCCCTCCGGTGCAAGAAATCCAACCATATCTGCCGTTGGCAAAATCGAATTTTCGCCCTTTGGAATATAAACAGTGATCGAATACGTCGCATCTGCAGAAGATTTTAGCACCACACAAATCCCTTCTACAACAGACAAATTCAGATTATCGTACACTTTTGGAATTCTGCAAAGATAATATTCATCATTATCATAATATTCCTTCGTAACGATCGCCCCGGTTGTTCCACGAACAGATACCGAACCAGAAGCTTTAAAATAAAAAGCCGCGGTCTCTCCATAAGACACTTCAAAGGAAACTACCTTATTTTCTCCATCAATCACTTCCTTCGTATCCTGCAAAATAATGCTGTCTACATCAGTGACCTGAACATTGAACTTTTTCATTTGTACCTTAATGTTCACGGTCAAATCTTCTGTCACTTTTGGAATCGTACAGGAATAAGTGCCATTCTCTTCACTATTGGTAAAATTTGTGAAACTATCTCCTTTTTTATTCATGACGGATATGCTTTCAAATTCCACTCCTTCCTCAATGGAATAAGTAAAGCTGCAGCTGGAGCGAACCGGCACATAGTACTTATATCCATTGCTTCCCATCGTCCAACCCGGAGAAGTAATCTTGCATCCCGGCGCAATCACCGTTACACATTTACTTTTTACCCAACGGGCATAGAGAGTAACATTTTGATTCAGCAAAATAGAATCCGAAGGTTGATAGAGGCCCAGATTATCCTCTTTAAACGGATCATCTTGTACGGTATGATCGTTGTCCACATCTCCCAGCCAGATCCATCCAATGAACTTATAGCCCTCCCGTTCCGGAATCAACGGAGAAATCTTACACTTACCACTTCCACTTGTGTTGACAGGCATATTCACAGCAGGTGCTGATTCACTGTCGTTTGCGTGATAAGTAAGGGCAAACGTCGGACTGATTTCCGACCATACCGCATACAACGTCGTATCCGTAATCAAGTTTATATGACTGCCCGACGTATAATCCGCTTCCCTTGCGTTCTTATCCTTACTCCATCCCAGGAAATATTTCACCGTCTTGCCATTGGAATCCTTCCACTGAGGAATACAAAAGCCAATAATCTGATCTCCGTACTCACCCTGCAGATTTGGATTCCCGGATGTTGGATCTGTTGGATTTTTCGGATCATACCAGGTGATGTTTGCTCCCTCTGGTGCATTGGTATTATAAGTCAGCGAATAGGATCTTATGCGATGCGGTGGGGTTGGCTGCATATCATATCCAAGAGGTTGGCCATCTCCGCGAGGCGGCGTGTCTACCACATTATATGGTAAGTATTGACGCAACCAAGTCTGAAGCTTTTTCGTCCACTCTCCCGACATTTCGTTTTCACCATTACCATCAGCAAGCGTATAAAAAGGAACATTATTCAACCAAGTATCCTCTCTAGGTTTGATATAGTCTTTGTTTGTTGCACTTTCGAGCTTTGCATCATAAAGAGTCTGATTGTCAATAAGCTCCCAGTTTATATCCGTTTTGTTTAAAGAATCATTGGTGCCATAAAATCCGAATGTATTTGGCATACGCCATGGATAATTTCCACCATCCCCTGCCGTAATAAGACCAGTATACCCATAAATATTGGGACTAAACTGATAGCCATCCCCAACATCAATGACAAGCTTTATCCAAGATTCCGTCTCCATTCTACTACCTATCTGACGAGAACACATCTTTGTTCGTGGATTATTATCAATAATCATAGAAATATCTTCATACTTATTAGAAGACGACCAACCGCCATTACTATCTAGATATACACAAGAGGCATCTTCAAATTTATACTGGCTAATTCTCTTGTCATCTCCGTAAAACGCCACATCGGCAAACTGTGCATAATACCAGGTGGAAGATTCAGAAGAACCAGCACCAGGACAATAAGCCATTAAACTTTCAATTTCCATTTGAATATAACGATATCCCATTAGATCTTCGTCATATACATGCAGTTCAAAGGAAGGATCATTCTGATAATCGGAATAGTCAAAAATAACTGTATACGTTCCCGAACGAAGTTCTGCCATCGCATCTGGATTAAAGATATACTCTTGACCATCAGTTGCCTTAATCAAATTATTTCGTGTAGTGACGGAAATACCGTTTTCATCTACAAGATTAATGGAATTATATTTATATTTCTTGTTATTTGCATCCAGATGAACGCAAAACTCTGATCTGCAATCCTTATTCTTAAAGAAATTCGCATAGCTTCTGTCGATCCTCGGAACACTTCCGTTGTATACATCAACTTTGGGATACTTCTTTTTATTTCCAAAGCAATCTAATGAACCATTGATACTTTCACTACTTTGACTGTTTGTTGGTCTAAGGCTATTGGCAAAGTCGAAAATCGCTGATTTTCCATTTTCTTCTGCTTCCGTAATTTTAATATTCGTAATCTCTGGTATTCCATTCACAGTATCTTTGAAGTAATAATAATCATATGCAGAATCCCCATATTCAAAAACAGAATTTCTATCATCTCCAAAAGCATTCTTCAAAGAATCCGAGGAATTCGTATCAAGTGATAAAAGGTCTTTTTGGTCCACGTTCACATAACTTGTTCCATCATCCCTGGAAATGCCAATGGTATACTCCGATAACGCTTTCTCTTTTTGAAGCATAATACAATAGTAATAGGTATACTGATTATTAGATTTAGTAAAGTGAACCTGCCCGCCATCATTGATGACAGCCAAAGTTTCGCCATCTTCTATCGTCTGTGTTTCTCCACGAGCCAGATAATAATGCTTATTTGCACTTATTCCATAATAGAACAGATACCCATTATAGATTCCCGCGCCTACAACATCCGATTTCTTCCAACAGGCATAAAGGTTAACCTCTCCCTGAATAAAGATTGAATCCCCCGGCTTATACATCGTTCCGCTGCCGTCTTTTTTGGTATTCCAGCCAGTAAACAAACAGCCCGCAGGAACATGTTCTTCAGCTCCGATTTCTTCGATGCTTTTTATTGCATTGTAAGTGTTGTATTGAACGTCTTCTTTATAAAGAATCTCCGTATCTCCATTTTCCTTTACATTCAGATAAGAAAAACTGTGTTTTTCCGGAATCGCTGCTCCAATAATGGTAACCGGGCCCCGAATCGCATCTGCGTAAATCGTTACTTTTCTGGTCGTTGGATTCCAGTTGTAATCGCTTTTCGGATCTAATTCCATACCTTTTACCAATACACTGATTGTATCCGGAGGGCGGTATCCGCCTTCACACTCAAATACTGCCGTATAGTTTTGTCCTGCATACGCATACAGACTGGTATTCTGTGAAGCTTTCATCTTCTCTAATTTGAACTCCACCTGATAGCTGTCTTTCTCTTCCAGGTCTTTCCAGGAACCATAGAGAATAATCAGATTGCTGTTTGTTTCTTTACATTTTATTAATCTTTCTAATTCACCCCCAGCGCATTCCACCCCAGCGTCAAAGTTCTCTCTAAAATTTGGATTATTTTGACTAGCAGAACCATTTCTATAACCATGCCAACCGGTAAATTCCTTGCCGGCTCTGGAATAGCGATTGAGCGCTAATGTCACAACACTGTTTGTCTCAGGAAATGTTGTGTTGCTGACTCCGGATGAAAATTCCTCTTCTGACATTAAATATACAATGGTATAATTCTTATCATATGCCCACTGTGCATACAATACCAGGTCATCCTCAAGTGCCACCTGACTTCCCGGCCAATAGGTTGTGCCTCCATCGTAAGAATAGGGAGAAGTTCCCCAGCCAACAAAATAGTACCCTGCTCTTTGAAGCTTTGTAGGCAAAACCGTATGGATACGAGCATCCTGATTATTATAAACCAAATGCGTAGACGCATAATTCCACCCATCCCGAGCTTCTGCTTTATAAAAGGCATCTCCCTCCACTTTGTTTATGATATCCTCTATGTTACAGCCTTCTATATCATCATGTCCATTTTTGTAGAAATTCGTCTCATAAGTAACCTGAATCGAATCTTTCCATCTTGCGTACAAGATCAACTCTTTGTTGTCTTCGATATAGATGTACCCGCCTGGTAAAACAGAGATACGACCAGCCTCTCCATCGCCTAAACTGCTCCATCCAAGAAAGATTCCTTTTCTGCTCGATACTAATTCATCCGTTGGACATCTGTAGTTGCTGCCTCCTCGTACAATCACCGTTGGAGGAAGCGTTTGCACTGGCCATTCATTAGGACTTTTAAATTCAATGCTGCAATAGTCAGCATATACCGTAACCGGACCTTTTACTACATTACCGGAAGACGGAAGGTAAATAGATTTTGTCGCTATATTCTCTGCATTTGGAGTCGTTCCTTTACAGATTTTGGCAGCTTCATTAATCTCTACAGGTTCATTGACATAAATAGCAAATTCAGAACCTGGCAGCATGACCGGAGACTCATATACCCAATCATTTCCTATATCTTCAAGTGAAAAACTCTCGCCGTCAATATCAATATGGTCTAAGGTAAACAACGATTTTAATCGATCTGTATTCTGAAAATTGATCCAATTTTGATATGTACCATTTAATCTGTATTTGACCTTCAACGTATAAAGGTCCAGAAGCTGAAGCGTTTTCCCGCTTTGAACAAATCTAGCGCCAGAACTGTCAACGATTACCTGGATTCCTGTCTCATTTCCTCTAAGAAGGAGGTCATATTGTCCCGTTTTGGCATTGACGAAATAGTCCCCTGGCTTTTGGGCGTACTCAACAGGGATACCACCTCTCAGAGTCAATCCAAGATCTTCATAGTGAGAAAGTTCATCATTGACTCGAATTGTCAAATGAGACTCTTTCGGAGGATTTTCCCAATATGCGTATAAAGTTATCGTATGAGTACCATCCTCCTTCACCTCCATGTGAGTTTTTCCCCAATCAGACTCATTTCCGTCTAAAACATAGGTGAATTTCGGAGGATGATTATTTTTACCGTCCTTATCATTCCAGCCAATGAATTGATATCCCTGATTGTGGATCGGCTGTCTATTATTATTGTCTGTAAAGAGAATCTCCACTTCTTCACCCTCATAACGCAAATGAGGATCGTCATAACTTTTTTCTCCAAAGAACTTTGCCTTGTCGTTTGCATTTGTGTCATAAGTAATGGTAATTCCGGGAACCCATTGTGCCATCAGCACCAGACTATTCCCCGAAACCTCAATAGGATCTCCCGGATAATAGACTTTATCCGTGCCGCTTACCTTCCAGCATTTAAAAACGTATTTTACCTTTTTTCCAAACTCAGTTTTCTCAGGGTAATTTCCTTCCCAGACATAATCTCGAAGTCCACTGTCGGCAATACTTCCACTCGTAAGAATCTTGCGGCTATGAAATCCTTCCAGTTTGTCTTTTACTCCGTCTCCGTAAGAGACTTCCTCTGCGGGGCCAATGCTCTCCAGATTCGGAAGATACTCAATCGTACAGCTGGCGTCCGGCCAGTTGCCATAGTGTGGCATTCCCTTAATACGAAGACAAGTATAAGCAGCATTTTCCATATACTCGTAATCGTCCTCTGTATGGAACGGTTTGCTGAATTCTAAGGACTTAATCGAACCATTGTCATTGTAATCGTATTCCCATACGTCTTCGGAGGATAACTTTTCTACGATTTCATTGTAAGCGGCAGACTCTCCCTTCTCTTTTTGCGTTGCCTCAAACTTTCCATCATAATTAAAATAACATTTGTCCACTGTCGTCCCAGAATTATCTTGAATCAAGGCTATTCTTTCTGTAGGTGTTTTGCTGGTTTTTATGCTTCCAATCAGGGCGTAACTTTCCCTCAGGCTTCCTCCATTCATATCTGCACAAAATCCAGCGGCATTTTTTGTATCATTAGAATAAGCTTCTGCAACTGCATAACAATAACGAACATTACAGTTAGACAGAGAACCTGCAAATCCCCCCGCATATTTTCCTTTTAAATCAGTAGTATTTCCATAACATTTTGAAAAGGCAGATTCCTTTGCAAAACCTACAAGGCCACCGCAATAGCCTGCGGATGCACTTACAACAGGAATCGCAGCACAGGATTGTTCAATGGTAATAGCACCTTTAACTTTTCCGGCCAAACCGCCTACACATAAACCAGCAGACGAGCCTGCCGAAGCGTCTATAAAGCTTTCTCCATTTTCTTGATAAACCCGGCAGTTCCTAATACTGCCGCCTTTTACTTTTCCAATTAAACCTCCCGCTGTCGTAACATCTGCTGTCGTTTTTACCTTGTGATTTACCACATAAATCTCTGAGAGTTCACAGGAATCTGCTTTCGAAAAAATACCTCGATCCGACTTAAAGTTTTTAATTGTATTTCCTCGATTTCCATTTCCCAGGTATTCACTTTCCTTTGGCAGTGTCACGCCGTGGTATTTGGAAAATACATCGCCGCCTCCCTTTAAAGGATTCAATGCACTATCTTTTGTAGCTTCGTTTGTATTATTAAAATATTTCCCCTCACTCCAGGAATAATTATCTGCTTCAAAGTCAAGTGTTGCCACCTGGATATAAGAAGCTTTTGAAGCATAATCCTGAATATTATAAAGATGTCTTATGTAACGTATTCCAACGGAGTTAAAGCCTCTGGAATCAATAATTACCTGTGCAAAGGAACTGTTAGACACTGCTGAGTCCGAAATTTCTTCCTTCACATTCTTTCCCTCGGAGACGCCTTCATATTTAAAAGACACAGCAGCTGTAATCATACTGCCAAGTGAGAATTCTGAAAAACGTGATTTGAAACGATACGCATCCTCCATACTGTCAATCAATTTTCGCACCGTATACTTCTGAAACCGTTTGCTTACTCCATTTTCATCGAAAAATTCAGATTGTCCCTTTTCTACACAAAGTCCATCTTCATTGGCAGGCGTTGACAGTGAGATGGTATCTACCTGGCTATGCTCCTGCTCATCTAACAAAGTGAGTGTAAGTTTCGTATCATTAGATAACACATCATCTCTCACATATACATCAAATTCTACATAGAGTTCTTCACTGTTTATGATGCTCAAATTGCCAAGCTTAATATGTTCTGCTTCTGCATACTCCAAATCTTCAAGTTTAGCCGCATAGTATCCCACAACCGCCTGTGAGTAATACTTTCTGCGCCCCTCTTTATTACGAAGGCCATTTGCTGTGGCATTGAGTTCATCCCATGTGATATCTTTTTCCGTATAAAAGACAGAATAGACATTGGCGCTTGAGGGCTCTACCTCTATGTAATAATATCCGCCTGCTGTGACTGCATTAAGCTTCTTCCCTCCTAATAGAAGATCCATTGCCGCGGAACCGCTCTTAATGTAGTATAAACTTAGCTGACCATCGGAGTGTTCATTTGCAGGTACACATTCACTTGATGAACTCATAATATAATTATAGATATCTGTCAACTGTCCTGTACTCTTTTGATACACAAGTTCGTTCTGAGCAGACAGGAAAATTTCTCTTGCTACATCATCTGCATGCATGAGTTCCATATTTCTTTTGTAGGACAGAACATTCGGAATTGCTATGGAAAGTGTGAGAATGATTAAGGCGACCACAATCAACATTTCCGCCATAGAAAATCCCTTATTTTTTCTGTTATCTTCAATTTCACGGAAAAATTTTATACTTTTATTCACCTAATTCACCTCCATATTCTATTGGTTATACATCCAGGAATTTACATATACCTGATGTGTCTTGGTACGATGATTCTTATCATCGCTCACCTGATATGAAAATTGAAAGGTTCCACGAATTTCATTAAACCATATCTGAAAATCTTCTATACGCAGCGACTGAGAATAAATCCCCGTTCCGCCAACAACTGAATTATTCAGCTTTAACTTTCCGTTCACACTTGAAAATTCGCCCTCAGTCAGCTGATACTTTGACAAACGATTATTATCATTTTGAGAATATTTTTCTTTATAAAAAGAAAAATTCTTAACCTTTTTGTATTTATCTTCCTTGGGGGTGCCCTCTTCCTTCACTACCTCCACCTTCGGTGCATACCGAAGGATATCCTTTATTGATTCATCAAGAGAAGAAATAAGCAGTCTGCTCTCGGATTCAAACATCAAATCCTGATAACAGCGAACAGCAGTTGCAATCCCTGAAGCAGCGCAAAGTGTCACAAGCCCCAAAATAATCAGGGTCGCCAGCATTTCTGTTAATGTAAATCCTCTTTGATTTTTAATTTTCTTCAGCATCTTCATTCTAATTCTCATTCTTAAGCCAATAAGTATAATAGATTTCTTCATCCAAAGGGTCAGCCTCTCCACCATTTTGGGGGGAAATCTCTACAGTGCCCACTATTCCGTTATATTCTTGTTCCACACCGTCAACTTCTACAATAATCTTTTTTTCAGTCTTTGTTATTCCGCTTTCGTCCACTCCCCGAATAGCACGTTCTGCCTGATTCCACTCATTCAGATTCTCAACATCCTCCTTCGCCGTAGTCTTACCCATGCGAACAGAAACTGCAATATTGGACGCAAGAAAAGCCATGCTCAAAGAAATAATCAGCATGGCAACCAGAGTCTCTGTCAGACTCTCTCCCCGGTTCGATTTAAGAATAGAAAAAACAGATGACATCTTTCGCTTCTTCATCCAAATCCCCCCTATAAAATACCCAATCAATTCACGACTCTTTGAAGTACATAAGAATTCGGCTTTTGGGGATCCTTTTCCCATGTAAGACAAAGTTCTCTCACTTTATTGTCAGCTGATAGATGCCACCGTGTCTGTGCGTCATATTGAGCACCAACCTGCTCTCCCAAATACTCGTCAAACGCCGGAGCATAAGAAATCTTATACACCTTATCATAGGAATCATCTTCTCTTTTTAATTCTACATAAAATGTCAGATAATAATCATCCCCTACCTGTGGAAGGATGTACACCTTATCATCATACTCCTTTAAATAGATACTAAACCGGTTTCCTTCATTATTCAAAGCACCCTGATTCTCTGGCAAAGATTCCAGATTTTTTTCTATCAGTGACTTCAATTTCCCCTCTAGACGTCCTCCAGTAAACACTCCACTGATTTTAATCCGGTTTTCCTCCACTTGCCAGGTATCAGTTTCTGTCTGACATTCTCTTCGGTAGTACTCAATCTTTCCAAGACCTTCCGTTAAGACGCCTATCGCAGATTCCATTCCAAGAAGCTCCTGATTTTTCTCCTTTTCATCCTTAATCCGAACACGACTTGCCACTGCCGCTGAAAGTATCGACATACTAAGAATCAGGCATACAAAAAATAACAGTAAAGCAATCAGAAGACTGCTGCCGTTTTCACTATGCAATTTTTTCTTAGCTTCATCTATTATAGACATATACTTACCTATCGTTTTTTATCGTATTTTCAATAATCGTGCTATATTTTTCCATAAAAATCCAGTTTTTTTGTATTATATCATAAAAGATGGGGATGAACAAGGGGACACCGCTATGCCTCATTCCTCCGCCTTGCAGAACAGAAATTCATTCTGCGTCTTTAGTCGAATTATTTTGAGGACGTTATACTAGACATTTCTCAATCTTACACTGATGTACCTTACTTTTTTTGTCATAGCTAATCCCAATTAGCAAAATGTCTCCAGAATATTGCTCAATCGATTCCGGATACTTTTTGTCTTTAATCTGCTGCAGCGCAGTCTTCGCATTTTGATTCCATTTAAGTTCTGCCACAAGCGCCGGGTAGTCCTGTATATACTCTGGTTTCGGAATGAAAACAAAATCTGCAAATCCCCTGCCTGTGGGCAGTTCACGGATAGGCTTGAAATAGTACTGCATCGCGCTCAGATATGCAATGGTAAGCACACTGCTCAGAGAATTTTCATTGTTATACTGAATTACCGAAGCGTACTCCATATGAATTTTTTCAATTCCTTCTGCAACGGCATATTCATCCATATTAAGCGTGGCATCCAGCAATGCAAAAGACTCCTGCTGAAACGTCATCAATTCATCCCACTTTTTACTCTCAGTCGCTGCTGTGAGTTCCTGCCTGATCTCCTCATTTGGAATAAATGCCATCTGATTATCCTGATTATATCCCAGATATCCCAGATGTATCAGATAAGTAAGCACATCATCCTTATTCGAGAAGCTTACGGCATCGTTCTGAAAGGATCTGACATTCACTTTTACGGAAGATCCGGAAAGCATCTCAATGACAGCGGTTTTCAAGCCATCAAAGTTCCTGTTGATCAAAGGAACAATCGCCTCATAGGTTCCTGTCTCAGACCAATAACTTCTGAATTTTCCTTTCATCATGACATTCACTACCGCTCTTGGATTGTAAACCTGGTATTCTTCCAGAAGATATCCGTCATACCAGCGCTTTACTTTTTCAAAATCTTTATGATATCTGACACAGAGTTCTCTTACTTCTTCTTCTGTAAAACCAATATAGGGTGCCAGGCTGCTGGCATCCAGCATGGAAAACTCATCAAAATTATTCAAAGCCGACTGTGTTTTAATTTTTTTAATGGGCAAAATACCGGTCAGATATGCAAGTTGAATAAACTTTGTCGGTTCACTCCCCTTGAACATTCCTCTGAGGAAATTGATATAGGCATCCTGCACTGCCTGGTTCGCAGCTTCATCACGAATAAGCACGTCCCACTCATCAATAATCACAACAAATTTGCTTCCTGCAGCAGCGTTGATCATTGACAATGCTCCATATGCCGTTTTCACCTGATTCAATGCCACTTGAGGATAAATCTCTTTCAATTCTGCAATGAGATGCTCATTGATATACGCAACGGCATCTTCCGGTGCACCTGCATCCATCATGCACCACTGTACATCGAGATAAATGACGTCGTATTTGTTGAGGTGCTTCTGAAAGTTTTCGCTCTGTCCAATTGCAAGTTCTGCAAACATTTCCTCTGAGTCACAGCCTCTGCTGTAATATGCAGTAAGCATGTCTGCCGTAATCGACTTGCCGAATCTGCGGGGACGACTATTACAAATAAATTTCTGCGTTGTATTTAAAACTTTGTTTGTGTACTTCAAAAGACCTGTTTTATCCACATAGATTTCAGAATTCAGTGCAACTTGAAATGCACTGTTATCAGGATTTAGAAATCTCCCCATTCCTTACGCCCCCCTTTCCAAACGGTATTCTGTTATATTCACTGCAAAACTTCTGTGTACTTCGATTTTAGCATTGAAATATACAAATAGCAAGATGATATCCTTTTACTCCCGACAGCAGTTCGTATGGCGTAATTTTTAACACCTCACAAATAATCAGTTTATCGGTCGAGTAGACGCCCCCATTACTGAGCACGCCCCTCACAGGATAGATTTCAATCTTCGTGTTTGCCAGATAGATTGCCTCCTCGCTTTCCAGCCATTAGTGCCACTTCTCATGAAATTCTCTTTATCGTAACCGGCAACGCCAGTGTAACACCGAGTGCGAAAAAAACACCGCCAAAGCAGTGTTTTCTCCAATTTAATGATAACTGTCACCAAATTTATGTAGTATACTATAATCAGAAAACCTAAGGAGGAAAATTATGAAAAAGAAATACATAAAAGCAACAATATCCTGCCATTTTGTTCTTATCTGCAGCTTATGTCTGGCGTTTCCTGCATACGCCCATTCTGGAAGAACCGATTCCAGCGGCGGTCACCATGATTATAATAACGTCAGCGGCCTTGGTGATTATCACTATCACCACGGATGTCCGCCACACCTTCACCCCGATGGTGTCTGTCCTTACGGTGCTTCCAACACGGAAACAACAATTTCCACTCCAACTCCTACACCGCCGCCCAGCCCCACTATTTCAATCACTAATGTGCCTCAGCAATTAAATGTAGGTGACAATGCCGGGCTGAATTATACGATTGAAAACGCAACCGATTACGGCGCAACTGTTACATCTGCTGATGAAACGATTGTTCGTGTAAACAGTGATCAAACATTATCTGCGGTTGGCTCTGGCATTACAAACATTACTATTTCAGGTTCCGGTGTTTCCAAAACTTTTCAGATTCAGGTAAACAGTGTTCCTGTTGCGCAGCTTTCTATTTCTGATGTGCCGAATGAACTGCAATTAGGGAATACAGTTCAACTGCACGCTACCATTCTTCCAGAAAATGCAACCGACAAAACAATTACCTGGACAAGCAGCGATCCAAGTGTATTGAAAATAAGTAAAAACGGCAAAATCAAAGCCAAAAGTACTGGAACAGCCTCTGTTATCTGTCAGGCAAAGAATGGAGTAACCACAGAAGCTACAATCCAGGTTTTCGAAATTTTTCCTGAAAAAATTCGCCTCAACAAAAAATCATTAGCTCTGAAATGCGGGGAAACCAGCAAGATCAAGGCTTCTATATTACCCAAAAACGCAAACAACAAACAAATTTCCATGGAAATTGAGGACGATACAATTGCCGAAATCACAGACAATACAGTGCATGCTTTGAAAGAAGGTAGCACCGCTCTTGTACTCACTGCCTGCAACGGATTGACAAAAGAAATTCCTATTACAGTTTATCACATTCCTGTAGAATCTCTTGCTATCGATGACAGCCAAATGTCCTATCTGATGGCAGACCATGTAATAGATAAAGACAGCACGATTTTTCTGAATGCCATTGTGACTCCTTCTGACGCCACTTATCCTGATGTCACATGGAAAAGCAATCGCCCGGAAATTGTTGAGGTAAAAAACAATCAGTTTATCATTCATTCTACCGGAAAAGTCACATTGACCGCATACGGACATGATTCCTGTATCAAAGAAATTTCGCTAAAAATCATAGATAAAGATGCCGTTCTTGGTATTGCTACGCTATGTCTCGGCGGAGGCGGTCTCGGTACGGCAGGTGCTTTATACGCCAACAAACGCAACAGCAAAACCGATTAGCAAAGTTGACAACATTGATGTCTGACCCCGGGTAGGGACACATTTTTTATCAGAAATTTCGAACGGCAACCTGTTCAAAAAGGGGAAAATGGAATTTTTCGATTTTTATTACAAGTATAGAATTCCTCTGCTTTTTCTGTGAATT
>JAUNPJ010000115.1 GCA_030536755.1 Eubacteriales bacterium | reverse complement strand
TCAAGGGCACTGAAAAAGTCTAATTCTATAAAAAAGAATTGGGCTTTTTCTTTATGCGTTGGTATAATAAAAGAAAAGGGAATGGAGCATCTGATATGTTAAGAGATAATTCGCAAATGAGTCTAGAACTATCACCATACAAAAGTCTTTATGACATGATTATTCCTGAAAAGCATCTTTTACGAAGAATTAAAGAACATATCGATTTTAGTTTTGTCAATCCAATGCTTCGTAAACAGTATTGTGAACATTTTGGTCGTCCGGCAAAAGAACCTGAAATGATGTTCAAACTTATGTTTTTGAAAAAACTTTATGATCTGTCCGATGAACGGTTAATCAGCAGCGCTCAGACTGACATGGCTTTTAAATATTTTTTAGACCTTGATCCAGAAGCTCCCATGATCAACCCAAGCCTTCTGACTAAATTCAGAAAGACCAGAATCACGGAAGATATTTTGGAAGAAATGTTAAAGGAAACTATACAGCAGGCACTGGAAAAAGGCTTGATTAAATCAGGAACGATTATTGTTGATTCAACTCATACTGATGCGGCTGTCCGTGCGAAATCTCCCACCCAGATTCTTCGGGATTTAAGCAAACAGCTTCGTAAAGAAATTTATAAAAAAGCTTATGATTTGTCAGAAAAATTTCCAGAAAAGCCTTCGTTAGAAGCTGGTTTAGATGAAGAAATTGCTTATACTGAGGAATTGCTTTCTGTATTGAAAGAAGATATTATGAACTGCGGAGATAAACAGATACAGAAGTTGTCCAAAAAGATTGAGGAATTGTTGGAAACACAAAAAATCCGGGAAATCCGTTCAAAAGATGATGAAGATGCTCGATTCGGGCACAAAACGCCTACAAGTACATTTTATGGATACAAAAATCATCTGGCAATGACAGAGGAAAGACTGATTGTTGGTATTAGCGTGACACCTGGAGGTGCACCAGATGGACAACAGTTACCCGAATTGATAGAAAAAGCAACTGGGAATGGAATCGAGGTAACAGAAGTCATTGGGGACATGGCATATGTCAGCGAAGAAAATCTTGACGTATGCGGGGACGAAATTGCATTAATAGCACGAACAAATTCAGCTGTTGCAGCGGCAGCGGATGCAGGATTGGCGGAAGGGTTCAGTTTTAATAAAGATGCGAAAATGTTACAGTGTCCGGCTGGTGAACTGGCTATGCGAGTAGAAAAAAGAGATGCAAAGAACGGAAACCAATATCACAATTATATATTCAGCAAGAGAAAATGTAACAAGTGTCCGCTGAAAGAACAGTGTAAAGTAGGAAAGGGTAAAAATCAAAGTTACAGTATTACACAGGTCAGTGAAAAAAATCGAGCCCGTCTGGACTTCGAGTCCAGTGAAGAGTTTCGGGAGCGCCTGAGTATACGGCACAGAATTGAAGAAAAAAATGGAGAGTTGAAAACCCACGGATTACGTAGAGCGGATTCGACAGGGTTATTTGCCATGCAATTACAAATGTACTTCACAGCATTTGTAGTAAATACGAAAAGAATTACAAAGCTCATGGCATATGTGGCAGGCTAAATACCTGTTTTTTTGTTTGTCTAGAAAAAAGAAGTGTTATATTGATAGATGAAAGAAAAACTCCCGCAAAAAACGGGAGTTTTTCAGTGCCCTTATAAAATCAGGGATTAATCACAGGTATATGGCATCAGAGCGAGTCCACTCGCCCACTTTTTGTAACGTGCATTTTGGCTTCGTCTATGTCCAATCCCTATATAATTCAACGAACCTTACCTTCGTCAGTGACCGTCAGACCTCGTAAAATACGCCCTCGAATGAGTCAAAAACTGAGTCAAAGTGTATACGGTTTTAAAAAAACTGAGTCAAAACACACCGATTCCAGCATCTTCGAGCCAAACCACCATTGAACAACCTATAAACTTCTGCTATAATAGAACCAGTCTAATCACAGCGAGGATATTTTTCCCCTTACATGTATCGGTTTTGTATACATAGGAGGGGAGGTGGTTCCCATGACAAAAATGGAGTTACTTACTTTATTGCTTGTCATAATTTCCATCATTGATTTATTGCAAAAGTGATAAATTCAAAGAAAAAAGGTATCCTCGTACGCCAATACGTGGATACCGTGTGTAAGGGTTTTTTTATCCTCGCAACATCCTTGTGATTAGATTATAGCACACGAGCGCATAAAGTGCAAGTATGTTACGAAAAGGTGCTGGATTTTTCCAACACCTTTTTTCGTGCCATTACGCCGCTTCGCATACAATACTATTTAATTTATCCAAGTCCTCCTCCAGAACTTTGTAGCCCTCCTGCCAGTTATTGTGAATGTAAATTTTCGTCGCCCTTGCACCTTTCTTTTTCTCTGAACCGCTTCCATGCCCCAGCCACTTGCTGATATGCTCATAACTTACGCCGGCCTCGCTCATTCTTGTGGCAAACGTATGCCGGAAATAATGTGATGTAAAGTCCATCATATATTTCGGCTCTCGCCTCTCTTTTTCTGCCACTATTTTCTCATCCCGGTTAAAGCTCTTGATGATTTTCTTTAAAATCAAAGTGACATAATCAGGGGTATACGATGTATCATTCTGATTGTAAAACAGGAAATCCGAATACGCTTCTTCCAGTTTTACACAAGCCTTCTCATTTAACGTCGGCACCTTGTCAACACACTTATGCAGCCTGTCCTTATTGAATTTTCTTTGACGTGCAATCGCCCGTCTCACTGCCTCCCCCATCGGAATTGTGCGTACACCATTTTCTGTTTTTGTACCACCGATATACTTGACCCTGCTATCCTTGCCATTTTCATCCGGTAAACTCCGATAGGAAAGCGTTTTGTAGATTTCAATGTGATTTCCCTGCACATCGCTTTCGCATAACGCACACAGTTCACCGACACGCATTCCGGTTCCAAGAAGCACTACAAGCAGATTATAGTGGTAGGAATAAAACTTGTGGTGCTTCACATAGCTCAGGAACCGCACAACCTCTGCCTCCGGGATTGCCTCCCTTTCCTTTTGCTCTACAATCTCTGGAACGTCAACGCTCAGTTTGTACGCCACATTCTTTCCAACAAAATCCTGCATCAGCGCATATTCAAGCACATTTTCGACGATATTGCCGACCCTCTTAACCGTGCCATAGGATAGAGGAGCTTCTTTCCGCACCTGCAATTCGGAAAGGTACTTCACTAATGCGCCTCTCTCCAGTTTCTGCACCCGTCGTTTTCCGATAGTCGAGTTCATTATGTACCACTCATAATACTGCCTCATCCCCGTCAAAGATATCTCCTTCATACCCTTTGTTCTTTTCCATTCCAAAAACTGCTTGAAGCAATCATTTAATGTCATGGTAGTAGGTTCTAGGTGCTTATTCATCAGAACCTCTGCCCTCATTATTTCAGCACGCTTTTTCAGTCTGGATAAGTCCGAATCGTAAATTGGCTTATATACCTCTCCATCGTACTGTATACGGAATATATATCTTCCCTCCTTGACACGTTCCGAAATGCCCGGAGGTAAAATTCTCCCCTTACTGTCTCTTCTTCCTGTATTTTTTACTCTCGGCATAACACATGTACCTCCTCTATTTTCAGCAGAGCCTTTTTTCAAGGCTCCGCCCTTACTTCCTGTTTACGCAATGATTCGTTCCTTACTCTCGATGAATTTCATTATCTTCTTGGCATTCCACAACGTCCTCCTGCCAACGTCCACTCTGGCACCTGCCAGCTCTCCGATTTTCAGAGCCGTCACCCGTCCACAGGACAGCATAAACCGCAGTTCCTCCGTATCCACTAAAATTTTCGGTAAGTTTTCAAAATCATATCTGGTCGTCGCATTCATATTCTATATCTCCCTTCTCATTCGGTGCAGGGGATTCTAACGCCCCTGCTCATTTTATACAATAGTTATTTTCCACAATAAATACTTCTCTTCTTTAGAGCTACTGCCGGACATTCGCAGCCTTACGCAGTCATCCTCTTTTCATTGTTATTAGATTTCCACTCCAGACAATCCGACACATCAATATAATTCTTTGCGTCAGAAGGCAAATCATAGTTTATCCATACAAATTCGCTTGCCACATTCCGTTTCGTTTTATATCCGTTGCTCTGGCAGGATTGTGTCAAATCAGCCACCTTGTAGCGCCTCCAACCCGCAGGTAACAACTCTTGGTCGTACAAATCTTCTCCCTTTTCGTCCGCATAGCCGCAAAGCATAATTTTACATTTGGCTTTTTTCATGACCGACAGCATATAAATATGTCTTTCTTGAGTCATCTCACATGCATAGATTGTTTTCAACCCCCGCAATTCCGGCAAATACGGTGGGTCAGCAAAAATAAATGTATTTTCATCCATGCATTCTCGCTGTATCAGCTCAATTCCATCCCCATATACCACTTGAACCCCATGATATCTTTTTGCAATATCCGGTATCTTCTCCACGCACTGTCTAAACTTTTCCGCTGTTTGACTGGATGAGTAATTCTTCCCCTGTCCGTTGAACGACAACTGTATCTCAATAAACTTATATACGGCTCTTTCCACATCGGATAAAGTTCCATTATATTTCAAATTTTCTTTTGCATACTGGAACATCGCCGCACTGGCATATACTCTCTTTAAATGATTGTAAAGCATTTCTGTTTGACGTTCATCAGACAGCACTTTGTGAAGCATCGCCAGGTCTTTATCTAGTTCACATAGTATCTCTGTGTCATATCTCTGTTCATTATTCAGGAAAGTGGCGGCAGAACCTGCAAACGGTTCTATATACTTCTTTCCCTTCGGGAAGAGCGGCACGAGCACCGACACCACTCGTGCCTTACTACCAGTCCACTTAACCAACCGCAGTATCTTCTTTCTCATTGTTCTCCACTTCCTCTCCTTTCTTTTCGCCCAGATTCATAATCTTCGGGCATTCCGCATCTTTTCCTGCATCACACCACTCCAAATAGGTATCCTTCGTTACTTCATCCGCAGGCAGGAAACAATATACCGGCAATCCTCCTGTAAGGCGATAATCCTTCCTGCCGGGATTTGTATGGAGTATGCCAAGCATCTGAAAATTGTCTAAAACCTCCAGATGATTCCGAAAACCATCCGCAACCTCTTTTACGATATTCTTAAAATCGTCTCTGCGAAAAATGCAGTATTCTCTGCCCTGAGACTTAATCTCCTGCATATACCCGCAATCTTCCCTCATTGCACACCTCGTCAGATACTGATGTAGCTGTAAACTAGTCAAACTGTTATTGGTTATACCTACTTTTGCTACTGGAATGGATTTTTGCACCTTTGTTACAATATTATCAATGTCCTCGCTCTGCATTCCAAGGTTCTCCAGAATTGGTCGGAGAGCCGACTTCTCCATCATTACCTTTTTTATTGAAAGAGAAAATTTCTTTCCGATTTCTCCGGTCGGCTTTTCAATCATAAAGTCAACTTTCCGATAAAACGTATTATTC
>JAUNPJ010000052.1 GCA_030536755.1 Eubacteriales bacterium | reverse complement strand
GGAACGCAAGTGAATGAATCACTATAAAATGGGTGTTTTGACACCCGAATCATATAATGAATTACAACAACATCTAATGAATGAGGAAATAAACTATGGGAAGAAAGTCAACGAAAGAGAATAAAAATATATACCAGATAAGTCGTGAGAATATGGAGTATTCACGAGAAGGTGCTGCCGAAAAGCTTGGTTTCATCTCTTCGGACCGTATTGAGAAAATAGAAAATGAAAAATCGTTACCACATCCGGAAGAAATCCTTGCTATGGCAGACTGCTATAAAAATCCTTCCCTGTGCAACTATTTTTGCTCTCATGAATGCCCGATTGGAATAGAATATGTCCCTGAAATCAAATCGAAAGAGCTCTCTCAGATTACTCTGGAAATGCTCGCTACTTTTAATAAACTTGCACACGAGAAGGAACGACTCATTGAAATTACAGTAGACGGGGAGCTTTCTGAAGAGGAAATTCCAGATTTCCTCAAAATTAAAAAAGAACTCGAAAAAATGGCTCTGGCGATTGATTCACTTAACCTTTGGTTGGATCATACCATTGCCTCTGGAAAAATCGATAAAAATTTGCTGGCTGATTAGTTCAAAGATTGTTCCAGGGCACGCCGTAATAAAAAATGAGACTGTGCGTGAAGTACAGCCTCGTTTTTTATTTATAAAGAAAGGATTTTTTGCGTATTCTGTTTGATTTTTTCATTCAGGTGAGCATACTGAATCAGTTCCTCTTCTGTAAAATCAGAAAAGATGGCCTGATCGTATTTGCTTTGTGCTTCGGAAAGTTCTGCAAGTATCGGCTCTGCACTGGGAAGAAACGTGATTTTCAATGGTTTTTTGCCCCGTCCATTTTCTACTTTCACAAGTCCCTTTAAAGAGAGTTTTTGCAGGCTCAGAGAAAGACTGCGCTGCGGGATATCCGCAAAATCTGCAAGTTCCCGCCGTGAATTGCTCTGGTGCGGCTGGTTCAGGCACAGCAGCAGGCGCACGTCGTTGAGGGTAAGGTCGTTTTTGATTGCTGCCGTTTCCAGATAATAGTCCAGAAGCTTACGATTTCGGTAAGCTTCCATAAGAATTCCTTCGCCGCTTAAAGCCTCCTGAGATACACTGCTTCTTTCTCGCCCCAGCTTCTTGGTGTCAGACAAAAAGGTAGGCAATACCATGCCGTCTCCTGCAGCATCGACAAGAAAACGATAGACCTGAAGCTGATTTTTTTCATAATCTTTCTCGGTGAGTACGTGTTTATAAAAATTATTGTAATATTCGAAAACGGTTAGCTTCATCTTGATCGTTTTGGTAAGACTCATTCCCTGGCTGGCGAGTGAGCCTTTTGTTTTTACATAATAATAAATGGGAACCTGAAGGGCATAGAAAACCTCTGCGTGGCGGATGTATTCCAGATTGAACATAAAGTCTTCGCACCAGTTGATCTTGGGATTCATGCGCAGGTGATATTTTTCCACCAGATTGCGGCGATAAAGCTTGTTCCAGAGCACACCGTAATAAAAATCAGCGGGATTTTCCATCATGTGCGCCGCAAATTCTTCCTGTGTCAGGACACAGTCATCTTCGATGTCACCTTTTCGTGAAACACGTTCTCCGACTACCCGGTAGAAATCAGAAATGACCATGTCGCAGTGATAGCGCTGGGCGTACTCAACAAAAAGACCGGTCGCATTTGGTGTAATCCAGTCATCGCTGTCAAGAAACTGCAGATAAGTTCCGCATGCCTGGTCCAATGCGAGATTTCGGGAATCAGAGACACCGCTGTTTGGTTTGTGGGTGACACGAATACGCGAGTCCTGTGCGGCATATCGGTCACAGATCTTTCCGGAAGAGTCTGAGCTTCCGTCATCAATCAGCAGAAGTTCAAAATCGGTATATTCTTGTCCAAGAATGCTGTCAATGCATCGTGGCAGTGTTTTTTCGGCGTTGTAGACAGGTACAATAATACTCACAGTTGGATTCATTCGTATACATTCTCCTTCCTGTTTATAATTGAGAAATATTTGTTTTCGTCATTATACCATGGAACTTATCAAATGTTAATGGAGAACTGATTTTGTTATAGATAATATCTATAAATAACCTTAATAAAATCAATAAAACAATTGGATTTTTTGTCTGAAAAAAGTCATAATGGAGTAAGAAAGTCTGGAAGATGGGAGAATTTTGACTATGGATGGCATTTATTTTGACAATGCGGCAACTTCATTTCCCAAAGCTCCGGGAGTGGGAACTGCCATGGCCGAAATGGTGGAACAAAACGGTGTGAATATTGGGCGCGGCGGCTATGAGAGTGCTTATGAGCTCGCTGCAATGGTCATCGATACCCGTATGCGTCTGAAAAAGCTGTTTCATGGGATGAAAAGTGGCGAAGTCTGTTTTTCCATGGGGGTGACACAGTCTATCAACCAGTTTTTAAAAGGGCTTTTAAGACCAGGGGATCATATCGTGGTATCTTCCATGGAGCATAATGCCGTGATGCGTCCGCTGTACGTGCTGAAGCAAAGTGGTGTGGAGGCTTCGATTGTGCCATGTCGAGCGGACGGCACGTTTCCATTAGAATTGCTGGAAGGTTACATAAAGGAAAATACGAAAGCGGTGTTGTGTACGCACGCTTCTAACGTGTGCGGGACAATTCTGCCGGTGAAAGAAATTGGGGGAATCTGCAGAAAACATGGCCTTTTTTTTGCGGTGGATGCGGCACAGACGGCCGGAGTACTTCCGATTGATGTGGAAGAGATGAATATTGATTTTCTGGCGTTTCCCGGTCATAAGGGGCTGCGGGGACCGCAGGGCGTGGGTGGCTTCTGGATTCGCAATGATCTGGCAGAGGTGATGACACCTCTGATGGAGGGCGGGACTGGTTCACGCTCGGATCTGGAAATACAGCCCGACTTTCTGCCGGATAAATTTGAGAGCGGAACGCTTCCGCTTCCGGCGATCGCAGGGCTTCACAAGGCACTGATCGTTCTGGAAGAGCTGGGAACAGAAGCAATTCGAAGAAAAGAAGAACAGTTGACCTGGCAGTTCCTTGACGGTCTTGCAGAATTTTCGGGGATTCGTGTTGCGGGGATCATACAAAGAGAACAGATGCGGCAGAGGCTTGGTGTGGTATCCGTAGATTTCGGAGAACTCGATAATGCACAGATTGCGTTTTATCTGGAGCAGGAAGCACGCATAATGACGAGAGTGGGACTGCACTGTGCACCGTCAGCACACAAAACACTGGGGACTTTTCCACAGGGAACCGTCAGGTTCTCGTTTGGCCCGGAAAATACGAAAGAGGAAGTAGAGCAGTGTCTGCAGGCATTGCGTCAAATACTATAAAAACAAGCAAAAAGGAGAAGATTGACTATGGCAGACAAAAATCATGAAATGTGGGGAAACTTAGGGATGGATCTGGAGACACACGACCAGCTTTGCGCAGTATTGCCGACTGCGTTTGGTGATGTGTATCTTTCACAGGAAAACAGACCGGAAGGTATGGACTTTTTTAATATGGTAGTGGCAGATATCCACGGAATTCGTCCGGCTGAGCTGATTGAGGCACAAAAAAACGGACAGAAGGTATTTGGAACCTTCTGCGTGTTTGTGCCGGATGAAGTTGTGATTGCGGCGAATGGTATCGTGACGGGACTTTGCGGCGGTTCTCAGTTCTGGGTTCCGGAAGGCGAGAAGGTACTTCCTGCTAACACTTGTCCACTGATTAAGGCATCTCTCGGCGCAAGATTTGGAAAAACATGTCCATTTTTCCGCATTGCAGATATGTACGTCGGTGAGACAACGTGTGACGGCAAGAAAAAAGCGTATGAAATTCTCGGTGAGGATGTTCCGGTTCATGTGATGAATCTTCCTCATTCCAAACGTCCGAAGGATTTTGAAGCATGGAATGGTGAGATTGCAGATTTTATTAAGGTCGTAGAGAAAGAGACCGGAAACGAAGTGACGTTAGATAAATTAAACGAAGCGATTAAGATTGTAAATAACAAACGCCGTGCACTGGCAAGAATGTATGAGTGCCGCAAAAACGCATGCGTACCGATCAGCGGAAGAGATGCGCTTCTTGTGATGCAGATTGCATTCTTTGATGATCCGACTCGTCTGGCAGCGATGGTCAATAAGCTTTGTGATGAGCTGGAAAAACGTATTGAGGATGGCGTTTCTGTAGTGCCGGAAAAAGCTCCGCGTATTATGCTGACAGGTACACCGCTTGCGATTCCAAACTGGAAGATCCACAACATCATCGAATCCTCCGGTGCCGTTGTTGTCTGCGAAGAGAATTGTACCGGAACACGCTACTTTGCGCATGAAGTAAAAGAAGACAACCAGTCTATGGAAGAGGCAATTGCATCTCTGACAGAGCGTTATATGTCCAACATCAACTGTGCATGCTTCACACCGAATGAGGGTCGTGTGGAGGACATTATCCGTCTGGCGAAAGAGTACAACGTGGATGGTGTCATCGACCTGAATCTGAAATTCTGTAACCTGTATGACACAGAGGGCTACTTTGTCGAGCGTGCACTGAAAGAAGCGGGTATTCCTGTCCTTGGCCTTGAAACTGACTACACAGATAACGATGCAGAACAGCTCCGCACCAGAATCGAAGCATTCCTTGAGATTATCAGAGGATAGTATGATTCGTTATTATATCTTGTTTGAATCTCACGAACAGGCAGTCGCCCTTCATGCAATGCTGAAGGGCGAAGGCTTTCGTTCTGTGATTGCACCGACCCCGCGCACGGCCAGTGTATGCTGTGGGGTGTCCTTGATGATTTCCGAAGAAGAAATTGAGGCAGTGAAAACATTTCTGGAGGAACATCCGGAGTGTGTCTATAAATCGGTGGAGCGTGTGGAACAGAAATTTAATGCAAAGCGGGATAAATATTGTTGACATGTTCGAAGTTGAAAAAATGAATCCTCCTTCCAGAGTAACTGTTTGCTCTGACAGGAGGATTTCTATAAAAATATTTATTTCTTCTCCGGTACGATTTCCAGCCAGTATCCATCGGGATCTGTGATGAAGTAAATTCCCATAGCCGGATTTTCAAAACAGATACAGCCCATCTCCTCATGAAGCTTGTGTGCTGCCTCGTAATCATCTGTATGGAATGCAAGATGAAATTCACATTCTCCGAGATTGTATGGCTGTGGATGTTCTTCCAGCCAGGTCAGCTCCAGCTCAAAGCTGCTTTCGTCATTGCCCATATAAACAATGATAAAGCCTTCGCCAGTGATGCGATGTGTTTCGTGAAGGCCAAGCGCTTTTTCATAGAAGGCCATGGATTTTTCCAGATTTGATACGTTATAGTTCTCGTGATACATCTTAAATTTCATAACTATTCCTCTCTTTCCTGTAAAATATTTTTATCTTTGGGCAACTGCCTCAGTTAACATAATCCGATCTTGATACTGTGGATGTTCCTGCAGGAAACGTTCTATAATCTGTGGCTTTTCCCAGTAATGCATAGGGTACACGCAATTTCCCTGAACATGCTTGAGAAAATACAGCATTCCTTTGTCATAAGAAGCTTCTTGTCTGGGATCCAGAACCACAAAGGCAGCCGTAAGAGGACGTCCATGAAGTTCTTTCGACAACAGATCAATCTGTTTGCGGTAGCTTCCTGTCATCTGTCGATTATACGAATCTGTCTCGCCTTCCCATATCCAGTCATTCAAGTCGCCTGCATGGTAGAAAATTTCCTCCCCATCCTGAATCAGAAAGGCCACGCCCTGATCGGTAGAACGATAGGTGATCAGTTTTTGCCCAAGCGGCAGTTCATAACTCTTGCAGGCGGATACAACCGTGCAGGGAATATCCGTCGGCACTGTTTTGGAAGAGATGTCCTTAGATAAGACAGCATAAATTTTCTGCATGCCCATTTCTTTTAACAAAGAAAATACGACAGGACGATAATGATCCTGGTGTTTGTGGCTTGCCAGCACCAGAATGGGTTTTTGCGTATCCAGAACCGGCAGAGTGCCTTTAAAATAATCGAACAGATAATAACAGCTCTTGGTTTCGGTCAGAAAACAGCTGTGGTGAATATAGGTCACTTTCATGAGTAGGTTCCTTTCCTGACAGATTTTGTTTATGTAGTTATTTTACTATAGAGAAAAAATTTTTACAAGTTTATCGAAGTAAGTGTGATACCAACGTAAAATTTTAAGTTACTGTTCACTCCGTTCACAGTAACAATTTTATCTTACGATTCGTAAATAAAACAAGAAAAACGACATATTTTGTCGATGTTTGATGATATAATAAAGATATTTGTAATAAACGAGAAAGGAGAGAACAAAATGTGGACATGCCCTAAGTGTAACCGATCATTCAGAACACAGAATCAACAGCATTACTGTGGAAAGGCACCGGAAACAATTGACGAATATATAGCCGAACAGGTTGAAGAGGTTCAGCCGGTACTTCATGAAATTCAAAAAGTGATTCATGAAGCAATCCCAGAAGCAGAAGAAAAAATATCCTGGTCCATGCCTACTTTCAAAGGGAAGAAAAATGTGATTCAGTTTGCTGCCTTCAAAAAGCATGTCAGTATTTTTCCGGGTCCTGAGGCGGTAGAGTTTTTCCAGGACAGACTGAGAGAATACAAAACAAGTAAGGGAACGATTCAGTTTCCTCTTGCAAAGCCTATTCCATATGAATTGATTCACGACATTGCGGTTTGGTGCTGGGAAAAATGAAAAAATACATTGCTATTTATCCTACGGATGTGCAGTATGATTCAAGTCAGCAGGCAGGCTATCAAAAACTCTACGACTATTTCCTTCGAATGGACAGCAATAATGAGAATAATCCGTTCTATGTCCGGAACTGACGTAATTTGTATTTGAATTTTCCTGAATAATCGTTTTTTGCAAATGATACGACTATCTTTTGGTGTTTGTGATATAATACCTCACAAGGAGGGATTGCCAAATGGATGCAAAACAATTATGGGAAGAAGCGGCGAAGCTTCAGGAAACACTTGTGACAGACAGAAGATACCTGCATGCTCATGCAGAGACAGGATTTGATCTGACGGATACGCTTGCTTTTGTAAAAAAGGAACTGCAGGAGATGGGCTATGAGCCTGTGGAATGTGGAAAGGCTGGTCTTGTAGCTCTGGCAGGAGGCAAAAAGCCGGGAAAGGTTTTTCTAATCCGAGGAGATATGGATGCACTGCCGATTGAGGAACAGGCAGATGTTGATTTTGCCTGCCCGAACGGAAGAATGCATGCGTGCGGGCATGATATGCATACGACAATGATGCTCGGAGCGGCACGGCTGCTGAAAGAACATGAGGATGAAATTCAGGGAACAGTGAAATTGATGTTCCAGCCTTCGGAGGAAACGTTTGAGGGATCGAAAGATATGATTGCTTCCGGATTGCTTGAAAATCCGAAAGTGGATGCGGCGCTGATGATCCATGTGATGGCAGGGATGCCGTTTGAAGCCGGAACAGTAGTTGTTTCCTCTCCGGGTGTCAGCGCTCCGGCGGCAGATTACTTTGAAATCACCGTTCGTGGAAAAGGCTGCCACGGCTCTATGCCGAATACAGGCGTTGACCCGCTGAACGCAGCAGCACATATTTTGATTGCAATTCAGGAGATTCATGCACGGGAGCTGGCGATGAGCGATCAGGCTGTTTTGACGATTGGAACGATGAATGCGGGAACGGCCGCCAACGTTATTCCGGACAGTGTTGTGATGGGTGGAAGTCTGCGCACGTTTGATGAAGACACCCGCTCTTTTATGAAAGAGAGACTGATACAGATTTCAGAGGGAATTGCAAAAGCATTTCGCGCCGAGGCGGAGGTGACGTTTGGAAGCGGATGTCCGACCTTGATAAATAACAAAGAATTATCTGTGTGTGCAGAGAAATATGTGAAGGAACTGATGGGTAAAGGACATGCTTTTTCCGCAGAAGAGCTGAATGCTATGAGCAGTGGAGAGAAATCATCCAAGACAGCAGGATCGGAAGATTTTGCCTATGTCAGCCAGGAAGTACCGTCGATTATGCTGGCACTGGCAGCGGGACAGCCGCAGAAAGGCTATTGCTATCCGCAGCATCACCCGATGGTCAAATTCGATGAGGATGTCCTGGCCGGAGGAAGTGCTGTGTATGCCTATACAGCGATGCGGTGGCTGGAAGAGCATTGATTTTATCCGGAAGGATTTGCTTGAAAGGTGCGTGAAATATGTTTTTGGAATTTTTCTATTATCTCAGAAACTGCGGCATGCAGGTCTCGACGCAGAAATGGCTGAATTTGCTGCAGGCTTTAAAACTGGGACTGCATGGCTCCACGATGAAGGGATTTTATTTTTTGTGTCGCTGCATCCTCTGTAAATCGGAAGAGGAATATGATCTGCTTGACGAGGGATTTGCACGTTTTTTTCAGGATGCATATTTCTATGCAGGCGGTGATGTGCGTGAGGAAATTTCTGAGCAGATGAAGGAATGGCTTGAACATCCGACCGTGCTTTCAGAAAACATAAAATCGGAGGAGGATGTCCCAGACCTTTTGCGAAATTTTGACCAGGAAGAAATAGAAAAGCGGTTGAAGGAACAGTTGGAACAGCAGAAGGAGGAGCACAATGCGGGGTATCGTTATGTCGGCACGGCGGGAGTGTCCCCGTTTGGCAATGCCGGATTCAATCCAAATGGAATCCGTGTGGAGGGAAGAAGCGAGGAGCAGCGGGCAATCCGTGTTGCAGGAAGGCGGTCATTTCGTGATTTTCGAAAAGATCATGTGCTGTCGATTCGCCAATATCAGATGGCGTTTCGTATTCTGAGGAAGTATTCCACGGATAATCTGTATGAAAAGGAACTGGATATTGATGAAACGATACGGGACACGTGCAATCGGGGCGGCCTTCTTCAGATACATGAGCAGAGACCGAGGAAGAATAAGATCCAGGTCTTGTTTCTGATGGACTGCGGCGGTACCATGTCTCCTTATCAGCAGCTTTGCAGCAGGCTGTTTCAGGCAGTGAGTAAGTCGAATCATTTTAAGAATCTGGATATTTATTATTTTCACAATTGTCCGCATGAAGTGCTGTATACCTCACCGACACTGGAAGATGAATACGAGGTGTTGACAGAAGATGTTCTAAAAAGATGTTCCCCGCAGTATAAAGTGATATTTGTCGGGGATGCTTACATGGAACTGGGGGAATTGAATTACCATCCTCTGTTTGTCACAGAGAAGAATAAAGGGTATTGTGGATTGGACTGGCTGAAAGCGTTCAAAGAACGGTATCGAAATCTTGTATGGCTGAATCCGATGACAGATCAGGAGAGTAATGTATTTATCGGTGATGGAAGTGCATCTTATGATATCATACGAAATCTTTTTCCGATGTATCCGTTAACGGCATCCGGCCTGGAAAAGGCCATGAAACATTTGATGGGGGCAGGAAGAAGCAGGAATGAATCAGTTTTGTGATGGAGGAAAAGATATGGGTGAACAATTCAGAGGAACAAGGGAATATATTGCTGCAGAAGACCTTCTGGCGACCGTGAACATTGCATTGGCGCTGCAAAAGCCGATTCTGGTGAAAGGAGAGCCGGGAACCGGAAAGACGATGCTTGCGGAAGCAATTGCGAAAGAACTGGGAAAAAAGCTGATTACATGGAATATCAAGTCCACGACCAAGGCACAGGATGGTCTGTATGTCTATGATGTGGTACAGCGTTTGTATGACAGTCAGTTCGGCAAGGAAGGTGTGGATTGCATCGAAAAATACATTAAGCTCGGAAAGCTGGGAGAGGCATTTCAGTCAGAAGAGCAGGTAGTATTGCTGATTGATGAAATCGATAAAGCAGATCTGGAATTTCCGAATGATCTTCTGTGGGAATTGGATCGTATGGAATTTTATATTCCGGAGACTGGCGTCACAATCAAGGCGGCGACACGCCCGATCGTGATCATTACTTCGAATGCAGAGAAAGAACTGCCGGATGCATTTTTAAGAAGATGTATTTTCCATTACATTCAGTTTCCGGATCTGGAACAGATGAAAGCGATTGTGCAGGCACACTTTGAGAATCTGGAGCAGGAATTGATGGAGCAGGCGCTGGAGGCTTTTTACCGGATCAGAGATGTAAAAAACATTGAGAAAAAACCTGGAACTTCAGAACTTCTGGACTGGGTGCATGCACTTACTTTATCAGGAATTTCTCCGCAGCAGATTGAGGAAAAACTGCCATTTGCAGGAATTTTGCTGAAAAAAGATAATGACCTGAAAATAATCAGCGAAAACTGGTGATTACAGTACATAAAGAAAGCCTCGTGTCAGAGCAAATAAAGTTCTGGCACGGGGCTTTTATAAAAATTTTCGTTACTCCATTCGTTTTAACTCCGGTAATACTGTCAGCAGCATGACGAGGAAGCACAGGCTTCCGCCGATAACATTGGAGACTGGTTCTGCCAGAAAAACACCGTTTGTTCCCATATGAAAAGCATATGGAAACAGATAGGTAAGCGGAACCACGATGACTACCTTGCGCAGCAGAGAGAAAAAGATGGCCTGTTTCTTTTTGTTCAGGGATTTAAATACAGTCTGGCCGATATATTGCAGATCCATGAAAATAAAAGCCGAGAAATATAGTTTCAGTGCAGGCACAGCATCGGTAATCAGTGCTTTGTCTGAGCTGAATACGCCGATGAGAACCTTCGGTGCGAGGATGATGATACTCCATGCGATTGCAGTGTAAATCAGCACCATAAGCGTCATCATGACGCCGGCTTTTTTTACTCTGGATGGGCGTCTGGCTCCGTAATTATAACTCAGAATCGGTGAGGATCCGTCGCTGATCGCATAAATCGGTGTCTCTACCATTTGGCGCACGCTGGATACGATTGTCATGACAGAGATGTAGATATCACCGCCGATGGCAGAAAGGACGCTGTTGCAGCAGATCGTTACAAGGCTGTTCGTGAGCTGCATGATAAAACCGGCACTGCCAAGGCTTAAAATATCTTTGATATGACCGGAACATTCTTGCAGCTCCTGTATAGAAAGCAAGCGTACTTTTAATTCTGCTTTTCGCCTCAGAAAAGTAAAGACAAATACTGCTGAGCCAATCTGTGAGATCACAGTGGCGATCGCAGCCCCTTTTATTCCCAGACGAAACAAAAAGATAAAAAGCGGATCCAGAACAAAGTTCGATGCCGCGCCGATGACAACGGACAGCATTCCGATCGTCGCATAGCCCTGGGCATTGATGAAGGGATTCATTCCGGTTGCAATCATAAACGGCAGAGTTCCCAGAAGGTAGATCATCAGGTACGGCCAGGCGTACACAAGAGCATCTTCAGAGGCTCCGAACAGCGTCAGAATAGGACGCGCAAATATCATGCCGATGAGCATCAGGATGATGGCACTGATACAAAGCATGGAAAATGAGGTGTTCATGATCAGTTCCGCATTTTTATAATCCTTTTTTCCGCGGTTAATCGAAAAAATCGGGGCACCGCCGCTGCCGAACAGGTTGCAGAAGGCTGCGATGATGACAATGATCGGAAAACAAAGTCCGACCGCCCCAAGCGCCGTAGTACCAACTTCGGGGATACGGGCAATGTAGATTCGGTCAACAATGTTGTATAAGAGACTCAACAGCTGTGCAACAAGCATCGGGAGAGCGGCGTTGAAAATATTACTGGTAATTGTACCGTTTTCGAAATCAATTTTTTTCATAAGTTTTCTCCTCGTTTTTGCGTTTGTCACAGTAAGTATAGCACTGATTGACTGAGAGGGGGAAGATTGTTTTAGGAAATTGTATGAAAGACCTTCTATGAATGTATGGTTCATAGGAGATTTTTTTTGATTTGTGCATTTTGACGAAAAAAACTTTCGCTGTTTGTAAAAAGGGAAAATAATCAAACAAAATATGTTTAAAATCTCTCTTAAATATTGGTAAAAACCTTGATACAATTTTAGTACAAAAACACCGGTGGAAAAACAAAAGGAATAAATGGAGGTATTTTATGAAAAGAAAAATAGCATTATTATTGACTCTTGGGCTTAGCCTGAACCTGTTAACCGGATGTGGAGGCAATACTTCTACAGGCAGCGCGGACAATGAATCGGCAAACGGAGGCGATACCATGTCTATTATGGTGAGCGGTACAGAGTCTGATGCTTACACACAGGGCATTAAAAAGGTGATTGAGGAATTTAACTCTACCAATGAATATGGTGTGACCATTGAGCCAGAGTTTTTGGCAACGTCTGATTATAAAACGAAACTGTCTACTATGATGGCGTCAGATGCAGAGCCGGATCTTTTCTTTACTTATGAGCTGAGCTTTCTGGAGAATTATGTGAACGGAGATAAGGTTGTCAGCTTACAGGAATATCTGGATGCAGATGCTGAATGGGCAGACCACTTTAATGGCGGTACACTGGAACAGGTTTCATTTGATGGAAATACATATGCAATTCCTTTTGCACAGTGTATTGCCGTAATGTATTATAATACAGATATTTTTGAACAATATAATCTTTCTGTTCCGACAACCTACGAAGAATATTGTAAGGTGTGCGATACGTTGTTGGAAAATGGTGTAACACCGGTGGCTTTGGCTTCTACATCGGACGATGCCTGGCTGGTTTCTCAATACATTCAGCAGTTGGCAAATGGTATTGCCGGTTATGATCTTTTTAATAGTCTGAATAATGGAAGTGGCAAGTGGAACGATCCTGCATTTGTTGAGGCAGCATCACTTTTCCAGGAAGAGGTAAATAAAAATTATTTTGAAAAAGGATTTACGGGAGTTGGAAATGATGAGGCAAGAGCAATCTTCCAGAATGGACAGGCCGCTATGTATTTCAATGGAACCTGGGAAGTGCCAAATCTGGATTCAGAAGAATTATGCAGCATTGCAGGAAGTGTAGACTGCTTTACCATGCCAGCTGTTGATCCGAAATATAATAATGTTTCTGTAGGTGCTTTGGACGGTTCTTTTGCAGTGTCTAAAAATTGCAAAAATGTAGATGCGGCTGTTGAATTTCTGAAGATGTTAACCAGTGATGAATGGGAAAGCACGTTCCTGTACGATTATGGAAAACTTCCGTCCACGGCTATGGAGATTGATTCGACAAAAATTTCTCCATTATGTGGAAAAGTAATTGAATGCATGAATGAACAGACTGCCCTGACTGCATGGTTTGACCGTATGGATACAGATCTTGGAAATGAATTTAATAACTGTGGCGTAGCTATTTCCAATGGTGATGATCCGCAGGAAACCTATGATAATCTTCAGTCTTATGCAGAATCCAATTAATGAAAAGATGGTCCTGTTTCAGGACCATCACGTTTAAAAAGAAAGGAGAGGGAGATGAACAGAGTATTAGGTAATAAGAAAAGTATTGCTGTCTTTGTACTTCCAGCTTTCATTATTTATGCAATTTTTGCATTGTTCCCTATTGCATATAATGTTTATATTTCGCTGTTTAATACGGATTTGATGTCTGGAATGAAATTTGTGGGTTTGAAAAACTATATTTCATTGTTTTCGGATAAGACCTTCATTCATGCATTTCAGAATAATATCCTCCTAGTAATAGGTTCTTTGATTGCTCATATGCCGTTGGCTATCTTTTTTGCGAATGCAATTTTCAAAAAGATTAAAGGTTCTGCTTTTTTCCAGTCCGTGTTTTTTCTGCCAAGTGTAATCTGTGGTGTGGCAGTCGGATTGACCTGGACGTTCATTTATAACGGCAACTATGGTCTGTTAAATGCATTTTTAAGAGCAATTGGATTAGGAAGCCTGGAGCAGGTCTGGCTTTCTGATAAAAACCTGGCACTGTTTTGTATCATGGTTGTTGTTATGTGGCAGTATGTTGGTTATCACATGATTATTCAGCTGGCAGCTATGCGTAACATAGATGCATCTCTTTATGAGGCTGCTTCTATAGATGGAGCTTCTGCATGGCAGCAATTTACCAACATTACCTTTCCGATGATCAAACCAATTCTTAAAATTGATGCAGTTCTGATTATTACTGGATCACTGAAATACTATGATCTGGTAGCGGTTATGACCGGCGGCGGTCCAAATCATGCAACAGAAGTTATGTCTACTTATATGTACTATCAGGCTTTTAATATTCACAAATACGGTTATGCCTGTGCAATCGGTGTTGTTCTGATGCTGCTGTGTATATGCTCGGTAGGTATTTCCAATAAAGTTTTTAAGACAAACAATGAGTAAGGAGGGGCGACATGAAGAGAAAACCATTTGACACAATCTGGATGATTATCAAATATGCATTGATGATTGTATTTGCCATTATGTGTCTGTATCCGTTGATTTGGCTGTTTCTTGCGTCTTTTAAGACTAATCAGGAGTTGTATGTAAATACATGGGGGCTTCCGGCCTCCTGGAGTCCGGTGAACTATGTGAATGCAATTGTAAAGGGAAATATTCTGCGTTACTTCGGCAATTCTGTTATCATTGCAGTATGTGCGGTTCTGGTTACGGCAATCCTGGCAACAATGGCTTCCTATGCAATTACCCGTATGCGTTGGAAACTGTCCAAGACTACATACAATATTTTTTTGCTGGGTATGATGATTCCGGTTTATGCACTGATCATCCCTTTGTTCTCCATCTTTAAAACAATGGGACTTCTGAATACATATCTTGCAGTTATTATTCCGCAGATTGCAGTTGGATTGCCCATGTCTATTTTCATAATATGTGGATTTATGGAAGGGATTCCGAGAGATTTGGAAGAGGCCGCAATCATTGATGGATGCAGTATTTACAGATGCTTTACCAGTATCATTTTGCCGATTTCCAAGTCTTCCATCGTAACTGTTGCTGTGGTACAATTTATTAATGTATGGAATGATCTTTTGCTGCCTCGTATTTTCCTTACAGACAGTAGTATGATGACTCTTCCGGTTGGACTGACTAATTTTCAGGCCATGTACTCTACGGATTATGTAGGTGAAATTGCAGCTGTTATCATTACGATCGTACCAACGATTCTTGTTTATATAGCACTGCACAAACAGATTATGGAAGGCATGGTTGCAGGTGCAGTGAAAGGTTGATGAAACAATATCAGAAAGGATAAAATCATGAACTTATTAATTGCAGATGATGAAATGGTAATTCGTAAAGGGCTTTTGAGTCTTGACTGGAAATCTATAGGGATCACAGAGGTCTACTCAGCCAGTAATGGTGAGGAAGTAAAAGCTCTTCTTCTGTCCGAGACGATTGATCTGGCGATTTTTGATATTAAGATGCCGGGCATGAGCGGTCTGGAACTTGCAGGTATGATCAAGGAGTATTCCCTGGATACGGCAGTAGTTTTGCTGACGGGTTTTTCGGATTTTGAATATGCGCGTGAGGCCATTCGCTGCAATGTTTATGAGTATATCCTGAAACCATTTCGTCCCAGAGAGATACTGGATACAGTGGCTGATATAAAAAAACGACTGGAACAGAAACGTTATCGGGATAAAGTGCTGCGGGAATATGAAGATCATGTTGGTGCATCCGATACCATGTCTCAGGTGAGAAATCGTTTTCCAAAAGTTTCTCAGTTAACAGCAGATTTACTGCAGGATATGGCAAGAGATTTTGGACAGCAGATATCACTTGAGGAGCTGGCGGAACGTTATCACTTCTCGGTTCCATATCTTTCCCGAAAGATTAAGCAGGAGACAGGCTATTCGTTTATGGATATTCTGAAGGCAATTCGTCTTATGAATGCTGCTCAGCTTTTGCTGGAAGGAGAAAAGGTAAATCAGGCATGTATGAAGGCTGGATTTCGGGATCAGCGTTATTTTTCACAGGTATTTCGAGGGGTTTATGGATGCAGCCCCTCGGATTTTAAGAAGAATGAAGAGGTCGATTTGCAGAAGCTTAAACTTCATTCCATACTAAAAGAGTTTAGCAGGAAAAAGGGAGCTTCTGGAGATGAAGAATAAGAAATGGTATTTTAGCATTCAGTTTAAAATTTTTTGTGTTTTTACAGCGTTTTTATCATTGACATGTATCAGTTTATTTGTTCTGTTTGCCGGGCATTTTGGAAAAGTTTATCGTCGACAGGCCTTTTCTCATATGGCAGATATGGGGGCGTTAGCGACAGAGAATGTGTCGCAGCTTCTGAAACAGATTGATCAGTTATCCGTGTCGGTTCTGGTGAATAAGGCTGTACAGGATGATCTGGGGTATATCAATAAAGAAACCGTGGGCAAGAGCGTCCCCAGTGATTCCAATCAGTTTTATAAGCAGCGGGATCATATCAGTGATCAGCTGCGTGGAAGTGTTTTTAATGTGGATGGTGTCATATCACTTAGAATCTATTCACTTTCCGGAGTTGAGATCGTTATTGGAACAACAAACCGGGAATACATGGAGTGTTCACTGACCCCGGAACAGCTTTACAGAGCAAATGGTGCGGCACTTTGGGAGATGGCAGGAGAACGGCACTATATCTGTATGGGGCGGGCGATTTTAAATACTACTACGATGATGCCTTTGGGTTATATGGTGATTGTCTGTAAAAATGATTATTTCAGTAAAAGAATGGCAACATTTCCGACGGCTTACTCTGGAAATGTATATCTTTTGGATAAGGAGCATACAATTGTGGCTGCAAGCAATGCAGACTCGGTGGGGATGGCTCTGCAGTTATCTGAGGCTTCTCAAGAGTTTCTTAAAGATCCTTCCAGTGGGAACATCAGCTATTACAATATCGGGAATGATCTGGATAATGGCTGGAGACTGGCTACAACGGTCAGTGTAGAAAATCTTTGGCAGGCAATGCAAAAATGTATCCTGCAGATGGGAATGATTCTATTTGTTCTGTTTGTAATTGCTCTTATTTTGACCAGAATGGCGATTCGCCGCCTGGTGGCACCTACGCAGGAACTTCTGCAAAGTATGTACGCTTTTGGTAAAGGTGATCTGAGCGTCAGGGTAAATTATGAGAGCCAGGATGAAATAGGACAGATCGGAAAAGAATATAATCAGATGGCGGAGAATATTCAGAATCTGCTGGAGCAGGTGTATACGTTGGAGCTTGCCAATAAAGAGGCTGAGATAGAATTTTTAAAAATGCAGATTAATCCACATTTTTTATATAATACGTTGGATACGATCAGTTGGCTGGGCTTTACGAATGGAAGTGAGGAGATATCAGATCTGGCAGTGTCGCTTGCAAAGCTTTTACGTTCAAGTATTAAAAACGATGATATAATTACTGTCCGTGATGAACTCTCATCAGTTCGGGAGTATCTGCAGATACAGAGATGCAGATTTGGAGATCGATTTTCTGTGGAATATAAGATTGAGGAAGAAGCCTGTGTTTGTTATATGCCCAATTTTCTCCTGCAGCCACTGATTGAAAACAGTATCATGCATGGGTTGGAGGATCAGTTAAAAAAAGGTATTTTGAGTATTCAGATTTGTCGAAAAGACTGGCTGTATTTTACCATATCCGATAATGGAAAGGGTATGGATGAAGCGCAAATCGAGCAATTAATGGAACAGTGCAGAGATATGAAATCCAGAACGGCAATCGGCTTGAAAAACGTTTACCGCAGACTGCAGCTTCTGTATGGAAAGGAATGTAATTTCCGAATAGAAAGCGCGCTGGATCAGGGAACCAGTATTTCTTTCCGAATACCGGTTATTACAGAAAAAAGGAGCGATTTATGATAGAGAGGCAAAAAGAGAAAAGACAACGTTCATTGGTTGGTACATTTTTTGCACCGGAAAGTATGGTTGTCAATATATTAGATCAATTCAGTGATATGGTAATTTTAAATGTACTTTGTATATTGTGCAGTCTGCCAATCATTACTGCCGGGATAAGTATAAGTGCTGCCTGTGCCTGCAGTGTTAAAATGAAAAAAGGCAGAGGCGGAGGTATGCTGCGGGAGTTTTTGTCCGAATGGAAACGAGGATGGAAACAGGTGACTCCGCTTTGGATGGTGATGGCGTGTCTTCTTGCTATTCTCCTTTTCGAATTTCGGATCACAGCTGACATGCCGGGAATGATGCAGACAAGTTTTCGATGTATCTTAACGATTGCTATCATTCTGTGGATGGCTGTTTTTGTTTACGTGTTTCCGCTTATGTCTGTATATCAGACAACCAGAAGAGAAGCGATTAAAAATGCTGTGTTGCTGTCTGTTGCCAATCTGCCGAAAACGATACTTATGATGGCTGTTGTATTGCTGCCTGTACTATTCATGTTGCTCGCTCCCAAAGCCTTCGGGATGACTTTGCTGTTTTTGCTGGTTGTAGGTGTTGAAGGGATTATAATGGTGAACTGTATATTGTTTTTGGGAATTATGAAGATATGATGGGAGAAAAAAGATGGTGAATCAAAATATTATTTTTGGTGCTGCTTATTATGAGGAATATCTTCCGTATGACCGTTTGGAGAAGGATATGCAGATGATGGTCGATGCGGGATTTAATACGATTCGAATTGCAGAATCCACCTGGAGCGTGGAAGAACCAAGGCCGGGTGAATATGATTTTTCTCATGTGGATAGAGTGATTAATGCTGCTGCAAGATATGGACTCAATGTGATTGTGGGTACTCCCACTTATGCAGTTCCATATTGGCTGGTTCAATTAGATCCGGATGTTCTGGCAACGACAGCATCCGGAAAAAATCGTTATGGAAGCCGCCAGAATATGGATATTACAAACCCTACTTATCGTTATTATGCAGAGGGGATTATCCGTAATCTTGTGTCACACACAGCGGGATATCCAAATGTGATTGGTTTTCAGATTGATAACGAGACGAAGCATTATGGTACGGCTGGATCTGGAATGCTCACTTTGTTTCAGCGCTGGATGAAAGAACGATTTGGAACGATTAAGGCAGTTAACGAGTGTCTGGGGCTGAACTACTGGAGTAATTCTGTTACCCGGTTTGAGGACTTGCCAGATCCGTCAGGAACAATCAATGGAAGTTATGCCTGTGAGTTTGCTAAATTTCAGAGAAAAATGGCAGAAGATTTTCTGATGTGGCAGTCTGATATTGTAAAAAAATATAAAAGGCCAGATCAGTTTGTTACACAAAACCTGGATTATGAATGGAAAAGTTTTGGCGCTCCTGGGCAGCAGGATGGCTATTCATGGGGAATTCAGCCCGATATTTGTCATTACAAAGCTGCAAAAGCAATGACATTGATCGGAACAGATATTTATTGTTTTGATCAGGATAAGCTGACTGGCTGTGAGATTGCCTTTGGCGGTGATTTGATGCGTTCTCTTCGAGATGAACCTTATCTGGTGTTGGAGAGTCAGGCGCAGGCATTTAAAGACTGGCTTCCCTATCCTGGGCAGATTCGGCAGATGGCTTACAGCCATCTGGCAAGTGGAGCTTGTGGAGTTATGTATTGGAACTGGCATTCCATCCATAATGGTCTGGAAAGCTATTGGAAGGGACTCTTAAGCCATGACTTTGAATCGAATCCTACGTATGAGGAAGCAAAGCTTTTGGGAGGGGAATTAAAGAAACTGGCTCCTCATATTGCGCCAATGAAGAAACAGAACAGAATTGCTATGGTAGTAAGTACAGAAGCAGTAAATGCCTTGAAGTGGTTCCCTACAGATAAAGATTTAAACTATAATGATGTGATACATTGGATATATGATGCACTATATGAGCTGAATCTGGAGTGCGATATCATCTTTTCTCAGGCTGAGGATTGGAGTAAATATGATCTTTTGATCTTTCCACAGTTGTATGTAATACATGAATCAATGGTATCGCGGATCAAAGAGTTCGTGAATGGGGGAGGTACGGTCCTGTCTACTTTTCGGAGTTTTATGGCGGATGAAAATGTGAAGATTTTTGCAGACCGTCAGCCTCATGGACTCACGGATTGTTTTGGAATGACATACAATCAATATACAAGACCAGTGAATACTATGGTAGATGGAGCAGAAGCACAGTATTGGATGGAGCTTTTAAATCCAACTACAGCCGAGGTAAAAGCTTCGTATCAGCACAAATATTGGGGAAAATATGCGGCCCTGACCCGGAATGAATTTGGAAAGGGGCATGCGTGGTATCTGGGAACAATGCTTCCAAAAGAAAAATTAAAGGAATATCTGCTGGAAGTGGCGGAGGATGCAGGAATACAAAAGCCAAAGGAATGCTGGCCTCTTGTCGTGCGAAGCGGCATTGGAGCGAACGGACAAAAGATTCATTTTCTTTTCAATTATTCCAGCGATGAGAAAGCAATCTTAAGTCAATGGAAGGGAAAAGATTTGCTCAATAAAAAGGAGTATGAAATAGGACAGAAAATATACCTCAAAGATTGGGGTGTTTGTATTCTGGAAGAAAACTTGTAATATGATGTAAAAAGCCTTTTATGAATGTATGTTCATAGGAGGCTTTTTTGCGTGGAGGGTTTTGAATACCAATGACACAATGATTGTTTGTTTATTAGCTTTGTGATAAAGTATATGTATAAAAACTGTAATGATTCAGCAGGTGACTGTGAGGACAGAAAATGATAGGTGGAAAAACAATGAAAAACGAGAAGGTGAAATGGCTGGAGCAGGGGCTGACAGCCGCTTTTATTAATCAGAATGTTTCCTCAAATGTGGCATATAAGCCGCAGTTTGTGTCGAACAATCATAAAGAGGGGCGCAAAGTAATTTCGTCCATTGAAGATGAGCTTTTGTCGTGCGAAGAATTTGCGATAAGTGTGGCGTTTATCACTATGGGCGGAATCACACCGCTTCTTCAGACACTAAGAGAATTGGAACAGCGAGGCATTCCCGGAAGAATTCTTACAACGGATTATTTGACATTCAGTGATCCGAAAGCACTTCGTATGCTTGCGAAGTTTACGAATATTGAGCTGAAGATGTTTGTCACTGCAAATGCGCAGGAAGGATTTCACACAAAGGGATATATCTTCAAAAAAGAAGAAATGTATCGTATCATTGTCGGAAGCTCCAATATGACACTGAGTGCACTTACGACAAATCGGGAATGGAATACCAAGATTGTTTCGACGGAGCAGGGGGAATACACACAGAGTGTAGTTGCCGAATTTGAACAGTTATGGAATGCAGAACAATCCCTATCATTTGAACAGTTTATTGAATCTTACACGGATGTTTATACAAAAAATAAAATTATTCAGAAGCAGAAGGAGATCGCACGCCAGGCGGAAATTCCTTCTTTGGAGGCATATCGCTTGCAGCCGAATTCTATGCAGGTTGGCTTTATCAATAATCTGCGGGAGATATATGATTCGGGCCAAGACAGGGCATTATTAATATCTGCGACTGGGACTGGAAAAACATATGCGTCTGCTTTTGCAATGCGCGAATTGGGATTTAAGCGAGTACTGTTTCTGGTCCATCGGAATCAGATCGCAAAGCAGGCAATGAAATCATACCGCAAAGTATTCAGTGGGAAGGTTTCTATGGGACTGGTTACTGGAAAGTATCAGGAGTATGATGCGGATTTTGTATTTGCCACAGTCCAGACATTAAGCAAAGAAGAAACATTGAAAAAATATGATAAAGCAGCGTTTGATGCAATTATTATTGATGAGGCGCATCATAGTGCAGCAAACAGTTATAAAAAAGTCATGGATTATTTCACGCCGCAGTTATGGCTGGGAATGACGGCGACACCAGATAAACGTGACGATAATCTTGAGGGTAGAAATATATACGAAATTTTTAATCATCAGATTGCCTACGAGATTCGTCTGCAGCATGCCATGGAAGAAGATTTGCTTTGTCCATTTCACTATTTTGGAATCACAGATCTGGAGATTATTGCAGATGCAGGGAAATCGGCAGAAGAAAAGGTGGAGAATTTCAGATATTTGACTTCTGACGATCGAGTTTTCAATGTCATGAAGCAGGCAGAATTTTTCGGATATAGCGGAGAACGAGTAAAAGGTCTTATTTTCTGCAGTCGAATTGATGAGGCAAGAGAGCTGTCGAAAAAGTTTAACGTGCAGGGATGGAGAACACTGGTTCTTTGCGGCAGTGATTCCGAAGAAGTAAGAGCAGCTGCGATTGAGCGGTTGGCCGGAGAAGATGGAGAAGAAGCTCTCGATTATATTATTTCTGTGGATATCTTTTCGGAAGGCGTTGATGTTCCTGAAATTAATCAGGTGATTATGCTTCGGCCGACAGAATCGCCGATTGTGTTCATTCAGCAGTTGGGACGAGGTCTTCGTAAAGCGGGGGATAAAGAATATGTGGTTGTTTTGGATTTCATTGGGAACTATCGCAACAACTTTATGATTCCGATTGCTTTGTCTGGAGATCGAAGCTATAACAAAGACAATATCCGGCGTTACGTTACAGAAGGTGGGCGAGTGATACCAGGAGCAAGTACCATTCACTTTGATGAAATATCCAGAAAAAGAATCTTTCAGGCAATTGATAATGCAAACTTCAGTGATATCAAACTGATTCGGGAGAATTATACAAATCTGAAAAACAAATTGGGCCATATTCCGGCACTTGCAGACTTTGATAAATATGGTGAGATGGATGTTCTGAGAATTTTTGATAATAACAGTCTGGGATCTTACTATAAATTCCTTGTGAAATATGAAAAAGAATACAAAATTCGTTTATCGGAAGACGAGGAAAAAGTAATTGAGTTTGTTTCTAAAAAACTGGCCAGCGGAAAGAGAATACATGAATTGGAGTTATTGAAACGCTTGCTGAAACATCAGCATGGAGTGATGGGACTTTTGAGAGAGTCTCTGATTGAAAATTATGATTGTGCCATGGATGAGAATTGTGCAGAAAACGTTGTAAATATGATGACAAATGAGTTTCCGACAAGTGCCGCGAAAAAGACTTATGCACAATGTGTATTTCTGAAAAAAGAAGGAGAAGATTATGGCGTGTCGAAGTCTTTTGGAGAAATGCTTCAGAATCCCGATTTTTATGCGGTTTTGGAAGAACTGATTGATTTTGGCATTTCAAGATACAAAGAAAATTACAGCAGGCGTTACCAGGACACGGATCTCGTTTTGTATCAGAAATATACGTATGAAGATGCATGTCGTCTTTTACATTGGGAAAGAAATGAAGTGCCGTTGAATATCGGCGGTTATAAATACGATAAAAAAACGAAAACATTTCCGGTATTCATTAATTATGACAAGAGTGATGACATCAGTGATACAACAAAATATGAAGATCATTTTACCGGGGCGAATCGTTTGATTGCGATTTCCAAAAGCGGCAGAAGTATGGAATCGGAAGATGTACAGAATTTTTTATATGCGAAAGAGCGTGGAATCGATGTACAACTTTTTGTCCGAAAAAATAAAGATGATAAAATATCGAAAGAATTTTACTATTTGGGAAGAATGTTTTCGACCGGACAGGCAAAGGAGTTTGTAATGCCGAATACAGACAAAACAGCGGTGGAAATCGAATGGGCATTGGAGACGCCTGTTCGGGAAGATATTTATGAATACATAGTAAACGGTTAACAGAGGTAATGGAGATTAAAATGAAAACGATTAGAGTAGTGGCAGCAATTATCATTGACCATGGAAAAGTGTTCGCAACACAGCGTGGATATGGAGAATTCAAAGATGGCTGGGAATTTCCGGGAGGAAAGATAGAAGTCGGCGAAACACCAGAGGATGCAATTGTAAGAGAAATTAAGGAGGAGCTGGATACGGAAATTCAAGTGATGGAATGGCTGGACACGGTGGAATATGACTATCCAAAGTTCCATTTATCGATGGATTGCTTTATCTGTAAGATTAAAACAGGTGATCTGATTTTGAAAGAACATGAAGCGGCCAAATGGCTGACAAAAGAGAATTTGGACAGTGTAGACTGGCTGCCGGCGGATCAGGGATTAATAGAAAAGATTGGACAGTATTTGGCAGATTAAGATTGTGATAGATTAACAAATAAAAGCAGTGATCTATCAACCGTAACAAAGGGGGCATACAATAAATGAGCGCACACTCGTCAGGTTATTACAGCATCGATGCTGATTACAATATCATTGGTTTTAACGATACAGCCAGGCAGATTTATCCGACACTGGAACTGGGAAAAAAATGCTATAAGGCGTTGATGGGGCTTGATTCGCCCTGTCCGCCTTGCCCGGTAGCGAACGGAATTCACGGTCCAAAGACGTATCTTGACCCTATTCGCCATATCTATGAGACGGTGGACGCAGTGGAAACGGTACTTGCTGATGGATCCAGAGGGCATGCCCTCGTGTTCAGCACGGTGGCTGAGGGGGAACGGTTGGCCAGTGCCATTCCAACGGGGGAAAGCTCGCTGCGTCTGCTTGGTGCAATCAACCTTCTTGCATCTAAATATTCAACGGTATTCGGCGTGAACATGCAGTCCCGAAAAATTTCAGTGTTTCGTTCTGAAAACTTATTCGGTAATGATGAACATGGTCTGAGCGATAACATGGATTACGATGATGTGCTTGATTTGTTCGTTACACTGTATATGCACCCGGAAGAACGCTGCTCCGTCCGGGAGATGTTGACTCTTGAGAGAATACAGGAGCGGCTGGATAAAGCTGCTTCCTTCAAGGTGCATTGCAGAATTGTACAGGAAGAGGTGCATTATTATTATCTGTTGATTGCACGAAATGGTGAAGCGGGAGAGTATGAAGATATTGTTGTTGCCATTGCCTGTGAGGATGACGATATAAGTACCAGGCGGATATATGAAAAGCAGCTTGATGCCCTTGTGTCATCGATTTCTCATGCGGCGGGCTATTTTCATCTGGATATTACTGGGAACAGGATACTCAGGGTCGGCGGTACATCTGCGATTGTCGATGAGCTTGATCGGGATTGCTCCATTGATGAGTTGATGCAGAGTATGGCAGTATACATTCTCTCAGAGAAAGACCGTCAGGATTTTCTGCACGCCTACAGTTTGGAGGCGATGAAGAAGGATTACGAGTCAGGTAAAGTAGAGATTATCCGGGAGTCTCGTTGCTATTACGATGATCATATCGCCCGCTGGTCGCGCTATACAGTTCGATTGTTTGTGAATCCTGCCAATAACCATTTGGAAGGCGTTTTCTATGGCATGGACGTGACGCAGGACAGGGAGGCCTACGAGACACAGGTAAGTATCGTTCAAACGCTGAGCAGTAATTATCTGGATGTGCTTCTGCTTAATACCCGGGAAAAGACGGCGGCTCTCATTAAGTATGACGGTTTTATGTCCACGATTTTTGAACATGACGGCAAAAAGGTATATCCTTACGATGAGCTGCTGGAAAAATATATTGCAGGTCGTGTTCATCCGGATGATTGTATGATGATGACGGCAGCGATGAAGCTGAGCAATGTGATGGAAGCGCTGTCCCAGAAGAAGGAATATGCGGGCAATTATCGCGTCATTCACCAAGGGGAGACTCACCATTATCAGTTCCGTTTTATTAAAAATGAAGAGTATGGGATTGTTGTGCTGGGATTTTTGAATGTGGATGACATTGTTGCGGAGGAAATTGAGCAGCAGCAGAAGCTGCAAAAGGCGCTGGATGCTGCAAAACGCGCCAATGCAGAAAAATCACGTTTTCTGGCAAGAATGTCCCATGATATGAGAACGCCCCTGAACGGTATTGTCGGTATTTTGGAAATTGGCAACAAGCATGCAGATGACATTAATTATCTCAAGGAAAACAGAAGAAAGGCTACTGTTGTCACCAACCATTTGATTTCACTGATTAACGATGTGTTGGATATGGCTAAAATTGAAGATGGCAGTCTTGTTCTTGCCCACGAGCCGTTTAATATTTTAGAGGAAGGAAGAGAGGCGTCGGTTATCATCAATCTGCAGGCACAGGAGGCAGGTATCAGCTCCGCAGTGAATTTTACACCTCAGGATGAGCGTTTTACCTATGTTTATGGCAGTCCGCTCCATCTGCGAAGAGCGATGATGAACATCTACAGCAATTGCATCAAGTACAATCGGGAAAATGGAAAAATCACGACAGACATTCAGGTTATTGCCAATGATGAGCGGAGAGTTACATATCGTTGGACGATTACGGATACCGGAATTGGCATGAGTCAGGAATTTCTCACGCAGATCTTTGAACCTTTTGTTCAGGCAGAAACGGATGCTCGAAGTGTCTATCAGGGTACCGGACTTGGAATGAGTATCGCCAAGGCTCTCATTGAGCAGATGGGAGGTACGCTGGAAGTGTCAAGTGAACGGAATGTGGGCAGCACGTTTGTGGTGACAATTCCCTTTGAGATTGCCGATAAAAAGGAAATCGCGCAGGTTGAGAAAGTGGAGAAAGTCTCTATTAGGGGAATGCGGATTTTACTGGCGGAGGACAATGAACTCAACCGGGACATTGCCGAAACAATTCTCATGGAAGAGGGGGCTGAGGTCACATCTGTAGTTAACGGCAGAGAAGCCGTGGATGCTGTGCGAAGCCATTCCACCGGAACTTTTGATCTGGTGCTTATGGATGTGATGATGCCGGTCATGGATGGCCATGAGGCGACGAGGCAGATTCGGCAAATGGGAAGACCGGACACAGATACCTTGCCGATTGTAGCTATGACGGCCAATGCATTTGCCGAGGATGTGCAGAAAAGTCTGGATGCGGGCATGGATGCACATATTGCCAAGCCGCTGGATATCCCCAAGATGATTCGAATGATTGCGCAATATAAAAGATAAAAAATGAGACTCAATACGCCGGCAAAAGGTAGTACGGTGAATATAAAGCCGTTCAGCTGCTGCTGTCATATTGAGATTGCACTGCAGATATGCCTGCAGAGTTTCTGCAAGTTCCGTGTCATTGGCATGGTCGTAGGAACGCAGCTGTTGAATGGCCGGATGGCAGAGCATGGAAGCAGGAAGTTCCTCTTCCTGGGTGCTTCCTCCGCCGGACGCGTGGACTGGTACTACCGCAGTGTGAAGATGGTGATTCGTGACGGCTACACCTTCCTGGAAAGGGAATACGGTCCTCTTCATTTGCTGAGCCCGATATACATTGTGATAACGCTGGGCTGCGGCCTGTGTTAAGTAGAAAGAATTTCTATTGCTAATGAGATTAATACTAGACCAGAATATGGTTACTCCTATTATTAGAAGGAGAAAATAATTTAATGAGAAAAGATCAATATAAAGCAAAGCTATTTGAGATGATTATTTCAGGAAAAGATTTGCAATATGTTATGGATGAATGCTCTGCTTTACTTGGAAATCCATATGTTTTTGCGAATCAGTCATTGCAGTTAATTGGTAAGTCTTCTTCATGCAATCAATATCCGGAGATATTTGACTGGATGGAAGATCAGTATGGTGAAAATTTACAGATTGCAAAAGAGGCCAGTGAAGCTGGATATTTTAAATTCATTTATTCCGGTGATGATCCGGTTTATGGAAAGATTTCCGCGATATCATCAAATTGGGTTGCTGCAAGAGTACGCCTGAAAAATAAAGTGTTTGGCAGTATCTTAGTGGCAGATGTTCAGAGTCCTTTTACAAATGATTACGAGGAACTTGTGCCATTAGTATGCCAGACGATTGCATTTGCATTGCAGCAATCAGGAAAGCAGGAATATTCTGGACAGAACTATTCAGCGTTATTGGTCGAATTACTTGATGGCGTTGAAGACGATTTTATGAATGAAGAGGCAGTTCGAAAAAATTTTAGATTACTTGGACATGATTTCCCGGAAAAAATGCGAGTGTTAATTGTACGCTCAATCGATCCTGAATATACAATAAATAAGATGGTTATTGATGCTCAACTGCATTCACAGTTCCCATTTTCATTAGGAACATTATATAAAAACGACTGTATCAGAATAATAGATAATAAACTATCCGTTGAGACGATAGAGGAACGTTTGAGAAAATATATTCAGACCGATTATATAATCTGTGGCATAAGCAGGAGTATTTCATCTGTTCTGTCTTTAAAAGATGCATATCTTCAGGCTGATGCAGCAATCAGATTAAGGAAAAGTGCAAGGTCTGAGCTGCTGGTTGATTTTGATTCTGTTTCTGGGTTATATCTGTTGGAACAGGCAGAGGGTGCACGTGCAATATCAGCCAATGGAATGATCATGCCAGAGATTTTGGAATTATTGGGTAAAAAAGACAGTGGTGCTATTGAAAGGGTGCTTGATCTGGCTGCATACATGAGTTGTGGACGAAATGTGACCCGAACTGCCGAATTGCGCAATGTTCACAAGAATTCTATGTATTATCGACTTGATAAAATCATGGATCTGACAGGATTGAATCTTGGAGATGATGATGTATGTGTACAGGTGACATTATCTCTTTTGCTGCTTGGGTATTTGCCGTTTATTAAATCAGGAGAAAAATAAAGGATTGTTCGGATAGAACAAAATATAATACAAATTATTGTAAATAACGCCGTGGATTTTGTGCGAAGTGAATGATATATTGTAATCAACAAAATGAATGACAGATGATACGTGATTTGAAAATAATAGATCTGTCATGTACGAAAGGGGTTATTTATATGAACACAGTAGAAAAGTTACCATCTTTTAATCAGAATCTGCTTACCTATGAACCAATTTTCCCACGTAATGAGGTGTATATGCGTTGGATGAATAAAATGGTTTTATGGGAAGGCGATGTGAACGCAACATGGGTAGAAAGTTCCAGAGCGTATTTTGAAGGAACTTACATTCATGCAGGTATTTCAAACAATTCCGCTATTTTTAAAGGACCGGAAGCTCAGCAGCTTCTTTCCGATGCTTCCATTAACAATGTTTGGAAATGGAAAATTGGACGTTGCAAACATCTGGTACAGTTGGATCATAATGGATTGATCATGAACCATGGATTATTTGTGCGTGATGCAGAAGATACATTCCGTGGTACAGCCTGTGATGTTACACCAATGATCATGCTGATGAATCAGCGTAAGTATGATGTAGAACTGACGCAGGTAAATGAATTTGTATTCCAGTTCTCAGGCCCACGTTCTCTTACAGTTATTGAACGTGTGACACAGACAGATCTTCATGATGTCAAATTCCTTGAGGTTCGTCCAGTGAAAATTCCTGGAATTGATGCGGACTTTGAAGTTTGCCGTATCGGAATGTCAGGAACACTGGCATATGAACTGAGAGGAGCTGCAGAATGGGGGCCAACAGTTTATAAGATGGCTTATGATAAAGGCCAGCAGGATGGTCTGAAGCGTCTTGGTGCACGTGACTATCATGTAAATCACACATTTGGCGGATATCCTCAGATGGCATGTTCCTTCATGCAGTCATATAATTATGAGCCATGGTATGCAGATATGTGCATGAAGATGTTTACATTTGAACCAAGAAATAATGGTTCTGTAGATCCGGCAGATAATAGAGCAAGATGTCGTTCCGCAGTAGAGGTTGATTGGGCATGGATGGCAAACTTTGACCATGAATTTGTTGGAAAAGAAGCCATGCAGGCAGAGATGGCTAATCCAAAGCGTAAAATTGTAACTCTTGAATGGAATAAAGAAGATATTGTCGATATTTATGCTTCCCAGTTCACTGATGATCCATATAAATATATGGAAATGCCATCTGGTGTGAATGAATTTGCAGGTGATCATCAGAATTATGTATGTGATGCTGATGGAAAGGTGATCGGTATTTCATCTGTTCCGGTATACAGCTCATGGTATCATACAACTGTCAGTGAGACCATTCTTGACATTGATAAGATTAAAGAAGGTGCTGAAGTATTTGTCCAGTGGGGAGATTTCGGTGGAAAGATTAAAAACGTTCGTGCAAAAGTAACCCGTTATCCATATATTGATACAGTAGATAACAAGGATTACGATCTGAGTACCGTTCCATCCGGAGTAGATAAATGAAGAAGGAATTGAAAGTCAGAATTCTATCCAGTGTATTTTATGGTATATTTTTTGGTGTTGTTCTGACTATCGTAGGAAGTATTCTTAATAATGGACGGATTGTCTGTGAGAACTTTCCTATGCAATTTATATCATCGACAGTAATCAGTACATTTATGGGTATGTTGATACCAGGTGGAATGATTAGCAGTGTGATAACTGAAAAAATAACAAAACCTGGAACGGTATTATACAAAGCCATATTTAACAGTATATTAATGGTAATCATTCTTCTGTATATGTGCCCTTTGATGACTATCTTCTATGGATGTGTTATTGGTGGAGCATCAATAGCAGCGGTTCTTCCCGGAATGTTCTCAATGGCACCTGCATTTTGGGTTGTATGCGTTCTGCTTTTAATGATTGTTGGAGATTCAATAATGAATCTGGCAATACGGATTGCGATTGGTAAAATGTAGAATTGATATTCAGTAAATAAGATGTGGAGCATCAGTCATTAAGTTGGCTGGTGCTTTTTCTTCGAGTACTCTCGGAAAGTAGATAGCTGAATCGATAAATTGGAGCTGTTGAGCG